>JAFUVM010000079.1 GCA_017483665.1 Bacteroidaceae bacterium
CAAGGCCCTCGTACATATTTATATTGCTGCTACGATTCATGGTGCAAAGGTAATAACTTTTTTGCAATTATGTACCGTTTAGCAACATGTTTTTGGGTTAGCGACTACTATACGCACTCCACAGGGTTTGTCGGTTGCGCCAAAATTAGTCCGCATGACTATTAGTTGCGGATTTTAGGTTAACTTTGTCATTGAATTCTGTAGTTTAACGTTTATCCGCCAGTCAGGACGGTAACACAAAACTACAAAAAGCCCCTGAAACAGCAATTGTTTTCAGGGGTCATTTTTATTTTGCCGTAAAGGGTCAATGTTTTTTTGCTCGCCAGGGTCATCGTCGCTTGCCCTCGGGGGTCAAACTCGCGCGGCTATTCCAAGTCTCATTGGTTGAATTTTATTTCGTTTCTGGTGTACAAAGGTATGAAAAATGAAAAAAGTGGTGCATAAATTGAAGAAAAATTTGCTGTCAGACCCGAAAAAAATCGGGGTTGTATGCCTTAAAACGACAACTAAAGAATTAAAATGTCAATAAAAGAGGTTCATCCGACATTTCGAGTGATAAAGTGATACTATAGAAGAAGAAAACCGCTGTAAATTTTGTATATTTGAATAACCACAAACAAATGTACAAGAATGAACAGCAGTTTTCTATATCATGCCTGGTGTCTATACACCCATGAATGTACCCGTGAGGAATACAAAGGTAACACAATTATCTTGGGACACAAAAGAGTCCCTATTGTGTTTTCGATTTATTTTTGATTTGGTGATTCCCTTTCAAACACCTTCTTGCCTTCGAAGTAGGTAGCAGCCGGCTTGGCCGTGTGAATCTCATTCGCCGGACAGGTGAGCACATCCTTGTTGACAAGCAGGAAGTCAGCATACTTGCCGGTGCTGATGCTGCCGCGCTCATTCTCGATGAACATCTGCTTGGCCACATTAATGGTAAGAGCAGTAAGGGCCTGTTCGCGGGTCAGCAGCTCTTCCGTCCACCAAGGCTGCCCTTCTTCGGCGTGATAGAGACCCGTGACTGTAATCTCCATGATGCCGAAGGGGTCGTCAGGACTGCCGGTCGTTGCAGGGAAGTCTGAGTGTGAAGATACATTGACACCGTGGTCGAAGAATGATTTCAGGGGGAAGCCCTTGTCCTTCATACCTTCAGGCAGCGTGCGATTCAGTTCGTCTCGCAGTTCCGTGTCGCGATGATGCCAGAGCATACCTGAGGTGACATATATGTTATGGTCTGCCATACGCTTGTAATCCTCAGGATTGACACCATACACATGTACCAGCGTATTGCGCATCTCATCCTTTCCACCATTGATGTAGGCATTGACAACGCGATTGACGCCCTTGTTGCCCATGGCATGTATGTGCATGGTCAGGCCCTTTGCGTTTGCCTTGCGCGTGATGTCTGTCAGTTCCTCTTCCGACCAGTTTTCGCTGCCCTGATGCCCGTCGGGATACAATGGCTCTACAAATCCTGTGCCGCTTTCCACCGTACCGTCTATAAAGAGTTTTATCCAGTTGGGTTTTACATGAGTAGAAGCAAACTTCTGAACGTCACTTGCCTTCGCCATAGCCTCATCCACATCCATCCAACTCTCAATCTCGTAGCACAATCCCAACACAAAACGCATGTCACCAGCCTGGTCACGCTGCTGGGCTGCCTGATAGAGACTGGAGTTGTAGAAATAGGATGACCAGCCGTCCTGATACATCGTATAGCCCTCCGACAGCAACAATTTTTCGATTTCAGCCATATTTGCCGATGCGATGTCAACGGAAAAGAGGTTCTCGTTGTCCAAGAAGGAGCGTGTGTAGGTGCCTTCCTGCTCTTTCAGGAAGCCTGTGGGCGTACCGTCGGAACCTATTTGAATCACACTCCCACGTATCTCTCTCTTGAGCGGTGTACCGTCTTCCTTCATAATGCCGGCCTTGACCAACAGGACGCTGTTCGCCAACCCTTTGTGGGCTTCATCGTCGGCAAAATAGATAGGTATGTCGCTGCATACAGCATCCAGTTGCTGGCGGGTAGGCATGTTTTTCTGGAAGGAAACCATGTTCCAGCCGAAGCCAAAGATAGCCTTGGCACCTGAGTCCCTAGCCTTCTTGACTGCAGCAGGAAGAATTTCCGTCAGGAACTTATTCGCATCGTCTTTTGGACTAACCATCGTTCCTACTGTCTGAATGGCAAAGCCTGAAGCGTAGTGGGCGTGACCATTGCCGCAGCCGGGCATCACGAGTCCCTTGCCAGTGTAATCGATGACCTCGGTCTTACCTTCCTCAATAAAGACCTCGGCTCCAGCCTTGTCGCCAACATAGATGTACTTGCCATCCTTCACAGCGAAGGCTTCAACAATCTGATTGTTGTCGGAAGTGAAAATCTTGCCATAGACCACGAGGTCGGCAGTTGATTTACTCTTACAGCTGGTCAGAACAGCCATTGTGCAGCAAAGAAGGATGGCTGCAAGCATCCATAGTCTACTTTTTTTCATACGTAAATTCCGCAACACTTTAGTTTAACTTTGTTTATAAGTTCATGAGCAACAAAAAGTTGCCCAGGATTTTGCCATGTCAGATTTTTCACTTACCTTAGTGCTGCAATTCAAGACAAGAAAAATCATCAATGACATGGCAAAGATACAAATAAAATCTGAGAAAATCACTCCTTTTGGAGGAATATTTCACGTAAGAGAGCTTTTTTCGCGTTACATCGGCCCCATTATCGACGAAGTGCTGGGTCTGCGGTGTACGTCATACGGCTATCAGTACAGCGAAATAGTAGGTTCGCTGTCAAGCGTCTATTTCTGTGGCGGTGACTGCGTGGAGGGAGTTCTACAACCTCAGAGGTGGAAAGGAACGGATCTTTGACGACATGAACAATGGCTTCGGATGGGCAAGGCTACCCAAGTCCTTTATGGCAGAGAACACCGTGTTCCTGCTGCTGACAGCAATCATACGCAACTTCTACAAGTTCCTCATGGGCAGGCTTGACACGAAAGCCTTCGGACTGAAAAAGTGCAGCAGGATCAAGGCCTTCGTTTTCAAGTTCATCAGCGTGCCTGCCAAATGGATAAGGACGGCCAGACACTATGAACTGAACATCTATACTCACAACCACTCATATCAGAAATCTTTTGCACTCGCTGACGGCTGAGAATTCAACTTCGAGGGTTATCGACAGCATAAAGCCCCTGCAATGCTTATTGGGGTAAGGGGAATTTGGTCACAAACATCACAAATCATCACCGCTAATGGCAAAATAATCGCCAAATGGAGGGGCTGATAGGAAAATTTAGCATCCAAAACTATTAGTTGCGGATTTTAGGATGTAAACAAATAAGTTGTACACCAAGTGGTAAACATTAACATTAATTAACCAACCTATTGAACATAAGCACACAAAGCGATGCCCATTGATGTACACCAAGTGGTGTCACACCGAGTGGTGTACACCTCATGGTCAGTCGCTTCCTGAAGGCTAAGGCTCCGTCGAAATCCAGTCGAAGTCGGCATAGCCGCCTTGTTGCTTGGTGGCGTAGCAGAAGATGCCGAAGCGCGAGCCGACGAAGACAGAGAGGTTGAACGACTGCTGTGTCTCGCCGCCGAAGGGTTCCCAGGTCTTGCCGTCGAGGGAGTACTGGAAGCGGGCCTTGTTCTCGCCGTAACGGATAGAGGCACGGAGATAAACAATCACAGACCCCCCATCCCCCTTTAGGGGGAGTTCCTGCCGCGAAAGACTCCCCCTAAAGGGGGTTGGGGGGTCCGTGCCTACGGCTTTGTGAACCTCGTCCTTGCACCAAACAAGTTGATAGGCTGACCCTCCCCTGCCCTCTCTTAAAGTGAGGGAGTCCTCCCCTTTTAAGAGGGAGTCAGAGGGGGTCCGCTCCACGCAGAGCATGGCGTATGGGTCCTGGAAGATGCAGATGCCGGCACGGTCGCCTTCCCCCAGATGACTGACGTCGAGGCGGACGGTTGCAGTCGTGGCGCCTTCCGTATCGGCAAAGATGCGCTGGGTGAGCATGCCTTGGGCCTGAGGCAGACGCTCGGCGATGCCGACGGTCCGCAGCCGCAGCCAGCCGGGACGCTCGGTGAGGCTCCAGGCTCCCTTGGCCGGATAGTGGTTCCATTGCCATTGCATCCCGAGCATCGGCTCGCTGAAGTCGTCGCTGCGAGGCAGGCGGTTGATGTTCTTGCCGTCACTCGCCGGACGCGGAATGCGTTCGGTGAAGCTGGCGTATGGCTTGCCGTTCATGCCCACGACGGGCCAGCCGTCTTGCCACTCCACGGGCTGCAGGTTAGGGAAGCGACCTAAGGCGCCGAGGTCTTCCTGCATGATGGTCCACCACTTGCCGCCCGTGTCCTCGATGAGCGCTCCCTGGTGGATGGTGTTGGGCTTCCCGTCGTACCACTTCTCCACGAGCACACGCTCTTCGTAGGGACCAAAGATGTTCTTCGAGCGGAACACGGTCTGACCGCTCGGCCAGCCGCCGTATGTGGCATATATATAATAGTAGTCGCCTATCTTGTAGAGGTGGCTGCCCTCCATTCCGCTGCCTTCGCGAACGACAACCTCCTGCTCATTCAGGAGGTTGAAGTCCTTGTCGAGTTCACACATCTGGAGGTGGTTGATGCCGCAGACGATATAGACCTTGCCGCCGTCGAAGAGGAGGCCCGGGTCGTAGTAGTTGCGCGAGAGGCGACGCACCGTCCATTCGCCCTCGGGATCTGTTGCCGTGAGGAGCCAAGCCCTGTGGTCGTTGCCGTTGATGAGGAGGTAGAACTTGCCGTCGTGCCACTTGATGGACGATGCCCACATGCCTCGGGCGTAGGCGTTCTTGCCGTCGCGGAGGTAGTACTGGTCCTCGTCGGTCAGCGACTTCAAGGGTTGAGCACAATATTCCCAATTGACGAGGTCTTCGGACTTCAGGATAGTGGCTCCAGGAAAGTGGTACATCGTGGTGCTGACCATGTAGTAAGTGTTGCCGACACGTATCACGTCGGGGTCGGGGAAGTCGGCACGGACAATCGGATTCGTGAACGTCCCCTCTTCACCTTTTAACCTTTTTACCTTTTCACCTTTTAACCTTTTTAATTTTTCACCTTTTAACCTTTTCACCTTTTCACCTTTATACTCCTTGTACCATTGCCAGCAGGCACCGGAGCAGGCTTCGGGATTGCCGTCGAAGGCAGGGACGGGGTGCTCGGGGTCTTTCACGAGGCGGTCGAGGTCGAGGTAGTCGTGCGGGTGCGTCAGGGTCATCGAGACGTTGCCGAAGTGGTCGAGCATCGCCTTGTAGCAGACGCCCCACTTCGACGTGCTGGCCGTTGCCCATGTGCCCAGGTTCCTATAGATGGAGTCGCCCCATTCGTTCACCTTGTCGAAGACGCGCGGCTCCTTGATGGGACTCCAGTCGACCTCGGAGACGAAGATGGGATGCGTCTCGACGACAGGTACCTGCTTCGCGAACTGACGGATGAAGTCCTGCTTGCTCTTCTCTATGTCGGCGTCGCGGTCCACCTTCTTGTCGTCGCAACCGTACCAGCCGGGATAGACATGGACGGCATAGCCGATGTTCCGCCCCTCGACGGGATGTTCCTTGTAGTCGGCATAGTTCGACTGGAAGCCCGTCCCCGGCACCCAGATGATGCCGTCGAAGCCGTTCCCGCGTATCACCTCGACGACGGGCTGGAAGTAGTCGTGCAAGGCTCTGACATCGTCCTTACCCTCGCTGTTCCTGATGTTGATGGGCTCGTTGGCAAGCTCGATGCCGATTTGTCCCGAGTACTTCCTGAGGGTGTCGTCCTTCGAGACGATGTCCCACACCTGCATGAGGTACTTCTGATAGTAGTCGCCCACCTTCAGGTTGAACGGACAGACGCCCGGCGGCCGCACCACAACGTACATGCCATGCGCCAGAGCCCTCTGTGCCAGAGGCATGTAGAGCGAGCGCAGATACCTCTTGAGCCGGTCTGGATTGAAGTGGCTGATGTCTGCCTCGCCTTGCGCCCCTTGCCCCTCGCCCCTTGCCACGGGATAGACGAAGTCCTTGTCGTTCGTCCAGGCAGGGTCGAGATGCAGGCGGAAGATGTCGCAGTTGGCTATCTCGAAGGCTGTGTACATCTTCTCGAAGTAGTCGAGGCAGCGACGGAGTCCCTCGTCGTCGTAGCTCCATCCCCATCGTCCGCCGTTGAACCAGGCGTTGGGCGTATCCATCACACCATGCAGCACGACGCGGTTGCCGTATGCGTCCACCAAGTGCCGACCTTCGACGTGAAGCGCCGGCAACGACCGCTCCACCTGTGCCCGAGCCGTCATGACGGCCAGACACACACATAATAATAATGTCAGTTTCTTCATGATAACATCTTTATGATTTGTTCAAGGTAGTGGCGGTCAGTCTCGTCGAAAGTGTCAAGCTCGGCGCTGTCGATGTCGAGCACGGCAACGACTTCTCCTGCGCGGAAGATGGGGACGACAATCTCGCTCCTGGAGGCCGACGAGCAGGCGATGTGGCCGGGGAACTGGTCGACATCGGGCACGACCTGCGTCTCTGCCTTTGCCCAAGCCGTTCCGCACACACCCCTACCCTTCTTGATTCTTGTACAAGCCATCGGCCCTTGGAACGGACCGAGCACGAGCTCCTCGCCCTGGACGCGGTAGAAGCCTGTCCACCAGAAGCGGAACGTCACGTGGAGCATCGCTGCCACGTTGGCCATGTTGGCGATGAGGTCGGGCTCGTCCTCGACAACTGACTTTATCTGCGGCAGAAGGGCTTCGTAGCGTTCCTGCTTTGTCTCGCCTTGTATGACTAATTGTTCTGACATCTTGTTTCGTCGTTTCTTATCGGTTAGCGTCCTGGAAGATATAGGTCAGCGTCTTGTCGGCACCGAAGGCGCTGTAGAAATAACTGATAATCTCGCTGAGATGCTCTTCCCATTGCTCGGAGACGAACTTGTTGGGGACCTCTACGAACACGACCTTGTCGCGGACGGCCCAGAGGCTGGCGCAGGTCATGTACTGGTTGTAGAACTGTTCGCCCAGACGTTCCTTGGCTTTCTCCATCCACATCTCCCACTTCTGCTGGTAAAGGGGTTGCACGAAGGGCCGTTCGGGTTTCTCGTCGACAATCTCCACGGCTTCGGCAAACTCGGGCTCTTTGGGCTTCTGATGCTCGAGGAGCCAGCGGTAGAGCACCTCGGTGACGTAGGCATGGACGTTGTCGGGCTGCTTGTCCTCGATGAGCTTGTCGATGCGGGCAAGCTCTTCCCTGAGGTCGAGGCCGTCGTAGATGAGGTCTTCCAATTTCGTCCATTCCATCGGCTGAAGTCCGTATCTGGTGATCAGCTTGGCACGCGTCTTGCCCAGGAAACTCTCGTGCAGCTGTGCCTGCCCCATCTTGCCTTCGATGAGAGTGAAGCGGATGCTGTCTGGGTCGCCACGACTGACGCCATAGGGATAGACGGGCTCATACTCGAAGCAGAACTCCACCTTGCCCTCGTCCGAGAGCTTGCGCATCTCCTTGAGCACAGGGTCGAGCACATCGCGATGGAAGGCTCCGTACTTGACGTACTTGTTCTCGATGATGCGCTTGTGGTCCTTGCTGAACGTGAGCACGCCGAAGAACTCTTTCAAGTCGATGTAGTTCACCGTACAGGAGCCAATTTTGCGCCAGGCACTCAGGTAGATGTAGAGTCGCGGCGTACGCGGACTGCGGCAGAGCTGCGTGATGCCCTTCAGGTGACGCGTGTAACCCTTGCGGAGGTTCAGTATCTCGCGGGCGCTCTCGTCCACCATATCTATCTTGATGACACCCTTGCGCCGCTGTCCGCCCTTGTAGGCCACCTTCTCGCCGGCAGCGTTCAGCTCAGCCTTCGGGAACTCTATCTTGTGGAAAATGTTCTGCATCACCGTGTACTCCACGCCCTCGTACTCGTCATAGCGCTTGTAGGACATGTCCAGCTTGTGCAGGGCTTCGCATGCCACCTCCAGCTCGTCGTACTTCTTGGGACTGATGCCCAGCTCCTTCAGCGGTATCTCGAAGTGGAGCAGGTTGCCCGAGAGGTCCTCCGGCTTGAAGAGGAACGACTTCTCGCCCAGGCTGAGTTGTTCGCGGATGCGGTTCTGCAACTGCGATATGATGGCAATCATCAGGTTGGTCTGCACCAACGAGAAGTTGCCACGAATCTGTGTGTAGCTCACCGGATTCAGGATGAAGTCCAGGTCGCGATTGTTCGCTATCGTCTGCACCAACTCGTTTCTTGGGTTGACCATAGCAAGTCCTTTTTTCTTTGCCATCTCGTCTTCTTCAATGAATTCGTCTGCAAAATTAGGCCATTTCATCATAAATTCCAAATTTTTTAGTGAAAAATATCTGTTTTCCGTTGTAAAAGTGTTCCAAACTCTCGCACGTCGTTGTTTTCTGACGTTCGCACGTCGGTAAGGAAAGACGCTCTCACCTGTCTGCACGCGTTCTTTGCACTTTGTTTATCCGAGCGCGTTGCACCAACATCTCCCGCGTTGTCTTCCCAACCTCTTCATCGCCTGCCGCACCATCCTCTGCTTCTTGTCTGCACAATCTTTGTTCGCTGTTTGTGACAAGGACGTTCGCCCTTGCCTGCACCTGTGTTTTCCATTCCCACTTACGCAACACATCCACACCCTTTGCACAACAGTGTTCACTCTCGCTCGCCATTCCCAATGCTCCTCCTCGCCTGTCTGGATGAACGCTCATCCCCTACCCTATTTGCCAACAGCCCCGCCGGTGACGAGAAAAACAGCCAAGTCTTCCCAAACTTCTCACCATGTCTTCACATTCTGTACACCAATACTTCTTGTTTCTCGCACCAAGTCTTCCGAATCTTCGCACCAGATGATTTGTATCACATTGAAATGCAATAACTTTCAAATCGGTATAAGCATTATAAAAACAAAATGTGATAAACGATATTCTAACAAAAACATCTATTTTATAATAATTGAATATCTTTATTAATTATAATGTTCGCTAATGTGTTGTTTTTCAGCATCATTATTATTAATTTGTGCGGACTTCGTGAATACCTGGTGCGAACGATTGGAACATTTGGTGTGGAGTTTCGTGTCATGGGTGCGGACTTTCGGTACATATCCCTTTGTGCGGACTTCAGGAACACTTCTTGCTTCCATTCCTTTTCCCCCTCCTAATTATATGTACGCGACTTTTGTAAAATGTAAACCCACATATTCAAATTTTTCACTATTTGTGTACCTGCATATCCGGCTACGCACAGACCTGCATATCTGCCTACTTGGAGACGTACGTATCTCTATACACAAGTGTTCGAATACGGCGCTATTTGTATATGCAAGCACCTGTGTGTTTATGTACTTGGGTACTCCAATGTCTGTGTATCTACATGTTTCACTACTTGTATATGTGATTCTATTTGTATATCTACATATTTGTAAATATGCTGGTATCTGTGCGCTTGTTCCTTATAATTAAGCGATAAAATGTGGAAATAATGTGTTGTGATGTTCATTTTTATATACTCCGATATGCAAATATGTGAAAATATCTGTGTATTTTCTTGCGGGATTGAAACTTTCTTTTTAACTTTGCATCGCGAAACAACGAACTAATAAAGGATAAATATGTCACAGGTAATATCTCTTTTGCACGATAAAGGTGGCTGCGCAAAGACCACCACGTGCGTTAACCTCGGCTTTGCTCTTTGGCTTCTCGGCAAGAAGGTTTTGCTCATCGACACGGATCCGCAATGCAACCTGACAGACACCGTGGACAAGACCGTTCATCTAGAAGCCGATAGTACGATTTACGAATGGCTCCATGACGGCAAGCCTGGCGAGTCTCTCCCCCTGCCTATCTATACGCGCTACGACGGACTGGACTATGTACCGGGCAGCCACAGCATGAGCAACATCAATGCCGAATTGCAGTTGATGTACAATCGTGAACGCCGGCTGGCCGACTTCTTGGAGCTGACCGACCCTGATTCCGGGCTTCGGATACGCGATATGTACGACTATATCTTCATCGATTGTGCTCCTGGCGGCGAGACGCTTATGAATACTAACGCTTTGGTTGCTAGCGACTTCGTGATTGTTCCAACCGAAGCCGGCATCTACAGTCTGCAAGGACTCCCGCGTCTGCTCGACTATATAAATAAGGTACGCACGCAACTGCGTTGCCCGGTCAGCATCCTTGGCTACTTGCTTGTTCGCTGGAACAAGAACCGCAGCATTAGCCGCGAAGTGAAGGAATACTATAGTAATACTGCCGAGGTGCAGGCTCCTCTGTTCCCCGTCAGTGTCCGCGAGAGCGTGCGTTGCACCGAAAGCGTTGCCTACGAGATGTCGCTCTACGAGTATGCCAGCAACAGTCCTGTAGCCGACGACTACATGCGCGTGGCGGAGTATATGATAGGCCGCAAGGCACGTCCAAAAAGTTGGACGCCAGCCCGTTGGGGGCAAATTGCGAACGCTGCGTACAACAAGTTCATTCGCGAGCGGAGTATGTAGATATTTGAATACTTGAATACGGAGCTATCTGTGTCTTTGCATATTGAGATGCGCGGATAGCTGCGGTAGGAGGAGCCACGGAGCGTAGACGGTTTGGGCGGAAAGTGAACGCGAGCGTGGCAAAGATCTAACAGAAATCGAACAAATCATAAACAGAATCATACTATGGCAATCAAAAAGAAATCCCTGAATATCAGTCGTGTGGCCGAGGATGCCACGCGCAATTTCGTTGCACCGAAGCCGTTGGCTACCAATGAGGCAGTCCGTACGCAGATTGTCCAAGAGACGCCGGCTCCGAAACCTCTGCGCCGTGTGTGCACCATACAGAAGGTGGGCGGCTTCAGTTTCTTCACGACGGAGGACGACCGCAACGCCCTCGACTATATTGCCTTCCGGCAGAAGCTGGAGAAGCAGAACGTGGTTCGTGCGGCCCTCCATCAGTTCCTCAAACAGCATTACAAGGAGGGGCAAGGACTCGATGCTGAGTCGATGCGCATTATTGAGCAGTACGAAGACACTGTATATCAGTGGATTTGATAGGGTAGGGCAGGGGAGGTCGCAGTCGCAGCGGGCTCTTCGTCCTCTCCTGCAATATGCCTTTGTGCATTTTTGTTGTAAAAATCTTGTAATATATTTTCTTGTATTTTGTCTCGATGCACGTTGCAAAAACAGTCACGCCACGCCTCGAGACCAAACACGGCGTGCCGTGTTGCCCGGAAGAGCACGCCGTGTTGACCAATTCAGCGTGCTGTGTTGGCAAAAAGTGCACGCGAAATTTTATGTCGGCTCGCTCGTTTTCTAATGATTTGAAACTGAGTGTGTTTGAAATTCGCTCGTGAAATTTGTGAAATCGGAGTGAGATGTCAATACTTTTCGCAAAAGTTGTAATTTCAGGAAGCGGACGTGTCTATTTTTCGTGATGTTTTGAAGTTTTTGAATGCCTCTTTTAAGGGAAAACTTAGGTTGTTTTGCGAAAGCGGACGCCCTTCTTTGCGAAAACCGATAACCTTCGCGAGAAATTCGTCGCCGCGGTGAACGAAGGGGTAGGGTAGAGCTTGCAGAGTCGTATCGGCGGGTTCGGCGAGTTGTGGCGCAGAGCATCCATCGTGTTGTTGCAGCAGGTCGGATGGTCAAGTGCGAAGTTTCTCCTGTTTCCTTTCATTGTATCTTCTGTTTCCTTTCCCTATATTGAAGAGTCGGTCGGCTTTAACCCTTCGAAAAGTTCCTAAAGTCCGCACCAGGACATGCAAGACGCTCCAAAAGGTGCGAACATTGGGAAAACATTACGCTTTGGTGCAGACTTGTACCCTATGGAATGCCGTTCGTCATGCAACGGAGCGTGTATTAAGGCGCAAAATGTTCCTGAAGTCCGCACGAAGCGACGCTGAATGTTCCCAAACTCCGCACCGCGTGCATGAAAAAGTTCACGAACTTCGCACCTCCGAGCCGCAAGTCTTCCCAAACTTCGCACCGAACAGACACAGACCACGAAGCTTGGTGCGGACTTTAGGAACTTTTTCCGTATCGGATTGCTCTGTCAGCCGTTCTCGTCGTAACAGACGACGTGTTCCGGGCAAACGATGTAGATATTCTACTCCCAGCAAATTGCATCTTGACCAGAGGTTCAGACATTCAAATTGGGATTAAAGAAGTTTTTTGTGTTTTGAAACAAAAATAATCAGCGGAAAACTTTGTGCGTAAGCGGAAAAACACTACATTTGCAGCGTGATACCTCCCTATTGGCATAGTTTTCGGAATAAGGAAAGCATGGCAAGTCGGAGAGTGCTGGCGGCGGTCGGCGCACAACTTATTGAAAATAAAAGAAGCGTTATGCTCGTCTATTGCAAGTAGAAAACCTAGGAAATTTTCGTCATTGCAAAGATTCACCTCGGAGTCCAATCGCGGAAACCAAGTAGAACAAAGACAGACATGGCAGCTTCACGCATGGCGTGGAACTGAACTATATCATCTTTTCTACTTGGGCTTTCCTAGGGCCTTCTACTTGAAGATGGGACATACAGTTCCACGCTTCCTGTATTACACACAAAAAGTCGTCACCGACGGGACTGCGGGGACGAAGATAGGAGAGTTAAGTATGCCATTATTTAGAGTGACAGTAAAGTCGAGAGTGAACACAAACGGCATCCGTCTGGAGCCGGGAATGAGTGTCGACGTGGTGAGCCAGTCGTTCTGCGACCCAGTGCATACCAATGGCGGTCAGGCTGTGGCCGATGCCTTCATGCGCATTTATGGTGTGGACATCAAAAGGGCCGGAGCTTTGAACGGCGTTTATCTGAAGGTCGACAGGATAGGGTAAGGAACAAAAAGGATAGGACTATGGTAAACGAAGAATTGCTTAAGGCTGCCTACCATCTGGTCTGTCTGCTTGACAAACAGGCTGATAATCTGTTGCCTCAGGAGATAGTGGATGTCGTAAAGCTACACGGAAAGCTGGCTGTTGGCTCGGCGTTGATTCCCGTACCGGGTGCGGATGTGGCGGCAGGTGCGGCAAATATCTGGGCCATGTACATTCGCATCAACGGCAAGACGGGGCTTGAGTTCAAGGAAAATGTCATGAAGACCATTGGCTCCGGCGTGGCGACAAACCTGGTCGGGTACGTGGCGATGTCGGGAGTGGCCAGCGCCATGAAATTCATCCCCGGTATCGGCTCGGTCGGCGGTGCGTTGATCATGAGTGCATCGCTCTATGCCGTGACACTTGCATCAGGCTATGTGTACCTGAAAGCCCTGTGCGCTTTGGCCGAGAGAAAAGGCGCGAACATCAGCGGCGAAGACTTGAAGTCGGCCATTGACGAACTGCTTGCCAAGAAAGACGTAATCAAGGATTTCATCAATCAGGCCAAGAAAGAATATAAAAGTCAATAGCATGGAACGTAATATAGAAAAGTGTCCGAAGTGTGAAAACTACACGGAGGGTAAGCCAGTTTATTCGCAAACAAGGCAAATGACGCGGGCTGCGGTCAAGAAAGGCAGTTCGCAGCTGATAGGAGCTGGCATCGGTTTCTTCGTAGGCAT
Organism: Bacteroidaceae bacterium; assembly: GCA_017483665.1. Classification (GTDB taxonomy): domain Bacteria; phylum Bacteroidota; class Bacteroidia; order Bacteroidales; family Bacteroidaceae; genus Physcousia. The sequence goes on from JAFUVM010000079.1 coordinate 13,562, forward strand.
TTTCTTTGGCTTCGTGGGCTGTGTGCCAGGGGCGATTGTTGGCTATGTCATAGGCTTACTCGTCTCATCCTCGAGCACCGTCAACGACGTGACAGACAGCGTGGACCAGCAGCTCTATTCGTCAACTCTCTTTCGGTTCGACTGCCCGCGTTGCGGACATACTTGGCAGAAGACGTACCAGAACGGAGCCGACACCGTTCCCGATGCCGTCTTGGAGAAGCAGAAGTCCGATCTGGTGCAGCGCCTGCGTGGTGATGCCAGTGCATGCATTACCGGTGCCGTCGTCTTTGGCCTCACGACAGCGGCCAGCGCCTACTATTGCCTGAGCCACGAGTCGAGCTCAACGTATACAAAGAATGTTTGGCTGATAGGGGACACGGAAGTTACCGATTACAACTGGATGTGGTGGTTCCTGTGCCTTGTGGCAGTGGTCTGTTTCTTCGCCGCTTTTTCTTTTGTCAGCTCCGTTGTCAGCAAGAAGGCGGATGCCAAAGCTATAGAACAAATGTCGACAGACGAATACCGCCATTCTGCGTATCGGAGGTAAGAGCGGCAGGTGGGCTGTCAAGCAAGGCTCATTGGCATGGTGCGGACTTCGAGAAGATTTCGGGAGTTCGTGTTTGCATGTCGGAAGCAAAGGGAGAAGTGTTCCCGAAGTTCGCACAAAGCGTCTCACGCACGTACATATTATATAATGTATATGTTCGGGGTGGGGCAGGGGACTAACCGTTTCGATAGGGCAAGCGGCAGGCTCTTATTCCGGAAGCGCTGGGCGCTTATTCCGAAAGCGGCAGGCTCTTATTCGGGAAGCCCCGTGTGCTGCGGAGGGTTACGGGCAGCGGGGCAAAGGAATAAAAAATGTCCCCCTCGGCTGATGATGCCGGGGGGGACATTACTCGTAGACGACGGGTCAGATTACCATTCGTTGTCCCACATGTTGGTGTTCTGGCTTTCCTTTGTCAGAATCTCGTTGGAGTCGTTAATCGAATTTGACTCGTTCGAGTCGATGACCATCGATGTCGACTGCAAAATACACTTTGTACTGAGAACCACTGTGAATGATTCCGGTTTGAGATACGTCTTTTTCATTGTTTGATAAAATTAAGGATTATTTCTTTGTTTTTACTTTAATTCGTATGACGGCTACGCTGTGAGGCGGCAAGACCGTGCTGATGTCTTTTCGCGTGACAGTCACGTCGAGAGGCGACTGGCAGAAATAGGTGTAGAGTCCCACCTCGTCGGAGGAATAGAGCCGTCCCTCCAGCAGTTTGCCCTTCAGGGGGAATCGGAAGGCGCGCTCCTGCGCATATTTCGTATTAATGAGCGTGATGGTGAGGATGTCGTCGCGCAAGGTGGCGGCAGTGGAGAGGTCGTCGTTGTCCAGCACGCGCAGTTTGCGCCCGTCCTGGTGTTCTTTCATCAGGGCAAACATCTGTCCGTTGGCAGTCAGGCGGCTTTCCTTAGGGGTGATGATGATAGCCCCTTCGCCTACGGGCTGGAAATAGCAGACGATGGGGATGTCCAGCTCGTCCGACCTGTTGATGAAGAAGTGGAGCATACGGGCTGTGAAGATGCCCTCGGCCACGCACGAAGGGCGATGCCACGCATACCATTGATTCCATTCATCGAAGGCGATGTGCAGTTTCTTTCCTGTCGCATCGAGAATCTCGCGTGTCCTTTCGGCTTTCCTGGTGGCATCGAAGACGGATTCGACGACGGCATTGTACGTTTCCAGAGCGTCCTCGGGCGTGGTGTAATGGAGATTCCCGCCACCATAGCATGTGGGGCCGAAGTAGCCGTGCAGCGAGTTGTACCTCACCTTGTCGGACATGACGGAAGCGGAGCCTTCGGCCCATTCCTTGTTGAGGTAGTTGGGGCCGGAGGCCAGGAACTCTAAGTCGGGTGTCACCTCCAGCATGGCATTGGCATGGCGAAGGGCATACTCTGTGTAGCTCTTCGGCGAGTTGGGACCTTCCATGTGGCCGTGGCCCATTTCGTTGCCCAGTGCCCAGAAGTGCACGTTGTAGGGTTCCGGATGTCCGCGTTCTGCCCTCATCTTGCCATATTCGGTATCGGCTGTGCCGTTGCAGTACTCCACCCACTGCCGGCTTTCCTCGGCTGATTGCCATGCAAGGTTGATGGTCAGCATCGGTTCGGCTCCCACTTCGCGGCAAAGAGCGATGAAGTCGTCGGTGCCTATCTCGTGGTAGTCGTAGCCCTCGGTGTGTGGGTGCGTGTGAATCTCGTTGTACGACTGCAGGGGTGCGCGTTCATCGACGGGCAGGAGTCCGTCCTTCCATCTGTACTCACCGGCAAAGTTTCCGCCAGGCCAGCGCAGGAGACGCGGTCCAATCTGCTTGAGGTTCTCCACCACATCGCTCCGCATACCGTGGAAGTTGTCTTTTGGCATCATGGAGAGGGCTCCGAAGAAGACTTCTGCCACGCCGGTGAAGGTGTAGCGGATGGTTGCATTGTCGTCGGAGGAACCGGGCGTAAGGCGGAATTCGTTTGTCATCCAGTCCTTTCCCGCAGAGAGCGTGAGTGTGTGGTTGGCATATACTTGGCTGCCGTCGGCATTGGTCAGCGAGACGGTCAGGCGGACGGGTGCCGTGGCGCGTGTGACGGTGCGCAGCTCATATTCCCGTCCGCCGACGAGGGTCAGTCCGTGCTGCCCGATGCCGACGGCTTCGCCTTCCTTGAGGTTCTCCACTATCTGTGCAGCACGCTCGTCCATGCGGTTCATGCCCGGCAGGCAGATGTGTCGGGTGTAGGCCGAGGCATCGTCCTTCAGGAAGACGGCACGCTCGCCGATAGGAAACCAATGGGCGCAGATGCCGAGGTTGGCGGCGGGTTTGCCTGCGAACTTGCGGTTCTTTAGCATCTGTGCACTGAGGCCGCCTATCACGGCCGAGCGTGTGTGTTCCAAGTTGTGCCCGAAGATGTAAGGAGAAATTTCCGTGGTCCCGCTGAGGTCTATCTGTTGTGCCTGAAGTGGCAGTGCGAGAACACTGCAGAGAACGATGACTGCTTTTTTCATAGAACTTGTTGGTTGAATTAGTTAAGTGGTGTATAGAGGACCTTCTTACCGCCTACGATGTAGATACCCCTCTGTAATTTACTATTTAAGGATTTACTATTTAAGGATTTAATGTTTGACGAGTTACTATTTACTATTTTCCGTCCGCTGAGGTCGAAGACTTCATTGTTCATTTTTAATTCTTCATCTTTAATTTCCCCGATGCCGTCGGGGTCGCCCGGGTCTAAGCCGTAGAAGCTCTTCACGCCTGCACCGCTCTTCTCGATGTAAGCCTTGCGGGCCGGGATGGTGACGCCTTTGTTGACGATGTAGAAGCCCACGCCGCTGTCCTTCTTTGCCAGGCAGAACTGCGTGCCGTCCGAGGGTGTGTCGGCGGTGAAGAACTTCAGGTCGTTGTCCTGGCCGAGCGTCCTTGCTGCGTCGGTGTCGTTGTAGTAGTAGCGGCCTGCGTCGGCCTGCAGGATGACGGCACTTGCGGCAGGCAACTCCGTGACGGGCTCAAGGTGCAGATAGTCGCCCTTAATCTGTCCCACGTAGGCTGTCACGCCTGCGGGCAGGGCTGCCACGTTCACTTCGGGCACGTAGGTGGTATAGCCTGTGCTGCCTACGGTCATCTGATAGACGCCGGGCTTGCTGCTGTCGAGGGTAGGCTGGCTGTCCGTTCCGAGTGTCTGATACCAGTTCTCGCCGCCGCCAATGCTGCCGTTCAGCCGGTAAGCCACTTCGCCGCTGGCGAGCTGGGCGTCAGACGCAATGGTGCAGGTATTGTTGCTGTCGGTCTTACTTCCGTATGGCTGGCTGGCGCTGCCATCAAGCATATAGTTGTTGGAGACAATGCTTGTGCTGTAAGCTTGCAGAAGTCCGACGATTGCACCGCCGTTGCCCGACTTGTTATAGTCAATTTTGCCGAAGTTCAGACAGTTCTCTATCTTTCCCCCTTGGCTTGCCCAGGTGTAGGCCAGGATGCCGCCTGCGCTGCCTGCACTGCCCGAATAAGTGAGTTTGCCGTAGTTTGCACAGTTGCGGATAACGGAGCGGTCCTTCATGTAGCCTACGACGCAGCCGAAGCAGTTTATCATGTTGCCGCCGCCGTTCATCTGGCCGGAGAAGGAGCAGCGTTCGATGGTGCTGCCGGTAGTACCTGACTCTCTGAGAGAACCAACGACGCCGCCTACATGAGTGGAGCCAAGGCCGCTGCCTGTGGCGTCAACGATGAGGGATGAGTGCACGTTCTGTATGGTGCTTGCTTCTGCCCATCCGATGACGCCAACGCCAGCGTCGCCGTCTCCATTGCCATTGGCCGTAATCGTGCCGCCGATGCTGAAGTTCTTGATGGTGGCGCCGTTTACCTGACCGAAGAGGCCTTGCCTGCCGCCGTTGTATGTGAGGTTAAAGTCGGTGATGGCGTGGATCTGACCGTCGAAG
>JAFUVM010000113.1 GCA_017483665.1 Bacteroidaceae bacterium
ACTGCTGCTCTTCCTTTTGCTGCTGTTGCTGTTGCTGCTTTTGCTGCTCCTATTTCTCGTCCTTTCCCTGCTCGTCCTTCTGCTGGTCCTGGTTGTCCTGGTTCTGCTGGTTCTTCTTGAGCTGGAAGAGGCTCAGGGCATAGTTGTAGCGCGTCTCGTCGTTGGTCGGGTCGTTGCGCAGGGAGTTGCGGTAGCAGGCCACGGCTTTGTCGAACTGCTTTGCGGACTGCAGCACGACGCCCATGTTGTGGTATATCTGAGCCAAACGCACTTTGTCCTTCTCCAGGCGGGCTGCCGTCTCGTACTCCTTCATGGCATCCTCGGCTTTGTTCTGGTAGAGCAAGGCATTGCCCAGGTTGTAGTGCGAGATGGGGTTGGTGTTGTCGCGTTCGATGGCCTTCTGGTACTCCACCTGCGCCTTGTCCCAGACGCTGTCGCGCATCAGGCGGTTGCCGCGGCGGATGTAGTCCCTGTCGGTCTGCGACATTGCCGTGAGGCTGAAGCAGAGCAGACAGAAGGCGAGAGACAAGGGGCTGACCCTCTGCCCACCCTTGGCGGGAGACAGGAGGCGGCGCAGCCAGGTGGACTTGCTCTCGCGTTCGAGCAGGAGGACATCAATGAGCAGGAAGAGCAAACCGATGAGGATGAAGCCCTGGAACTGCTCGTCGTACTCGCTGTATATCTGGCTCTCTATCTTGGCTTTGGACAGGCGGTCGAGCTGTTCCGACAGCTTCTTCTGCGCCGAACTGCTGTTGTCGACGTAGATATAGGAGCCGCCTCCGGCCGTGGCTATCTCGCGGCACATCTCTTCGCTGAGCTTCGAGACGACGGTGTTGCCCTCTTCGTCGATGATGTACTGACCGGTGCCCGGGATGGGAATGGGTGCGCCTCCGGGGTTGCCGATGCCCAGCACGTAGACGCGGACGCCTTGCGCCGCAGCCTGCTTCGCTGCCTCTACGCCCCGCTCCTCGTTGTCCTCGCCGTCGGTGATGACGAAGATGGCACGCGATACGTCCTCCTGTTGGGTGAAACTGCGCATCGACAGGTTGATGGCCTCCGCTACGTCCGTGCCCTGAACGCTAATCATGGAGGGCGAAATCGTCTCCAGGAACATCTTGGCACTCACGTAGTCGCTGGTGATGGGCAACTGCACGAAGGCTTGTCCGGCGAAGACGATGAGTCCGACCTTGTCGTCCTTCATGCCGTTCACCATGTTGCTGACCAGCATCTTGGCCTTTTCCAGTCGGTTGGGCTTCACGTCCTCGGCCAGCATGGAGTTGCTGACGTCCAGTGCTATGATGGCTTCGATGCCCATGCGCTCGCGGGTGTCGAGGCGCGTGCCGAACTGCGGACGTGCCAATGCGACAATGAACGAGGCCAGGGCAGCCATCGCCAGCCAGAACTTCACCTCGGGCCGCCAGCGCGACACACCCATGAAGAGTTGCCGCGTCAGGTCCGGGTCGCCGAAGCGCTTCACCTGCTGCTTCTTCTTATATATAATATAATAATGTATAGCAGTCAGTGCCAGGAGCACCAACAGCAAGTACAGGTATTGTGAACTTTCAAAGCGAAACATCGATATTATTTACGATTTAACGATTTACTATTTACTATTTGTTTCTCCCCCTAAAGGGGGCCGGGGGGTCTGCTTTTAGGGTATACGCTTCAATATCGTGTTTTGCAGCAGCAACTCCAGCAGGAGGCAGAGGACGCTGGCGAGCAGGAACATGCCGTACGCCTCGTAGCGCTTGGAGTACTGCCGGACGTTCATCTTCGTCTTCTCCAGCTTGTCAATCTCCTGATAGACTTCGTGCAGCTTCTGGTTGTTCGTGGCGCGGTAGAACTCGCCGTCCGTCTTGCGGGCAATGGCGGCAAGCGTCTTCGTGTCAATCTCCACGGGCATGTTGACGTATTGAATGCTTCCGCCGACGGGATAGGGGTAGCGTGCGGTGCCGTTCGTGCCGACGCCGATGGTGTAGACGCGTATGCCGAAGCTCTTCGCGATGTCGGCTGCCGTGTTGGGACTGATTTGCCCGCAGTTGTTCGTGCCGTCGGTGAGCAGGATGATGACCTTGCTCTTGGCCTTGCTGTCCTTGAGGCGCGACAAGGCATTGGCCAGGCCCATGCCGATAGCCGTACCGTCGTCGATGAGCCCGCGCTGTGCCATGTCCACCTTCATGCCGTTCAGCAGGTTCAGCAGGACTGCGTGGTCCACGGTCATGGGGCACTGCGTGTAGGCTTCTCCGGCAAAGAGCGTCAGGCCGATGTTATCGTCGGGACGGCCGCTGATGAACTCCAGGGCGACGTTCTTGGCCGCCTCGATGCGGTTGGGCTTCAGGTCCTCGGCCAGCATACTGGTGCTGACGTCCATGCAGAGCATAATGTCGATGCCCTCGGTATGCTTCGTGCTCCAGCTGTTGGAGGTTTGCGGTCTTGCCAAAGCTATCACGGCCAGGGCATAGCAGGCGAGCCGAAGCAGGAACGGCAGGTGCAGGAGTCTCTGCCGGAGGCTCTTGGGTGCCTGGAACATGGCCTCTGTGCTGCTGACACGAATGGCAGGCGTCGACGTCTTGTGCCGCAGCCAGTACCATACCACATAGGGTATCGTCAGCAGGAGAAGAAGCAGGTATAATGGGTTTTCAAAAGTCATATTTTAACTACTACATAATTCATTATTACATTAGCAGGTCTGCCGAGCGCCATATTATCCAAGCCAGCACGGCAAGGGAGAGCACTGCCAGCACGCCGATAGCCACGCGCATGATCTTCACCTGCGTGAGCCGCTTCTGGTCGGTCTCCTTGATGACCTCGGGCTCGGGCTTCGCGTTCGGGTCGACTTCTATCTTCGTCTGGTTGACATACTCAATGGCCGAGACGAGGTTGGCGTCGTTCTCATTGATGAGCGTGCTGTACTTCGCGAACTTCACGAGGTCGGCCGTGCGGAAGATTTCGCGCAGCTCGTCGAGTGCCTCCTCGTTGTTCTCCGAGATGAGCCGTTCGATGATTTCCGTGGAAGTCATCTCCATGGCATTGAATCCGTAGCGGTCGCGTATGTAGTTGCGCAGGGTGTCGGTGAGCAAAGTGTAGTACTCCTTGCTGTCCTCCTCGGCCCATTTGCGCTCGCTCTTGATGCGCTCTATCTCGGACATCGCCACCTGATGCGGCGGCAGCTTCTTCTTCCGGCGGATGAAGCGAACGATGGGTTTGCCGTGCTTCACGTGATAATAGAGGTAACCTATGCAGACAAGCATCAGTACGAACAGCAGGCCGCCGAACATCACCAACCGCCAGTCCTCCCAAAGGAAGGGCAGCTCCATGATGCCGTTAGGCGGGAAGAACTGGTCGAGGTGCAGCGTGTCGACATCCACGGTTAGGACCTTCAGTGCAAGGCTGTTGGACTCGTACCTGTTCGTGTCGACCATTACCTGCATGGGCGGCAGGAAGTATAAGGCGGAGTCCCACGCCGTGATGGTGTAAGCCTGACTGACGGTCAGGCGTTTCCCCTCGTTGAGGACTGCCGTGTCGGGTTCGCCTACCTCCACCACCTCAATGTCCGGGATGAGCAGCTGCCCTTTCTTGATGTCGGGCATCTTGAGCTTCTGCTTGGCATCGTACGTGACACTCAGGGTGAGGCCCGTCTGCTGTCCGATGAAAAGCGCCGCCGAATCGAGCTTTACATCGACCTGCACCTGCGCCCTCACACTGAGGCAAGAGAACAAGAGACAGAGGAGAAGCATCCCTCCTCCACGCTGCAGGGAGAAGAGTCCCCTGCCCTCTCGTTTCAGAGTGAACGTGGAAGAAACTATACTTGTTAGTGATTTCATTTGTTTATTCATTGTTTTGCCCCCGAAAGGGAGTTTGAAGTCAGGCTTAGGGGGTCTTCCTTTTCGCAAAGAGTCCTCGCAGGACACTCACATAGTCCTGGTCGGTCCGCACGCTGACGGCGTCCACCTGGCTCCGGCTGAAGATGTCCTTCAGGCGCATCGCCTGTTGCTTCCACCACCTGGCCTGTGCGTTGCGGACTGCACTGCTGCCTGTGTCGATGACTTGCTCCTGTCCGGTCTCGGCATCATACACCTTCAGCAGACCGACATTGGGCAGCTCTGCCACACGTCTGTCATAGACCTGTATGGCTACGACGTCGTGCTTGTGGGCTGCAATGGAGAGCGGTTGCAGGAAAGAATGCGGGTCGATGAAGTCGCTCAGCACAAAGGCGATGCAGCGACGCTTGATGGCTCTGGTCAGATACTCCAGGGCGAAGGCGATGTTCGTCTGCCGACTTTCGGGCTTATAGTCGAGGAGCTCGCGGATGATGTACAGGATGTGCTTGCGGCCTTTCTTGGGCGGAATGAACTTCTCTATCTTGTCCGAGAAGAAGATGACGCCGATCTTGTCGTTGTTCTGGATAGCAGAAAAGGCAAGCGTCGAAGCAATCTCGGTCACCATGTCGCGCTTGAACTGCCTGACGGAGCCGAAGTCGAGGCTTCCGCTGACGTCGACAAGGAGCATGACCGTCAGTTCGCGCTCTTCCTCGAAGACCTTGACGTAAGGCTTTCCGAAGCGTGCGGTGACGTTCCACTCGATGTCGCGTATGTCGTCGCCGTACTGGTATTCGCGCACTTCGGAGAAGGTCATGCCACGCCCCTTGAAGGCGGAGTGGTACTCGCCCGCAAAGATATTGCTGCTCAGGCCTCTTGTCTTTATCTCAATCTGCCTGACCTTCTTCAGCATTTCAGATGTTTCCATCCTCACTTCCTCCGGGTCAGGGCACTTCGACCTTATTGACGATTTTGCTTACGATCTCCTCGCTGCTGACGTCGTTGGCCTCGGCTTCGTAGGTGAGGCCGATGCGGTGGCGGAGCACGTCGTGTGCCACGCTGCGCACATCCTCGGGGATGACGTAGCCGCGACGCTTGATGAAGGCGAAGGCGCGGGCTGCGAGAGCGAGGTTGATGCTGGCGCGGGGAGAGCCGCCGAACTCGATGTAATCCTTTATCTCCTTCAGCCCATACTTGTCGGGATAGCGGGTGCAGAAGACGATGTCGGCTATGTATTGCTCAATCTTCTCGTCGAGGTAGACCTGACGGACCACGTCGCGTGCCTTCAGAATCTCTTCGGTGCTGATGACAGGCCTTACGGTCTGTTGCTCGCCCTTTATTTGCTGACGGATGATGAGCTTCTCCTCTTCGAGCTTCGGATAGTCGATGACCACCTTGAGCATGAAGCGGTCTACCTGTGCCTCGGGCAGCGGATAGGTGCCTTCCTGCTCGATGGGATTCTGCGTGGCGAGCACGAGGAAGGGTTTCGGAAGCTGGAATGTGGTCTTGCCGATAGTGACCTGACGCTCCTGCATGGCTTCGAGCAGAGCGCTCTGCACCTTGGCCGGAGCACGGTTGATTTCGTCGGCCAGCACGAAGTTGGCGAAGACGGGACCCTGTTCCACGACGAATTTCTCGTCCTTCTGACTGTAGATCATGGTGCCGATGACGTCGGCGGGCAACAGGTCGGGCGTGAACTGTATGCGGCTGAACTTGGAGTCGACGAGCTGTGCAAGGGTCTTGATGGCCATCGTCTTAGCCAGTCCGGGCACGCCCTCCAGCAGGATGTGTCCGTCGCTGAGCAGGCCTATGAGAAGCGACTCTACCAGATGCTTCTGCCCCACAATGACTTGATTCATTCCCGTCACAAGGTTTGTGACGAATCCACTTTGTCTCTCTATGCGTTCGTTCAGTTCGCGAATGTCGATTGATTCTGCCATTTTATGTTGTTTTTATTGCTTTCGGAGCACAAAATTACGGCTTAATCCTTTATTTGCCAAGCGGGAAATGATAAAAAGAGTTATCGCCGTGTTTAATTCTGTTAAATATGTATTGTTTTGCCTCTACGGCTTCACTTCCTCCAGTTCGGGCAGCTTGATGGTCATGCCCACGGGGACATTGTCGGGATTCTTGATGCCGTTGTGCACGATGATGTAGCGTGCGAAGTCTTTGTCGCCGTACTCTTGCAGGGCCATCCGTGTCAGATAGTCGCCCGGCTTCATGACGTGTGTCTTGCGCGTCCCGGTGATGCGGTACTTGCCGCCCGGCACCTGTGCGAGAGGTTTGCCGTCGGTGTTTGCCCGTCGCGCAGAGACATCGGGCACGGCGGGAGCGGATGTGGCGGTCGCAGGCACGGCGGGCAGGGTGTCGTTCACGAAGGCCTGTGCCGTCGTCTTCTTGCGGGCTGCACGCGGAGCCTCGGACTTCTCCTTCTGCTCCGGCGATGTCCGGACTTCTGCGCGTGGGGCGTCGGATGCCGGACCGAACGCACGATAGTAGCCCGCTGCGTAGCTGAGGAGGCAGAGCAAGATGATGCCCAGGGTTAGGGCGCCCTTTTCAGCTCCGGTCAAAGCGCGTATCTTGACGGCAGGCTCGGGAGCGGGTTCGGAAGCAGGCTCGTTTCCAGGTTCAAGGATGCCGACCGGTTCCGGCGTCTGCTCAGGCTCCGGTTCGGGTTCCTGCTCAGGTTCGGGAACGGGTTCAGGGGCGCTGACAGGTTCCGGCGCTGGTTCGGGGACGGGTTCCGGTGCAGGTTCGGGCTCCGACTCTGGTTCCGGTTCTTGTTCAGACTCGGGCATGAATGTGTCTTCAGCTTCGTCTTCTGCATCCGGCTCGGGCAGGTCTTCCGTTTGGTCAATGCGCTCCATGTCCTCGAGGTCCGTGCCTTCGTTGATGATGACGGTCTGGAAGTCGGCGAAGGGTTTGTTGACCAAGTCGCGAAGGGCGGCGTCGGGCGTGAAGGATAGCCGTGTGTGTCCGGGTATGACGAAGCGCTCGCCGGTGTTGACGTTGATGCTTTCGCGGTCGAGCACCTCGATGAGTTTGAACGTGCCCAAGCCTTTTATCTTGACAAGCTTGTCGACGGTGACGCCCTGGATGATGGAGTCAAAGAACTCGCGGAGGAAGGCTTCGGCATTCCGCGGCGAGAGGTTCTTTTTCGATGCCAGCTTCTTGGCCAGCTGCGAGATGTTTACCTTTGTGTCCATAGTCGGCTCTGTTAAATCTCCTCCTCTCCTTCATTTGGGTTTTGCCGCACACGGTCCTTGAGCGAAGTGTTGGGCTTGAAGCTGACCGTCATCTTCGGCGGCACGAGCATGCGTTGCTTGGTGATGGGGTTGAAGAGTACGCGTTCCAGTTTCTTCTTGACCTCGAAGGACCCGAAGCCTTGGATAGCGACGGTGTTTTCCTCTGTGAGTTCGCCTGTAATGACGGAGACGGCGGCACTGACCAGCGATGCGACTTCGCGGTTGCTGTACTGGGTGCGGCTCGTCAGGTCTGCGATGAATTCCTTATTGTTCATGGTTTGAAGGGAGGTGGGGTGTTAGTGTACGATGTTCAGTGGACGTGCGTAGAGGTCGAAGTCGTCGGCGTCTGTGATTTCTGCCAAGCAGAAGTCGCCCGGGCGGAGTGTTTGTCCCTTGCCGGAAGCGGGTGCAGCGAGGGCATCCTTCCTGAAGAGCACTTCGGGGTCCACTTCGGGCGAGTCGTACTCGGTGCGGCCCACGAGGTAGTCTCCTTCCTCGCGGTCGACGACGACAAGCATTTGCCGTCCCACTTTCTGCTGCTGCACGTCGGCGCTGATCTGCTGCTGCACGCGCATGAGCTTGCTGAGGCGAGCCTGCTTCACGTCTTCGGGTACGTCGTCCCGGTAGTGGTCTGCGCTGTAGGTTCCCTCTTCCTCGCAGTAGGCGAAGGCGCCCATGCGCTCGAACTTCGCCCATTTCACGAAGTCCAGGAGCTGGCGGAAATCGTCGTCCGTCTCGCCGGGGAAGCCGACCATGAGTGTGGTGCGCAGGTGTATGCCGGGCACTTCGCGGCGCAGGTCCTCGATGAGGTCGTAGGTCTGCCGGGCAGTGATGTGGCGGTGCATGGCGACGAGCTGGCTGTCGGAAATGTGCTGCAGGGCGATGTCGAGGTACTTGCAGACATTGTCGTGGCGGGCCATGACATGCAGGAGCTCGCGGGGGAAGTCGGTAGGATAGGCGTAGTGGAGCCTGATCCACTTGACGCCGGGCAGGCAGGCCATGCGGTCCACGAGCTCGGCTATCGCGCGTTTGCCGTAGAGGTCTGTGCCGTAGCTCGTCAGCTCCTGTGCGATGACCTGAAACTCCTTGACGCCTTTTGCCACCAGCGCCTTGACTTCATCCAGAATGTCCTCTATGGGGCGGCTCTTCTGCTTGCCCGTGATGATGGGTATGGCGCAGTAGGCGCAATGGCGGTTGCAGCCTTCGCTTATCTTGAGGTAGGCGTAGTGAGGGGGCGTAGTGAGGCGTCGGTCGTTGGCTGCCTCGTGGTGGTAGGCATTGCCCAGGTCGGTGATGATCTGTTCCCAATCGAACTTGCCGTAGAAGCGGTCCACCTCGGGCAGTTCCGTCTGCAGCTCCTGGAGGTGCCGCTGCGAGAGGCATCCCATGACGATGAGCTGCCGCAGCTTGCCTTGCTGCTTGCGTTGTGCCAGTCGCAGAATCATGTTGATGCTCTCCTCTTTGGCGTCGGCGATGAATCCGCAGGTGTTCACGATGGCGATGTCGCCGCGGGGGTCTTCGGCATCGTGCGTCACGCTGTAGCCGCACAGCTCCAGCTGGCGGATGAGCTTCTCGCTGTCCACGAGGTTCTTGCTGCAGCCGAGGGTGATGAGGTCAATCTTCATTGAAGAATGAAAAGTGAAAAATGAAAAAATGAAAAATCAGATTTTGAACAGCGAGTCAACGAATTCGCGGCGATTGAAGGGCTGCAGGTCTTCGACACGCTCGCCGAGGCCGATGTAGCGGACGGGTATCTTGAACTGGTCGCTGATGCCGATGACCACTCCGCCCTTGGCGCTGCCGTCGAGCTTCGTGATGGCGAGGCTGGTGACGTCGGTGGCGGAGGTGAACTGCCGTGCCTGCTCGAAGGCGTTCTGCCCGGTGCTGCCGTCCAGGACGAGCATCACATCGTGCGGAGCCTCGGGGATGAGTTTCTGCAGGACGCGCTTGATTTTCGTCAGTTCGTCCATGAGTCCCTTCTTGTTGTGCAGGCGTCCGGCGGTGTCGATGAGCACGACGTCGGCCCCGGAGGCGATGGCGCTGTTGAGGGTGTCGTAGGCGACGCTTGCCGGGTCGCTGCCCATCTTCTGCTTCACGACGGGCACTCCCACCCGTTCGCCCCAGATGCAGATCTGCTCCACGGCGGCTGCACGGAAGGTGTCGGCTGCGCCGAGCACGACCTTCAGCCCTGCCTGTTTGAACTGGTAGGCCAGCTTGCCGATGGTTGTGGTCTTGCCTACGCCGTTCACGCCCACGACGAGGACGACGTACGGCCTTTTGTCGGAAGGAATCTGGAAGCCCTCGGTGTCGTCGGCGTTGTTCTCCGTGAGCAGTTGCGCTATTTCGTCGCGCAGGATGTTGTTCAGTTCGCTGGTAGTGACGTACTTGTCGCGTGCCACGCGTGCCTCGATGCGCTGGATGATGTTGAGCGTAGTGTCCACGCCCACGTCGCTCGTCACGAGCACTTCCTCCAGGTTGTCGAGCACCTCGTCGTCCACCTTCGACTTGCCGGCGACTGCCCGTGTCAGCTTCCCGAAGAAGCTCTCCTTGGTTTTTTCGAGGCCCTGATCGAGCGTCTCTTTCTTCTCTTTGGTAAAGAAATTAAAGAATCCCATGTCTTTGTCGTTCGTTTATTTTGTGCGCAAAGTTAGCAAAAAAAGTCGAATCCATCGCAATTCTCCGGTTATATTTATCCTTAATTAACGCTTTGCGGCACAAATGTGTTGCCTTTGCGACCGACGCTGTGGGGCGGTCCTCCGTTTGCCAAAATTGACATTTTGCAACCGAATCAGCGGTTTCCGCTTACACTTCGGATTTTCGCCGCCTCGCTCTGAGCGCCGAAAAACGTGCCGCCGGTACTTTTCCCCACTTTTCCGCTTTCATGCGCTCAGAACGAATCTATACTGACCTTCAGCATGTTACAAATCAAGAAAAACGTCGGATTTGCTCATTCTGCCAACCGTAGTTGACAAAACCGCGCGTTTTTCGGCATTTTCGGGCCGGAAATTCCACCGAACGCTCCGCGGCGCGATTTCGGAAGCGCAGTGTCGCGAGGGTCATAAGAGCGTGCCGTGTCGGTCGGCACGGCGCGTCGCGGGCTCCGGCACGGCGCGTCGCGAGGCCCGCCGCGGCGCTTTGAGGGGCATTTTTCGGCACAGGGAGTGGTGACTATTTGTCGGGGGAAACGGACAAATCACAGTCATTTTGTCAAACGCACGCACGCGACGCACCCGTCGGGCACGCGCATACGTATAATAAACAATGTGCGGCTCTGCCACAAGAAGAAAGCACTTTTAGACGCGGAACGAAAAAATTTTTTCATATAAATAATGTGTAGTTAAAAAAAATGCCTTACCTTTGCGCCCACAAATCAAACAAAAGCAACAATGAAAGAGAATCTGGTAATCGTGGAGAGCCCCGCAAAGGCTAAGACCATCGAGAAGTTTCTTGGAGACAACTATAAGGTCTTGTCGAGCTACGGACACATCCGGGACCTGAAAAAGAAATCATTCAGCGTGGACGAAAAGACGTTCGCTCCGCAATACGAAGTGCCGGCCGACAAGCTGAAGCTCGTGGCACAACTGCGCAGCCTGGCTGAACAGGCAAGCACCATCTGGCTGGCATCCGATGAAGACCGCGAAGGAGAAGCCATCAGCTGGCACCTCTACGAAGTGCTCGGCCTGCAGCCGGACAACACGCGCCGCATCGTCTTCCACGAGATAACGAAGCCCGCCATCCTGGACGCCATACAGCATCCGCGGCAAATCGACCTCAACCTGGTGAACGCACAGCAGGCACGCCGCGTGCTGGACCGCATCGTGGGCTTCAAGCTAAGCCCCGTGCTCTGGCGCAAAGTCAAGCCGAGCCTCTCGGCAGGCCGCGTGCAGAGCGTGGCCGTACGCCTCATTGTGGAACGCGAACGCGAGATTCAGGACTTCCACAGCGAAGAGAACTACCGCATCACAGCCGTCTTCGCCAGCACCGATGGCTCCGAAGTGAAAGCCGAACTCAACCGCCGCTTCCACACAGCCGACGAGGCACGCGCCTTC
The DNA here is from genome assembly GCA_017483665.1 of Bacteroidaceae bacterium. GTDB lineage: Bacteria > Bacteroidota > Bacteroidia > Bacteroidales > Bacteroidaceae > Physcousia. The sequence continues at coordinate 11,113 of JAFUVM010000113.1, forward strand.
CTGGAGAGCTGCCGCAGCTGCCGGTTCAGCGTGCAGGACATCGCCACGAAGCCCGTCAAGCGCACTCCCGCACCGCCCTTCACCACCAGCACCCTGCAGCAGGAGGCAGCCCACAAGCTCGGCTTCACCGTGGCACAGACCATGATGATAGCCCAGCACCTCTACGAGAGCGGACGCATCACCTACATGCGTACCGACAGCGTCAACCTCAGCACACTCTGCCTGGGCGCAAGCAAGAAAGTCATCGCCGAACAGATGGGACAGCAGTACGTCAAGACGCGCCAGTACCACACCAGCTCGAAGGGCGCACAGGAGGCACACGAAGCCATCCGCCCCACCTACATGGACCAGCAGCAGATAGAAGGCAACATGCAGGAACGACGCCTCTACGACCTCATCTGGAAGCGCACCATTGCCAGCCAGATGGTCGACGCCGAGCTGGAACGCACACAGGTCACCATCTGCATCGACGGCAAGGAAGAAACCTTCCAGGCCGAGGGCGAAGTCATCAAGTTCGACGGCTTCCTGCGCGTCTACAGCGACCAGAACAACGACAACGAAGGCGACAGCGAACGCGAGAACCTCAGCATCCTGCCTGCCATGACCATCGGCGAAAGCCTCACACGCCAGCAGATTACAGCCACACAGCGCTTCTCGCAGCGACCCGTACGCTACAACGAAGCCAGCCTCGTACGCAAGCTCGAAGAACTCGGCATAGGCCGCCCCAGCACCTACGCCGCAACCATCACCACCATACAGCAGCGCGAGTACGTGGAAAAAGGCGACAAGCCCGGCGAGGAACGCACCTACGAGACACTCACCCTCGCGGGCGACGAACTGACCGCCGCACAGCACACCACCATCGTCGGACAGGAACGCGGCAAACTGCTGCCCACCGATACCGGCATCGTCGTCAACGACTTCCTCAAGGAGAACTTCCCGGAAATCATGGACTACAACTTCACAGCCGAAATAGAAAAGAAGTTCGACGACATAGCCGAAGGCAAGATTGCCTGGGAAGGCGTAGTCAGGGAGTTCTACCAGGGCTTCGAACCGCTCGTGGAGAAGTCGGTCAACACCTTCACCGAACACAAGGTGGGCGAACGCCTGCTGGGCACCGACCCCGCCACCGGAGCACCCGTCACCGTCAAGATAGGCCGCTTCGGACCCGTCGCACAGCTGGGAGGCCCCGACAGCGGCACCAAGCCGCGCTTCGCACAGCTCGCCGCCGGACAGACCCTGGAGAGCATCACACTGGAGGAAGCGCTCGAGCTCTTCCGGCTGCCCCGCAAGCTGGGCATGTACGAGGGACAGCCCGTCATCATCGGCGCAGGCAAGTACGGCCCCTACGTCTCGCACAAAGGCTCCTACGTCTCTGTCCCCAAGGACACCGACCCCATGAAGATCACCTTCGAACAGGCCGTCATCATGATGCACCGCAAGCACATGGAGGAGGCAGAACGCCACCTCAAGTCCTTCAGCGAGGACACCGAACTGGAGATTCTCAACGGCCGCTACGGACCATACCTCGCATACAACGGCACCAACTACCGCCTGCCCAAGGCTCTCCACGAACGGGTCAAGGACCTGACCTACGAGGAATGCATGCAAATCATCAACGAACAGGGCGAGAAAACCGCACCTAAGACCACCAAACGACGCTTCACACGAAAATGAAAAGCATCATCCTGGTCGGCTACATGGGTTCGGGCAAGACAACCGTAGGCCGACAGCTTGCCGCTGCCCTGGGGCGCACCTTCTACGACCTCGACTGGTACATCGAGATGCGCTACCACCGCTCCGTGGCACAACTCTTTGCCCAGCGCGGCGAAGAGGGCTTCCGGGAGCTGGAACGCAACATGCTCCACGAGGCGGCAGAGTTCGAGGACATCGTGCTCAGCTGCGGCGGCGGCACACCATGCTTCTTCGACAACATGGACTACATCTGCTCCGTGGGCGAAAGCGTCTACCTGAAGGCTACGCCCGAAGTCCTGGCGCAGCACCTCAAGATGGGCAAGGTGGAACGCCCGCTCATCAAGGGAAAGACCGGCGAAGAGCTGACCGAATACATCCGCACCTCGCTCCAGGAGCGCGAACCCTACTACCGGAAAGCGCATCACACCGTCGACGTCACCCTGCTCGACAACTACGACAAGCTGCAGACCAGCGTACAGCTCATCCGCAAAGAACTGGGACTATGAAACAATTCACAATTCATAATTCATAACGACGCAACGAGCCAAGAAAAACAATTATGAATTATGAATTATAAATTATGAATTAACATGAAAAAGTGGCGCATTGAGGACTCCGAGGAACTCTACAACATCAAGGGTTGGGGAGTCAATTACTTTGGCATCAACGAAAAGGGACACGTCTATGTCACGCCCAAGAAGAACAGCGTACAGGTCGACCTGAAGGAGGTCATCGACCAACTGGCTACACGCCACGTCACGGCGCCTGTACTCCTTCGCTTCCCCGATATCCTCGACAACCGCATTGAGAAGACCGACGAATGCTTCCGCAAGGCAGGCAAAGAATACGACTACAAGGGCGAACACTTCATCATCTTCCCCATCAAGGTGAACCAGATGCGCCCCGTCGTGGAGGAAATCATCAGCCACGGCAAACGCTACAACCTGGGGCTCGAAGCTGGTTCCAAGCCCGAACTGCACGCCGTGCTCGCCACAAACATGGACTCCGACAGCCTCATCATCTGCAACGGACACAAGGACCAGAACTTCATCGAACTGGCCCTGCTGGCGCAGAAAATGGGCAAACGCGTGTTCCTCGTCATCGAGAAACTGCCGGAGCTGGCCGTCATTGCCGAGACCGCCAAGAAGCTCGGCGTGCACCCCAACCTGGGCATCCGCATCAAGCTGGCCAGCAACGGCAGCGGCAAGTGGAGCGAAAGCGGCGGCGACGCATCGAAGTTCGGCCTCAACTCCTCCGAACTGCTCATGGCCCTGCAGATGCTCGACGAGCTCGGACTGCGCGACTGCCTGCGCCTCATCCACTTCCACATCGGCAGCCAGATCAACAAGATTCGCCGCATCAGCACAGCCCTGCGCGAGGCAGCACAGTACTACGTGCAGCTCCATGCCATGGGCTTCGGCCTCGAGTTCGTGGACTGCGGCGGCGGCTTGGGCGTCGACTACGACGGCACCCGCTCCAGCAACAGCGAGAGCAGCGTGAACTACAGCATTCAGGAGTACGTCAACGACTGCGTCTATACCTTCGTCGAGGCAGCCAACAAGAACGACATCCCCCACCCCAACATCATCACGGAGGGCGGACGTTCGCTCACAGCACACCACAGCGTGCTCATCATCGACGTGCTGGAAAGCGTCTCAGCCCCGCAGATGCCCGAGGACTTCGAACCCGGACCCGACGACCACAAGCTGGTGCACGACCTGACGGAGATATGGGACAAGCTCTCCTCGCGCTCGCTGCTCGAGGACTGGCACGACGCCGAGGACATCCGCGAGGAGGCGCTCGACCTCTTCCGCCACGGCATCATCGACCTCAAGACACGTGCACAGATCGAGTCCCTCTACTGGGCCATCAGCCACGAAGTGGCCGAGCTGGCACACCACCAGAAGCACGTGCCCGACGAACTCCGAAAGCTCGACAAGCAGATGGCCGACAAGTATTTCTGCAACTTCTCGCTCTTCCAGAGCATGCCCGACTCGTGGGGCATCGACCAGCTCTTCCCCATCATGCCCATCGCACGACTGGAAGAACAGCCCACACGCAGCGCCACCCTGCAGGACATCACGTGCGACAGCGACGGCAAGATTTCGGCCTACGTCAACGGCGGACAGCAGACGAACTACATCCCCCTGCACCCCATCCGCCCGGGCGAGCACTATTACATCGGCGTCTTCCTCGTCGGAGCCTACCAGGAGATATTGGGCAACATGCACAACCTCTTCGGCGATACCAACGCCGTGCACATCAGCGTGGACAAGGACCAATACGAGATTGAGCAGTTCATCGATGGCGAGTCCGTGGCCGACGTGCTGGAATACGTGCAGTACGACCCGAAGAAACTCGTGCGCCGCCTGGAGATTTGGGTCAGCAAGGCTGTCAAGGACGGCAAGATAACCCAGAGCGAAGGCAAGGAGTTCATCAGCAACTACCGCGCCGGGCTCTACGGGTACACCTATTTGGAATAGATTATTTCGGGGGTTAGAGGTAAGAGGTTAGGAGTTAGAGAATACCTTCTGCCCCTGCTTCTGCTGCCAAAGCATTCCTCTAACCTCTCACCACTAACCTCTAACCACTAACCTCTAACCACTAACCTCTAACCACTAACCTCTAACCACTAACCTCTAACCACTAAATGATGAATTCCATTAAGTACATTGGCGTCGATGACCTCGACATCGACCTTTTCGAAAGCCAATACGTCGTGCCGGAAGGCATGAGCTACAACTCCTACCTCATCGAGGATGACAAGATTGCCATTATGGACACAGCGGACCGCCGCAAGGGCGCGGAATGGAAGAAGAACCTCACGGCAGCCCTGGCAGGCCGTCAGCCCGACTACCTCGTGGCGCATCACATGGAGCCCGACCACGCATCGCTCATTGCCGAGGTTCTCGAAGCCTATCCCGACCTAAAGCTCGTCTGCAGCGCACAGGCGCTGAAGATGCTCCCCAACTTCTTCCCTTCTCTCCCCCTAAAGGGGGACGGGGGGTCTGAGGGCCGCGTCCTCACCGTAAAGGAGGGCGACACACTCTCCCTGGGCAGTCACACCCTCCACTTCATCGCAGCACCTATGGTGTACTGGCCCGAGGTCATCATGAGCTACGAGAGCACGGAGAAAGTCCTCTTCGCAGCCGACGGCTTCGGGAAGTTCGGTGCCCTCTCCCCTGAAGGGAAGAAGGAAATGGTAAATGTTCAATGGTCAATGTTCAATGAGACGTTCGACTGGCCTTGCGAAGCACGGCGCTACTACTTCAACATCTGCGGCAAGTACGGCGTGCAGGTGCAGAACGTGCTGAAGAAGGCGGCGGCGCTCGACATCCAGGCCATCTGCCCGCTGCACGGACCCGTCTTGGTTGGCGAAGCCATGAAGGAGGCCGTCAGACTCTACGACATCTGGAGTCGCTACGAACCCGAGAGCGAAGGCGTGCTCGTTGCCTACGCCAGCATCCATGGCGGCACGGCTGCTGCTGCCCAGCGTCTCGGCGAGATACTCAAGGAGAAAGGCGCCAAGAAGGTAGTTGTCAGTGACCTGAGCCGCGACGATATGGCAGAGGTCATCGAGGATGCCTTCCGCTATCCGAACATTGTGGTCATGGCCGCAAGCTACGATGCCGGCGTGTTCCCCGTCATGCACGACTTCCTTTATCACTTGCAGATAAAGAACTACCAGAAGCGACGCTTCGGCATCGTCGAGAACGGCAGCTGGGCGCCCACCGCAGGCCGCGTCATGCGCGAGATGATCGAGGCGATGAAGGACTGCACGATAGTCGAGCCCCTCGTCACCATCCGCTCCCGCATGAAGCCCGCCGACGAGGCGCAGCTCTCTCTCCTGGCCGACGCCATCCTGGCATGATGCCAAAAGGTTTTTTACCTTTTAGTAATCGTTAAAAAATAACTTGGTACAATTCATATGTCATCAGTTGCATTTGACAAGATAGTTCCATTTTGGCAGAATTTCGTCCTTGACGATATGCCTGTCACACTCACTCTCAAAGAGCGGGTTTCGTTCTTTC
>JAFUVM010000080.1 GCA_017483665.1 Bacteroidaceae bacterium
TATGAGGATGAGATATTGAACTACTTTAATGGGCGAAAGACAAACGCATCAGCTGAGTCGCTCAATTCTAAGATCAAATGCTTTCGGTCACAGGTGAAAGGAGTTCGAGACATCCCTTTCTTCATGTACCGTTTAGCAACATGTTTTTGGGTTAGCGACTACTATACACACTCCACAGGGTTTGTCGGTTGCGCCCGAATTTTACCATCTCATCCTCCATCTGAGGAATCTCCAGCCACTACAGGTGTAATTACGTATTGTCCCCGCCCAATATCCCCTTACCCCGTCGAGCATCATCAACAGGAAGCGCGACGAGACATACGCCTCAGCGGAGGAAAGCCTGGGCGGCTACATCTTCAACGAAGAGACTGGACTGCCTGAGGACTATCCTCACGCAGCAGATGCCAAGATCGACCTGAAGAGGGGCGTAGTCATTACAACGACCAAGGCCGTAGCACCTGAGACTTTTCCACTCTTTGGCCCTGCCAGTTTCCACGAGAACGACTATCCGCTCTACTACTATAATATCAAGGCCAATGCAGCCACGAGGGTTGCAGCTTATAAGAATAAGGCCAAGCAATGAGATCAAACAGATAGCGTCGGACGCTCCTCCTTATTTCCTCACGACCTTTCTGTTGTTCTCGATGACGATGCCTCTGGTTCCGCTGGTGGCTGGCTGGCCGCTAAGCAACATGATATAACATTGCTAAATCACCGTCACTCCGTCACCTTTCCGCTTATTGCGTTGTGATTCAACGGGATGCGAGGTGACGGACGGGTGACAGTAGAGTGACGGTACTGTCACCCAATTATTGGCTCATTCTCACTCTGTTAGGGCAAAAAGTGACGGGTGACGGTAGAAATCATCATGGAAAGTTGAAAGTTGAAAATGGAAAGTTGAAAGTTGAAAATGGAAACAGGTGGTTAAAGTTGAGGCGCGTGCTGTGTGGGGCGATGCTGCTGGGAGGAAGTTCGTGGATAACACGGGATGCTGGCTTTGTCTAAGCATGGACTACTGATATATGTTCATCGCTGAATCGAGATGCCTTATGGGGACATCGTTAAAAGATGTTAAGGAGTCCGGCTTTGCCGCCTGAGCACCTGTTTACAGGAGCGCAAGAACGCCCTGGGTAGTAATTAAGCAGTTATGTTTCGCTCTGTAAGAGCAAAAGCAGACACCTGAACTTTTTCAAGTGGACTCAATAAGAGAATTTATTAATTATTAGAACCCACCTTAAGTGAATAGTGAGAGATGTTTGTTTGTACTTCTGTGTTTGTTGTTGTCTTCTTTTATGCTTGTAGAATCACCAGTGAGCACAGGTTTGCTCTTGTAGTTTTTTAGGTTCACGCCTGACGTTCCAAAAGTCTGCCACTTCAATGTGGTCGTCTTTTATGAAGTATATTATTTTATTCAAATGATTGACCACATAGCTGCGATACTCTATTGCACGGTCAGCAAGAAGGGTTTCGACAGCACCCGTGTTGGGGTTGTCTGCAAGTAGGTTGTTTGCACGATGAACTTCTTGTATGAACTCGTTTCTCGCCTTCTGCCCAAACTCTCTGAGAATATATCCGGCAGTTAGCCTGAGTTGTCTCTTTGCCTGTGGCAACCAGATGACTCTCATATTATCTCTGCCTTTTCTGCCTTTTCATAGGCAAAGTCCTCTTCCAGTTCGCGAAACATCTCTTCGCTGTCTTGCCCAAGTCCTGCGGCAGATTCGCTTTCAGCCAAGTCGAGTCGTGAATTGATTTCTTTCATTGTGTATGGAACTGACATCTTCTTTTCCCAGACTTGTTGGTAGAGATGGTCTGCAAGCCACCGTTTGTTGTCGGTGGTTAAGGCTCTTGTCAGATAGTCAAGCAGACTTGTAAGCGTTGCTGTACTCATTTGTGTCTATGTTTTCTGCTTGCAAATATACATAAAAAAAGCGAGATATAAGCCTGTCGAATAAATAAATTTCATTTTTCTTTAGAGGAAAGATACAAAATATTCGGGAAATATTCGGGAAACAAAAAGAATTAAGAGAAGAAATTGCAGGCGCGGGGCGTGTATATGCAAGCGTCCCGTGCTTCTGAGATAAGCGCAGGGCGCTTCGGGGGGTGATTATGCTTCGTCGGAGCTGGTTCGGCAATAGGCAAAATGCTTCCGGTGCTTGAGGTAGTCGAGGTCGTCCTGGTGGCGGTAGGCTTCCTCTTCGAAGCGGATGTGGCGGTAGGCCTCCATGCGGTCTCGGTACTTCAGGAGGAGGACGAGCCATTCTATGAAGTACCAGAGGAAGAAGGGCAGGTAGAGCAGTTCGCGTTGCTGTGCGGCGTGGATGCGCTCGTGGTTGAGCTCTTCCTTGCTGAGCGGCCGGACGGAGAAGACGAAGCCGAAGAGACAGATGGCAAGGAAGTCCCTGCCCATCGGATGCCGCTTTATGAGGTGAACCTTTGTCATGGTTGTTTGTTGCCTTTTTCCCAGAGCCTTAGACTGGGACTGACTTTCAGGTGGTGCATCTGGTTGGTGTCGGTGAAGGAGAAGTCGTTCCGGATGCTGACGTCGATGTTATGGCGTGTGCCGAACATCCAGCCGACGCTGCCTATCTGTGCCTCTACGCTGCCGATGGGCAGCTTGCCGCCTTTCTGCCGACGCATCAGGGCGGTGCGCGGCTTAGAGATGTCGAAACGGAAGCGGGCTCTACGCGGATGTCGCCCAGGCGCACCTCTCCGGCATCGCTTTGAGCAGTTTCGCAATCATGCCGGTCGCAATCAGATGAACGACGGGTCGATCTTGGAGAGCGTCTGCTGCTCCTCTCCGTAGTCGATGAGCTCTTTGTTCTTGGGAATGGAGAAGGTGAGGAGCAGAGCCACGAAGTAGAGTGCGGCCAGCACGGCATAGAGGATTTCGTATGACATGTCCCATCGGTTGATGATGAGGTTGGAGAGCTGGTTGCCGCTCAGTCCGGCCCATGCCCATGCGCTGAGTGCCAGTCCGTGGATGGTGCTTATCTTCTCCATGCCGAACTTGCTCTGCAGGAGCGTGGGCAAGGTGGAGAAGCCGCCGCCGTAGCCTGCGTTGACCACGCACAGCATCAGCACGACGACAACTGCGCTGCTGCCCAGCACACTGCCGCCCAGCATGACGACGACCGACGAGAGAAGCAGAATCTTGTAGATGGTCTGCTTGTTCTCCGTATAGTCCGACACAGTGGAGTAGCCGAAGCGTCCTGCCGTGTTGAAGAAAGCCGTCACGGACGACAGGAGCCCGACGGCTGCGATGCCTACGCAGAGGGCAATGTCCTTCTCGAAGGCAATCAGTGCCAGGCCGCACGTGATGTTCAGGTAGAAGACGAACCATATCTTCAGGAAAGTGCCGTTGCGCAGTACGTGGAGGTAGTCCCTGACCTTCCACTTCACCTTTGGCTCCACCCAGTCGGACGGCTTCTTGATGAGCCAGGCGGCCGTAAGCATGGAGAAGATGCTGATGACGGACATCGTGGAGAGGGTGGTCTGTACGCCATACTGTCCGCTGCACCATTCGATGTAGGGCGAGAAGATGACCTTCGAGAGGCCGAAGCCGCTGATGGCAATGCCCGTTGCCAGTCCCTTGTGCTCCTTGAACCAGAGCATCAACGTCTTGACCGGAGCCAGATAGCCGATGCCGAGCCCGACGCCCATCAGACAGCCGTAGCTGAGCATGATGCCCAGTTCCCACTTCCAATAGATGGAGAGCACCGTGAGCAGCAGCCCGGAGCTGAAGCAGGTGCAGGAGACGACGGAAGCCGCCGTGACGTTCTTCTCGACGAAACGTCCGCCGAAGGCTGCCGACATGCCGAGGAAGAAGATAGCCAGCGAGAAGGCAAACTCTATCTCGCCCACCGGGCAGCCCACGGCTGTGGCGATGTCTCCTTTCAGCAGCGACCAGCAGTAGACGCTGCCGATGCAGGCGTGGATGAGCAGAGCGGGAACTGCCGCACGCATCCACTTGTTGTTCAGTGCAGAATATCTCATAGTTGTCATTCCTTTTCCCTTGGGAAAGCCGAGATGCGCAGGCGGGCGGCTCCCATCGGGACGAGGGTGATGGGCGTCGTCTCTGCGGCACGTTTGGCATACTTGGTGGGCAGGAAGTCGGTCATGCCTGTGGCGTCGAATTTCCACGACGGTATCTGCCGTCCGACTGCCGTGAACTCCAGGGGCACATTCTCGAGGGTGAAGGGCTGGTCGTTCTCGGGATAGGGCTTGCGGCGGACGCTGAACTCGACGGGGAGGTTATCGCCGTCGACCACCAGACCGTAGTTCCAGTCGCTCTTTGCACGCAGCACGTAGCAGGGCCACAGCGAGGCGTCGACACCCGACTGCCAGTGGGAATCGTCCTGCACGAACTCCGGGTCGCGGCTGTCGTGCTGTTCGTATTCCTCGTCTATCTTGAGCGAAAGGGTGAGGGGACCGTAGTCGACGCTGACGCACGACTTGTTCTGCTGCCAGACGTTGGAGCGCACCTTCATGGGCAGGCTGAGGGAAACGATGTCGCCCTCCTGCCACTCACGCTCGATGCGGACGTAGCGTCCGGCGGCTTCGGCGATGCCTTGGTCCTGACCGTTCACGCTGACCGATGCGCCGTCGGCCCAGGCGGGGATGCGCAGGTAGAGGGGGAAGGTGACGTTCTGTTCGGGATGGAGAGTGAGCCGGACGGCCTCGTCGAAGGGATAGTTGGTGTCTTCCGTCATGCGTACCGAGACGCCTTCGCCCACGAGGGCTGTCGTCTGGTTGGCAGCATAGAGCATTGTCGCCAGTCCGCCGTCGGCTGTTGCCATGACGAGGTGTTCGGCGAAGTAGGGCCAGCCCATGCCGTGGTTGTGCTGGCAGCAGCGTGAGCTGAACGGACTCATGGAAAGCATGCCGCGCAGGTCATTGTCGATGCTGGGTCCGTGCTTCTTCTCGTCGCTGATGGTCATGTTGGCCGAGGTGATGTAGCGGAGCGATCGCATGTCGGGCATGAGTGCGGCGGGCAGGGAATTGAAGGCGACGTTCTCGCAATGGTCGGCCCAGAAGATGTCGCCCGTGATGCCCATCAGTATCTCGTCGCTTGCCATCTGTTCGACGATGGCGCAGGTCTCGGCTCCGTTCCGCGGGTCGTAGTATCCGGCGCGGGCGTTCTCGTCGGCAGCATACATGCCGCCGGGCATCTGTCCGTAGCGCCGCCGCATCTCGTGGAAAGCGCGGTAGGTGGCCTGGAGCATCTGCTCGTCGCCTGAATACATATAATATGTGGCGGGTTCGCGGAAGCCTTGGGCTACGTTCACGCCGTGGTAGTTGGGCAGGTCGCCCTGCATGGTCCAGTCGGAGGTGGCGCGGTGGAGTTTGTCGGCGAGGGGCAGGATGGTCTTGTCGCCGTTGCGGTTGTAGAGCCAAAGCACGCTCCAGAGGTTGTCGCCGCCGCGTTTCTGCTGCCAGAGGCCCTTCAGGAACTTGCTGTCGTCGATGGTCAGTTCCCACTTGAAGTGGCGGTTCATGGCCGTCAGCACACGGGCTTTCCCCGTAGCCTCGTAGTAGGTCTGCAGGGCCCAGAGCATCGGCATCTTTGCCCAGAGGTCGGGGCTGGAGCCGTCGTACCCGTCGGGGCCGATGCGTCCGTTCGAGGCTTGGTTGTTCAGCACCGCCGTAATCCAGGTCTCCACTTCGCGTTTCATTTGGTCGTCGTCCAGGATGAAAGCCAGACTGCTGTAGCCTCTGAGCCAGTAGGGCACTTCCTCCCATCCGTGGTCGCCCTGGCCCGAGAGCCACTGGTTGCCCGACTTGTCGAGCCAAGCGCTGACGGTGCCGAGCTGTCCGTTCAGTCCGTCGCGCTGCAGTTCGAGGAACTTGCGGAGCCAGCCGCTGGGCTGTACCTTCCCGACGGGCAGCTTCAGGAGCGGTGCCTGCTGCAGGGGGGCGCGGAAGTTGGTGTAGTTTGCGTTGGTCTGGTTGCGGTCGGGGCAGTCCACGACGGTGGTCTGTGCGCGGCTGCCCGTGGCGAGCAGCAGCAGGGCCAGGATGGTTAGCGTCTTTTTCATTGTGTGTTTTGTAATGTACATAACGGGTATTCTGTTTTCTCTCTTTGTCTTGACGAAAAACACGGCGTGCTCTTCTGAAATAAGCGCTAGGCTCTTATTTAATAAGCGCCTTGCTCTTCCGAAATAAGCGCCAGGCTCTTCCGGGTGGCACGGCGTGCCGTGTCTGTCGGAGCTCAGCGGCGAATCATTTTCTTGCCCCGTGTGATGACGATGCCGTGCCACTTGCCTTTCGTCAGCTGACCGTTTGTTATCTGTCGTCCGCTGAGGTCGTACCAGACGTCGTTGTCCTCTCCGTCCGGGTCTTCTCCTATCTCATCGATGGCCGTATGCGTAGAGTCGTAGGTGACGCTCAGTCCGTAGTCGATATGACCGCCGCCGGCACCCTGTTGCAGCGATACGCAGAGCACGTTGTCGCCCTCTACCAGCAGCTTCTTCCTGGTGTTCGTGAAGCGCAGGGTGGCATAGTTGTTGTCGCTCCATCCGGTAGCCGTGGCGATACGCGTGCCGTTGAGCCAGAAGGTCGGGTTCTCGTCGTAGCTGTACTTCATGTCCACCACGCCGATCTCAATCTTCGCCAAGTCGTCGGCCGTGAGCGTGAAGTGCCGGCGGATGAGGATGGGATGTACGGTGCTCTGCCAGTGGGTGACGAGGAACTTCTCCCCGTCGATGCTGAAGGGACCGAGGCCCTCGCGCCAGTAGCTCTCGTCCTCGTCGGCCCCGTACCACTTGACCCTCTCCGCCAAGGTGATGTCGGTGTTGTAGTTCAGCTCGTAGAAGAGACAAGGCCATGAACCTTCTCCGCTGTCCACTGTGTCGAGGAAGTATTCCGTAATGTTATCGGCGGGTCGGGCTGCTGTCGCCAGAGGCAGAAGAAGCAGCAAAAGGAGATGTTTTGGGGACATAATGCGTTTGTTTTCGTTTCTCGGGGGACAAAGTTACACAAATTCTCGCGAACTACCAAACAAGTACCCGGATAAAAGACTCAAGGCGAATCTTCCCCCACCATTTTGCAACCTCCGCGAAAAAGTTATCAACAGCAGATTCCGCTTCTTGATAATAGGCTGAATGCGCCATGCTTACGGCGTTTTGTGCGTGTAAACAACGAACCGAAACACAGGTTATCAACAAGGTCTGGCAACAGCTAAGAAAAAAAAGTTTGGAAAAAGTGTGGGGAATTGTGGGGAATTGTGTATCTTTGCACCAGAATTCATAAACAAAGGCATAAAACACTATGAGATTCATCGGCAGTATAGACGCAAAGACGGACGAAAAAGGCCGCGTCTTCGTGCCCAGCATCTTCCGCAAAATCCTGCGCAAGGAAGATGAGAACGAGCTCGTGCTGCGCCGCGATCTCTTCGTGAAGTGCCTTGTGCTCTACCCCAAGAGCGTGTGGGACGCACAGGTCGACAGCGTCCGGGCACGTACCAACCCCTTCGACCGCCGCCAGCGCGAGGCGATGCGCCTCTTCACAGCCGACGCCGAGAACATCATCCTCGACAGCGGCGGGCGCATGCTCATCCCGCGCCGGTATCTGGAACACGCTGAGATAAAAGGCGATGTGCGATTCATCGGCGTCGACAACACCATCGAGATATGGAGCCGACAGGAAGCCGACGGACTGCTCAGCGACCCCGAAAAGGTGGCAAACCTCCTGGAGGACATGATGGCCGACAAACCGGAATAAGACACAGGCAAAAGCCATCCCTATCCTTCTTTCCAGAAAAGCAATGGAATCGGGTAAGATGTCTTTTTATTTCGTTCTCTATATATAATATATAATAATGTACGCAAAGTGTGAGGAATATCATATACCGGTGCTGCTGCACGAGACGGTGGACGGACTCGACATCCGCCCCGGCGGCATCTACGTGGACCTCACCTATGGCGGTGGCGGACACAGCCGCGAGATTCTGCGCCGACTGCAAGGCACGGGCCACCTCTACAGCTTCGACCAGGACGCCGATGCCATCCCCGCCGAAGACGAAATGGCGGAGAACTTCACCTTCGTCCGCAGCAACTTCCGCTTCCTCAAGAACTGGATGCTCTACTACGGACACAGCCAGGTGGACGGCATCCTGGCAGACCTGGGAGTGAGCAGCCACCACCTCGACGAGGAAAGCCGGGGCTTCAGCTTCCGCTTCGACGCTCCGCTGGACATGCGCATGAACCAAAGGGCACGCCTCACAGCACAGCGCATCGTGGCAGAGTACAGCGAAGAGCAGCTGGCCGACATCCTCTACCTCTACGGAGAGCTCAAGAACAGCCGCCGCATCGCCGCCGCCATCGTCCGGGCACGGCAGCAGCAGACCATCGCCACCACCTCCCAGCTGGTCGAAGTGCTGCGTCCCCTCATGGGATACGACCGCGAGAAGAAGGACCTGGCCCGCGTCTTTCAGGCACTCCGCATCGAGGTCAACGGCGAAATGCTCGCCCTCCGGCAGATGCTCAGCGCAGCCACCGAACTGCTCCGGCCGGGCGGCAGGCTCAGCATCCTCACCTACCATTCCCTCGAGGACCGCATGGTGAAGAACATCGTGAAGGCCGGCAACCCGGAGGGAAAAGTAGAGACCGACGTCTTCGGGCGCAGTCATGCCCCGCTCGAGGCCGTCAGCCGCGGCGTCATCACCCCGAGCGCCGAAGAGCAGGAGCGCAATCCGCGCAGCCGCTCGGCAAAGCTTCGCGTGGCAGAGAAAAAGCAGGCCGGGGAACAAATGTAAACGAAAAAAAGGTTAAGGCGAGATGGCAGAGATAGAATTAGACAACATCGACGAACTGCAGGAACAGCAGGAAGCGGTTCCACAGACCGACGAGACCCCACAGAGTCCGCTCTCCCCGGAAGACCAGGGCGAGCAGGAAAGTCCGGAAGCCCCGGATGGTACGGACGTACAGGACGGTCCGGAGGAACCGGCGGCCGCTGGCAAGGCAGAGCCCGTCGGCAGCAAACTGATGCGTTCGCTCGTCAGCGACGACGACGAGACCGACGAGCTGACCGTCGACACCCTGCGCCAGATGATCGATGCCGCCCCGCGCTGGTTCCTCAGCCAGTGGAGGATGCTGCTCCTCTGCCTGGCCGGCATCTTCCTGTACATCACTAACGGCTACCAGGCACAGATGGAGATGATGCAGGAGACGGAGCTCGAGGCAGAGCTCAAGGACTGGCGCTACCGCTGCATCACCCGCGTCAGCGAACTCACACTCCTGTGCCGCCAGAGCCAGCTCGAGCAGAAGCTCCGCGAACAGGGCGACAGCACCCTCGTGCCCAGCAAAGTGGCTCCCTACGTCATCAACGTCAGAAAGTAAAACACACCCAAGCCCACGACTATGCAATCCAAGAACGATAAAGCCATCGAACGCTACCGCTTCATCCTGATCGTGATGTTGGTGGGAGCACTATACATCTTGGGACGGACCATCTACACCATGCTGCCGCCGGAGAGCGACTACTGGAAGGAAGTGGGACGCAACAGCAAGACAGCCACGATTCCCGCTAACCGTGGCAACATCCTCTCGTGCGACCGTCAGGTTCTCTCCGGCACTGTGCCCAAGTACGCCCTTTACATGGACTTCGCAGTCTCTGACCCTGACTCCGTCAGCAAAGAGAAGACGATAGCCTTCCGCGATTCGGCTTTCCGCGTCGACCTGGACAGCATAGCCGAAGGCCTGGCCCGCATCTTCCCCGACCGCGACGAGAAGTGGTTCCGCGAACGCCTCCTGCAGGGCAAGAAGCGCGGCAAGTACTCCTGGCGCATCTACCCGAAGCTGGCCACATACGTACAGTATCGGGCCTGCAAGGAGCTGCCCTTCCTCCGCGAAAGCATGTACCGCAGCGGCTTCCACGCCGACGAGATGCTGCTCCGCCTCAAGCCTTACGGCGGACTGGCAAGCCGCACCATCGGCGAACTCTACAACGATACCAGCAGCCGCCCCAAGTGCGGACTGGAACTGAGCTTCGACAGCATCCTGAGCGGACGGCCCGGCAGCAAGCACTACATCACGATGCGCAACCGCAAGGTGCCCGTCGTGGACAGTCCCGCCGAGAACGGACATGACCTGCTCACCACGATCGACATCAACATACAGGACTTTGCCGACCGCACCTTGCGCAGCAAGCTCAAGGAGGAACTCATCAACGGTGAGATCGGTGTGGCCGTCGTGATGGAGGTCAAGACGGGCGACGTGAAGGCCATCGTCAACCTGACACGCGGACAGGACGGCGAGTACTACGAGATGAAGAACAACGCCGTGAGCGACCTCTGGGAACCCGGTTCCACGTTCAAGACGGCAAGCATCATGGTGGCCCTCGAGGACGGGAAGATAGACCTGAACAAGAGTGTGGACTGCGCCCCGGGCATCGTCAACATGCACGGCAGGAAGATGAAGGACCACAACTGGCATCGGGGCGGCTACGGCGTGCTCAAGGTGGAAGACATCCTCGGGCAGAGCAGCAACATAGGCGTGAGCAAAATCATCGACGAAGCGTACGGCAGCAACCCGGCAGCCTTTGTGGACGGTCTGCACCGCGAGGGCGTGGGCATTCCCCTCGACCTCCCCTTCGTGGGCAAGGGCGAGCCCCGCGTGCCCAATCCCCGCGACAAGGAACGCTACTGGAGCAAGCCCGACCTGCCCTGGATGAGCATCGGCTACGTCACGATGCTGCCGCCTATCAGTACCCTCACCTTCTACAATGCCATTGCCAACGGCGGCAAGATGGTGAAGCCGCGTTTCGTGAAGGCTGAGCTGAAGGACGGCATGGTGGTACGCGAGTTCCCGACGGAGGTCATCAAGGAGCGCATCTGCAAGCCTTCCACACTGCGCGACATCCAGTATTGCCTGGAGCATGTGGTCAGCGGCGGCTTGGGCAGAAAGGCCGGCAACGGCGGCAAGTACTTCAAGGTGAGCGGCAAGACCGGCACGGCACAGTTCAGCGAGAACGGTTCGTACGCAGGCCGTAAGTACATGGTCAGCTTCTGCGGCTATTTCCCCAGCGACGACCCGAAGTACAGCTGCATCGTCTGCATCAAGAAGCACGGCCTGCCTGCATCCGGTGGCGGACAGTGCGGTCCTGTCTTCAGCGAGATATCGCAGTACATCATGTCGCGCGACTCCATGCGCAACGCCGTGGCAGCAGCCGACACGAATTCCGTCTTCGTTCCCGAAGTGACCCGCGGTAGCAGAGAACGTGCTGAGGCCATCGTCGAAGGCATGGGGCTGACGGACAAACAGCTCAATACCGAGGAAGCCGACTCCCTGCCCTTGAACCAGGTATCCGACGTGCTGGGCATGGGCGTGAAGGATGCCGTCTACACCCTGCAGAAGCGCGGTCTGCGCGTCCGCATCAGCGGCTGCGGACAGATTGTGAAGCAGGACATGGCCCCCGGCTCGCCTGCCACGAAGGGCAAGACTATAACCCTAACCGCCGCACCAAAGAAATAATGACATAACATAAGTCCCATAAGACCTATAAGTCCTATAAGACCCATAGGTCCCACAAAAGAAACCGAACAATGAAACTACAGCAACTCATACAGCCCTGCGCACCGCAGAAGGTGGTGGGCAGCATGGACAAGGAAGTGACAGGCATCGAGATAGACAGCCGCCGCATTCAGCCCGGCGCAGTCTTCGTGGCGATGCGCGGCACACAGGTGGACGGTCATGCCTACATCGGCAAGGCCATCGAGCTGGGAGCCACGGCGGTGGTGTGCGAACAGCTGCCCGACGAGACGGCAGACGGCGTCACCTATCTCGTCTACCCCGACACGGAGGAAGTGGTGGGCCCCCTGGCTACGCACTACTTCGGCGACCCGACGGAGCGCATGCACCTCATCGGTGTGACCGGCACGAACGGCAAGACGACCATTGCCACCGTGCTCTACAACATCTTCCGCCAGCTCGGCTACAAGTGCGGACTGTGCAGCACCGTCTGCAACTACATCGACGGCGAGCCTGTTCCCACAGAAGTGACGACGCCAGACCCCATCACCCTGAACCGTCTGCTCGGGCAGATGGCCGACGAGGGCTGTGCCTATGCCTTCATGGAGGTGAGCAGCCACAGCGTCAGCCAAAAGCGCATCGGCGGCCTGTGCTTCGCCGGAGGCATCTTCACGAACCTGACCCGCGACCATCTCGACTACCACGGTACGTTTGAGAACTACCGCGACGCCAAGAAGGGCTTCTTTGACAGTCTGCCCAAGGACGCTTTCGCCATCATCAATGCCGACGACCGCAACGGCATGGTCATGGTGCAGAACTGCCAGGCACAGGTCAAGACCTATTCGCTCCATTCAGCCGCCGACTTCAAGGCCCGCATCATGGAGGAGAGCTTCGAGGGCATGGACCTGCTGGTGGACGGACGGGAGGTGAGCGTGCAGTTCGTGGGCCGCTTCAACGTCAGCAACCTGCTGGCAGTCTACGGCGCTACCGTCATGCTGGGTGTCGACCCGCAGCAGGCACTCGTGCTGCTCAGCGCACAGAAGCCCGTCAACGGCCGCTTCGAGGCCATCCGCTCGAAGGAGGGCGTCACAGCCATCGTCGACTATGCCCACACGCCCGATGCCCTGGTCAATGTGCTCACGACCATCAACGAGGTACTGCAGGGCCGCGGCCAGTGCTGGACGGTTTGCGGTGCAGGCGGCAACCGCGACAAGGGGAAGCGACCCCTCATGGCACAGGAGGCCGTCAGGCACAGCGACCGCGTCATCATCACGAGCGACAACCCCCGCAACGAGGATCCGCAGGCCATCATCGACGACATGCTGGCCGGGCTCGACGCGACGGAGCGCCGCAGCGTCCTCAGCATAGTGGACCGCAGGGAAGCCATCCGCACCGCCTGCACCCTGGCCCAGCCAGGCGATGTCATCCTCGTGGCAGGCAAAGGTCACGAAGACTATCAGATAGTTAAAGGCGTGAAGCATCACTTCGACGACCACGAAGTCATCCGCGAAGCGTTCGGGATAGACTGACGCCCCGCGCGGCTCCGGAAAACACGGCACGCTCTTATCCCAGGAAGAGCACGCTCTTATCCCAAGAAGAGCACGCCGCTTATTTCGGAAGAGCACGCCGATATGGGAAACAAGAAACACGAAACGACTAAACACTGAATAAAACAACAATAGAAAATGCTATACTACCTGTTCAGATACTTAGGGCAGTTCGGAGTCTCCGGAGCCAACCTGTGGCACTACATCTCCTTCCGTGCGGTACTCACCCTGGTGCTGAGCCTGCTCATCTCCATGTGGTTCGGCCAGTATTTCATCAAGTGGATGAAGAGCCACAACGGCAGCGAGACCCAGCGCGACCCCAGCATCGACCCGTACGGCGTGCAGAAGAAAGGCGTACCCACCATGGGCGGCGTCATCATCATCATCGCCACCCTCGTGCCCTGCCTGCTGCTGGGCCGTCTGCGCAACATCTACATGCTCATGATGCTCTTCACCACACTGTGGCTCGGAGCGCTGGGCTTTGCCGACGACTACATAAAGCTGCGCGTTTCGAAGGACGGACTGCGCCCCGTCTGGAAGCTCCTCGGGCAGGCCGTGCTCGGGCTCGTCATCGGTCTGACGCTGTGGCTGAGTCCCGACGCCGTCATCAGCGAGAACATCGAGGTCGAACGACAGGGTGTAGAGCAGGTCGTGACGCATCGTAGCGAGAAGGTGAAGAGCACCATCACAACCATTCCCTTCGTCAAGAACAACAACCTCAACTATGCCGACATCTTCCGCTTCCTGGGTCGGTACAGGACGGCAGCCGGGTGGATTTTCTTCGTCATCGTCACCACCTTCATCGTCATGGCCGTCAGCAACGGCTCGAACCTGAACGACGGCATGGACGGCATGTGCGCCGGCAACGCTGCCATCATGTGCATCGCCCTCGGCATCCTGGCCTACGTGAGCAGTCACGTCCACATGGCAGCCTACCTCAACATCATGCACATACCTGGGTCGGAGGAGCTCGTCATCTTCATCTGTGCCTTCGTGGGCGCACTCATCGGCTTCCTCTGGTACAATGCCTATCCCGCACAGGTCTTCATGGGCGATACCGGAAGCCTGGCCATCGGTGGCATCATCGGCGTCACGGCCATCATCATACACAAGGAGCTGCTCCTGCCTCTGCTCTGCTTCGTGTTCCTCATGGAAAGCATCAGCGTGCTGGCACAGACCAACTATGCCAAGCGTGGCAACCGCCGCGGAGAGAAGTGGCGCGTCATCAAGCGTGCACCCCTCCACGACACCTTCCGCGTAGCCCCCGGACAGTTGCCCGACAACTTCAAGGTCCTCATCAACTGGCCCAAGGGCTGTTGGCTCGAATCGAAGATAACCGTCCGTTTCTGGATAGTGACCATCATCATGGCGGCCCTCGCCATCGTAACATTGAAGATAAGGTAAAAGACCCCCTAGCCCCCTTTAGGGGGAACAAAAGATAGAAAAAGTAACATAAGGCTCCCCCTAAAGGGGGATGGGGGGTCTGGTAAATGAAGAAATGAAAAGAATAGTAGTGCTTGGTGCAGCCGAGAGCGGCGTGGGAGCCGCAGCCTTGGCAAAGGTGAAAGGATTCGATGTCTTCGTCAGCGACATGGGACAGATAAAGGAGAACTACAAGGAGTTGCTCCGCCAGTACGACGTGCCTTGGGAAGAAGGACACCACACCGAGGCGCTCATCCTCAATGCCGACGAGGTGGTGAAGAGCCCCGGCATCCCCGAGGACGCACCCATGGTCTGCAAGCTCCGCAAGGCGGGCATACCCATCATCAGCGAGATAGAGTTCGCCGGACGATACACCGATGCCAAGATGATATGCATCACCGGCTCCAACGGCAAGACAACGACCACCAGTCTCATCTACCACATCTTCCAGGCCGCAGGCTATAACGTCGGACTGGCCGGCAACATCGGGCGAAGCCTGGCCCTGCAGATAGCCGAGGGCAAGACTTTCGACTACTACATCATCGAGCTCAGCAGCTTCCAGCTCGACAATATGTACGATTTCCGCGCCAACATCGCCGTCCTGCTCAACATCACGCCGGACCACCTGGACCGCTACGAAGGTTCCATGCAGAAATACACCGATGCCAAGATGCGCATCGTGCAGAATCAGACGGAGGACGACGCCTTCATCTACTGGAACGACGACCCCATCATCAGCCGCGAACTCAAGAAGTACGGCATCAAGGCGAAGAAGTGCCCCTTCAGCATCGTCAGCAAGACGGGCATGATAGGCTACATCGCCGACGGGCAGTACGTACTTGAATACCCCACACCCTTCAACATGGAGCAGGAAAGCCTCAGTCTGCACGGCAAGCACAACATGTACAACAGCCTGGCAGCCGGCATCGCGGCACACCTCAGCGGCATTGGCGACGAGACGCTGCGCCAGAGCCTGAGCGACTTCGAGGGCGTGGAGCACCGGCTGCAGAAAGTGGCCCGCGTGGGCGGCGTGCAGTACATCAACGACTCGAAGGCCACCAACGTCGACGCCTGCTGGTACGCTCTGGAGAGCATGACCTCGCCCACCATCCTCATCATTGGCGGCAAGGACAAGGGCAACGACTACACCGCCATCAAGGAACTGGTGCAGAAGAAATGCGCCGGCCTCGTCTACCTCGGAGCCGACAACACGAAGCTGCACGATTTTTTCGATGGAATGGGCATTCCTGTGGCCGACACCCACAACATGAAGGACTGCGTGGAGGCCTGCAGCCGCATGGCAAAGCCCGGCTACACCGTCCTGCTCAGCCCCTGCTGCGCCAGCTTCGACCTCTTCAAGAACATGGAGGACCGCGGCGAACAGTTCTGCGAACAGGTCAGGAACCTATAAGTCCCATAAGTCCTATAAGACCCATAAGTCCCATAACCCCATAATTCATCAACAACCCTCGACAAGACAATGACTTTCGATAAGCTAAAGAACAAGAACCTGATTCACGGCGACCTGGGCATCTGGGCGGTGTTCATCATCCTGTGCACCATCTCGCTCATTGAGGTCTACAGTGCCAGCTCGCGCATGACCTTTGCCACCGGCGCATACTGGGACCCCATCATGCAGCACGGCTCGTTCATGCTCATGGGCATCTTCATCGCCTGGCTCGTACACTTCATCCCTTGCAACTACTTCAAGCTGCTGTGCACCATCGGCATGTTCGTGTCCATCTTCCTGCTCATTGCAGTGTTGGCTATCGGACAGAAGACGAACGATGCCGGCCGGTGGATACAGATAGGCTTCATTCGCTTCCAGCCCAGCGAGATTGCCAAGCTGAGCCTTGTCGGGTTCAGTTGCTTCATCCTCTCCTCGCTGCGCGACGAGAAGGGTGCCAGTCCCACAGCCCTCAAGATCGTGGCCCTCGCTGCCTTCATCACCATTGTGCTCATCTTCACGGAGAACGCCTCCACAGCCTTCATCATTGCCGTCGTGATGTACTGCATCTGCTTGTATGCGCAGATACGCAAGAAGGTTCTCATCGCTGTGTTCTGCCTGGGAGCACTAAGCTTCGGCTCCGTCGTCGCGGTGGCCTACTCCATACCGGAGACGACGCTCGAAACCTGGAGCAAGACCGACGGCCCGCTGCACCGTGTGCCCACCTGGGTGCATCGCATCACCGACCACCAGGAACGTCCTGCCGACCCTGCCAAGTTCAAACCGCAGGAGAACCCGCAGAAGACTTACGCCAAGGTGGCCATAGCCCAAAGCAACATCATAGGCCGCGGCCCGGGCAACAGTAAGCAGCGCGACTTCATCCCGCAGGCCTTCTCCGACTTCATCTATGCCATCATCATCGAGGAGCTTGGCATTGTCGGAGCCGTGCTGGTGCTCTGCCTCTACCTGGTGCTGATGTACCGCTCCATGCGCATCGCACAGAAGTGCAAGGCACTCTTCCCGTCCTATCTCGTCATGGGATTGGCGCTGATGATTGTAGTGCAGGCCATGATGAACATGGCGGTGGCCGTCGGAGCCTTCCCTGTTACGGGACAGCCCCTGCCGCTCGTCAGCCGAGGCGGAACGAGTCTCTTCATCACGTGTACATATATAGGTATGATACTGAGCGTAAGCCATACGGCAAAGCGCAAACCGGAGTACGAAACCAAGAAACAAATAGCAGCAGAAGCCCTATAAGTCCTATAGGTCCCATAAGTCCTATAAGTCCTATAAGTCCCATGAAATTAAACTATGAGTGAACTGAGAATCATAATAAGCGGTGGCGGTACGGGAGGTCACATCTTCCCCGCCATAAGTATTGCAGGCGCCTTGCGCGAGATACGGCCCGACGTGAAAATCCTCTTCGTGGGTGCCGAGGGAAGAATGGAGATGCAGCGTGTGCCGGCTGCCGGCTACGAGATAGTAGGCCTGCCTGTGCGCGGCCTGCTCCGTCCGCTCTGGAGGCTGGGCAACATCAGCATCCTGAAGGACTATCTGCGCAGCAAGCGCATGGTGAAGCAGATTCTGCGCGACTTCCAGCCCCACGTGGCAGTAGGCGTGGGCGGCTATGCCAGTTCGGCTACGCTGGGCGCGGCCTACGAGCTGGGCATCCCCTGTCTCATCCAGGAGCAGAACAGCTATGCCGGACTGACCAACAAAACGTTGGCACGAAAGGCGAGCAAGATATGCGTGGCCTACGAGGGCATGGAACGCTTCTTCCCCAAGGACCGCATCCTGCTCACCGGCAATCCCGTGCGCCAGAACCTGCTGAACGAGTCTCTGTCGCGCGAGGAATGTGCCGCAGCCTTCGGGCTCAATCCGTCGAAGTCCACCATCCTGCTCATTGGCGGCAGCCTGGGGGCCCGCACCATGAACGAGAGCGTCATACGCAACCTCTCGCGCATCGCCGCATCGCCAGTGCAGTTCATCTGGCAGACTGGCAGTTACTACAAGAAGGAGATAGAGCAGCTGATTGACGTGAAGGGCAAGCCTGGAAATCTGGTCGTCACCGATTTCATCAGCCGCATGGACCAGGCTTACTGTCTGGCCGACCTTGTCATCAGCCGTGCCGGTGCAGGAAGCATCAGCGAACTGTGTCTGCTGGGCAAGCCTTGTATCCTGGTGCCCAGTCCCAACGTGGCAGAGGACCATCAGACGAAGAATGCCCTGGCTCTCGTAAACCGCGAGGCAGCTTTGCTTGTCCGCGACGCTGATGCTCCCGAGAAGCTCATCCCGCTTGCCTTGGAGACCATAGCCGATGCCGACAAGCTCCGACGGCTCAGCCAGAACATCTCGGCGATGGCACTGCGCGACTCGGCCCGTATCATTGCCGAGGAAGTCATCAAGCTCGCGAAAGAAGCTAAGGACTGATGTCGCAATAAGGAAATGTCGTAATAACGAGATAACGTAATAACGAAATAACGAAAGGGAAAAAGAATGAACATAAAGTCAGTATACTTTGTAGGCATAGGCGGCATCGGCATGAGTGCCATTGCCCGTTACTTCCTTCACTGCGGCACGACTGTCTGTGGCTACGACCGTACGCCGAGCGACCTCACCCGGCAGCTTGAGAAGGAAGGAGCTCAGGTCCACTACGAAGACAATGTGGACCTCATCCCTGCCTCCTGCCGCGACAGGGAAAGCACACTCGTTGTCTATACGCCGGCCATCCCCGCGGAACACTCCGAGCTGACCTTCTTCCGCGAGAACGGCTTTGAGGTGCAGAAGCGTGCCCAGGTGCTCGGCACGCTGACGCGCAGTCTCAAGGGACTATGCGTAGCCGGAACCCACGGCAAGACCACCACCTCGAGCATGACGGCGCACATGCTTCACGAGAGCCATGTGGACTGCAACGCCTTCCTGGGCGGCATCACAAAGAACTACGGCACCAATTACATACTGAGCCGCACAAGCCCCTACGTCGTTATCGAGGCAGACGAGTTCGACCGCTCCTTCCACCACCTTACGCCCTTTGCCAGTGTCATTACGGCTACCGATGCCGACCACCTCGACATCTACGGCACCGAGGAGGCCTACCTGGAGAGCTTCCGCAAGTACAGCAGCCTGATTCTGCCCGGCGGCTACCTCATCATGCATACCGGGCTGAAGATGCAGCCTGACGTGCAGGAGGGCGTGACCGTCTATACATACAGTCGCGAGGCGGGCGACTTCCATGCACGGAATGTCTGCATCGGCGACGGACGCATCACGTTCGACTTCGTTTCGCCTCTTGGCGACATTCCTGGCATTGAGCTTGGCGTGCCCGTCTTGGTCAACATCGAGAACGGCATAGCAGCTATGGCTTTGGCTCAGATAGCAGGCTGCACGCCTTCCGAGATACGTGCCGGCATGCTTTCCTATAGTGGGGTGGAACGCCGCTTCGACTTCCACATACGTACGTCCCGCATGGTCTACCTCAGCGACTATGCCCACCATCCGGAGGAGATACGCCGCAGCCTGGAGAGCCTTCGGGAGCTCTACCGCGGACGCCGCATCAAGGCCATCTTCCAGCCGCACCTCTACACCCGTACCCGCGACTTCTACCGCGAGTTTGCCGACGCCCTTTCCCTGCTCGACGATGTCTGCATCATGGACATCTATCCTGCCCGCGAAGAGCCCATCCCCGGCGTGACCAGCGCCCTCATCTACGACAATCTCCGGCCGGGCATCCGGCGGCAGATGTGCAGCAAGGCCGATGTGCTCGATGTGGTGCGCCAGGGCGGCTTCGACGTGCTTGTCACGCTCGGGGCGGGCGACATTGAGAACTTTGCTCCACAGATAACCGAAATACTACAACCCTTATCATGAAGACAGCTTTTAAGATATTCCTTCTCCTGGCGGTAGTGGCGTACCTCGTGATTGCCGTCTGGAAGTTCGGTGCTCAGGCCGAGGACAGGATTTGCGAGGGCGTCAGCATCGAGATTCCCGACAGCATTCCCAGCGACTTCGTCACTGCCGACTACATCCGCTCCATCCTGTCGCGCAACAACATTTCGCCCGAGGGGATGAAGATAAGTGCCATCAACCTGGAGCAGATAGAGGGACTGATGCTCGACGACTCGCACATAGAGCATGCCTCTTGCTACTACACGGCATCCGGCAAGCTCTGCATCCGCGTCGTGCCGCAGCAACCGGTGCTGCACGTCATCAGTCAGAAGGGCGAGGACTACTATCTGTCCAGCAACGGCCTGACGATGTCGACCGCCAACTTCAACGTGGACCTGTGCGTCGCCACGGGCAATGTCTCGAAGCAGTTCGTCTCGGAACACCTGCTGGACCTGGCATGCTACATCCGCGAGGACGCCTTCTGGAGCGAGCAGATAGAGCAGATACACGTCGTCGGTCCCGACCAGATAGAGCTCTATCCGCGTGTAGGACAGCACGTCATAGAGCTGGGTAGCGTCGATGACTTCCGTGAGAAGCTCGACCGCCTGCGCCTCTTCTACCGCGAAGGGCTGGAGTGCGTGGGCTGGAACAAATACCGGACCATCAGTCTGGCCTACGACGGACAGGTGGTATGTACCAAAGTCAACAATCAAAAAAACAAATAATATGGGAGCAGAAAAGGACATCATCATTGCTGTAGAGCTGGCATCGACAGCTATACGCGCCATTGCAGGCAAGAGGGAACCCGACGGCAGCATGCAGGTACTGGCATTTGCACAGGAGGAATCCTCCAACACCATTCGCAAAGGCATCATCGACAACATCGACAAGACGACGCAGGCCCTGACACGTGTCACTGGCACGCTCGGCGATAAGCTGGGCGTCCGCGTCAAGAGTATCTACATCGGTCTGGGCGGGCAGTCGCTCCGCTCGGTGCACAACCGCGTGTTGCTGCAGTTCGACGGTCGCGAGCTCATCTCGCACAAGACCATCGACAAGATGCGCGACACGAACAGCGGCGTGGTCTATCCCAATGCCGAGATCAAGGAAGTCGTGCCGCAGGAGTACACGATGGGCAGCCGTAGCATCGTAGACCCCGTGGGCATGCAGGCAGAGATGCTCGAGGCCAACTTCATCAACATCATAGCCCGTACGACGCTCGAGGAGAACATCCGCAAGTGCGTCAAAGCCGCCGGCCTTGAGGTGGAGGAGGTCCTCATCTCTCCTCTCTGTCTGGCGAATGCCCTGCTCGCACCTAGCGAGAAGCGTACAGGCTGTGCGCTGGTCGACATCGGTGCCGACACGACGACGGTGTCCGTCTACCAGAACAACATCCTGCGCCATCTCTGCGTCATCCCGCTGGGCGGCTCCAATGTGACGAGCGACATCACCAGCCTCAAGGTGGAAGCAGAGGAAGCAGAGTCTCTGAAGAAGAAGTATGGCACGGCTTACCGCTCCGACAGCGAGGACAAGACGGGACAGAAGGTCAACCTGAGCTTCGACCGCACAGAGGACGAGGAAAAGCTTCAGGAGATTGTCGAGGCTCGCTACGAAGAGATTATTGCCAACGTGAACCATCACATCGCGCCCTACAAGGAAAGGCTTCCTTCGGGCATCCTCATCACTGGCGGTGCCGCACGCATCCCCGATCTGACTATCGCCTTCTCCAAGCACGAGGGCTCGGCAGACCTTAACGTGCGTCTGGCAAAGGGCCTGCCCGACAATGTGAACATCTCGTACGGTGTCCAGATGGGCGACCCGGACCGCCTCTACACGCTCTATGCCCTGCTGCTGGCTGGACATGAGAACTGCGTGGGCGAGCTCACAGAGAGTCCCGTGCAGAAGACGTTCGACTTCGAGAAGAAGGAGGAGCCTGCCGTTCAGGAGCCCGAAGTGCCGGAAGTTCCGGAAACGCCGGCAGAGCCCGAGAAACCGAAGAAGCCCTCTGCCTTCGGGCGCATCTGGAAGACTTTCGAGAAGATGCTCTCCGACGATGCGGAACCCGGCGACGAGAACGAATAACCAACACACTAACAACAAAACGATACAGCTATGGCAGAAGAGAATAACAGACAGCCTATGGGTGGCATTAACTTCAACATCCCCCAGAAAGAGAGTCCCTGCATCATCAAGGTAGTTGGTGTGGGCGGCGGTGGCGGCAACGCCATCAATCACATGTACCGCGAAGGCATACACGAGGTGACCTATGTGGTATGCAACACGGATAAGAAAGCACTCGACGACTCGCCCGTCCCCAACCACTTGCAGCTGGGCAAGGATGGTCTCGGAGCTGGCAACAACCCGGCAGTGGGCCGTCAGCGTGCCGAGGAGAGCATCGACGACATTCGCGACATGCTCAACGACGGTACGCGCATGGTCTTCATCACAGCAGGCATGGGCGGCGGCACAGGAACCGGTGCGGCTCCTGTCATCGCGCAGTGTGCCAAGGATGCCGGCATACTGACCGTCGGCATCGTCACCATCCCCTTCAAGTTCGAGGGTAACAAGAAGATCAATCAGGCCCTGGACGGCGTGGAGGAGATAGCTAAGCACGTGGACGCCCTGCTCGTCATCAACAACGAGCGTCTGCGCGAGATTTACCCCGAGCTCACCGTCATCAATGCCTTTGCCAAGGCTGACGACACGCTGAGCATCGCCGCCAAGAGCATTGCGGAGATCATCACGATGCACGGCATCATGAACCTGGACTTCCAGGACGTCACGACCGTGCTGAAGGACGGCGGTGTAGCCATCATGAGCACAGGCTATGGCGAAGGCGAGAACCGTGTGACGAAAGCTATCGACGAGGCGCTGAACAGCCCCTTGCTCAACAACAACGACATCTTCAACTCGAAGAAGGTGCTCATGAACATCAATTTCTGTGCCGACCAGGACCAGGACTCCCTCATGATGGAGGAGATTGGCGAGGTGGACAGCTTCATGGCAAAGTTCCGCCGCAACGTGGAGACGAAGTGGGGCCTGGCTACCGACAGCTCGCTGGGCGGCAAGGTGAAGATTACGCTGCTTGCCACTGGCTTCGGTCTGCAGAACGTTCCTGGCGTGCAGGGCATCGTGGAGCAGAAGGAGCAGGAGAAGAGTGCCACCGACAGAGAGGTGGAGGAGTACAACGAGGAGCGTGCCGGCATCTTCTATGGTCCGTCGAACGGTTTGCCGGTCCGCCGCCGTCGTCACAACACGTATGTCTTCACAGACGAAGACCTCGACAACGACGACATCATCTCGATGGTCGATGCCCGTCCTGCCTACAACCGCACGAAG
This sequence comes from Bacteroidaceae bacterium, assembly GCA_017483665.1. Classification (GTDB taxonomy): domain Bacteria; phylum Bacteroidota; class Bacteroidia; order Bacteroidales; family Bacteroidaceae; genus Physcousia. The sequence continues at coordinate 23,106 of JAFUVM010000080.1, forward strand.
GACGAAATCAACAAGATAAAGGAGAAGAGCTGTCCTACGCAGGAAACCGACACACCGACAATGGGCGTCGCCTTTAATATCTAGGCTTTCTAGACCTGCTAGATTATCTAGACTATCTAGACTTTCTAGATTCTCTAGACTTTCTAGACTTTCTAGATTCTCTAGACTTTCTAGACTATCTAGACTATCTAGATTTTCTAGTCTCTCTAGACATTCTAGATTCTCTAGTCTCTCTAGTCTTTCTAGTTCCTCTAGTCTTAGCTTAGCACCTCGCGCAGGACTGCCAGCGAGCGCAGTTCTCGGAACTCGGGCACGTGCAGCTTGTAGTAGAGCGTCAGGATGTCGAGCATGCGGCCTCGCTGCTGCCGGTTCAGGCGGAACTTGTGCATGTTGCGTATGTTCATGCGGATCAGCTTGGGCAGGGCTGCTGCTTCCTCGCCTGCGATGTAGTAGCCGTGGGCGGGTGCCGTGTCGGTGGGAATGCCGTCGCGCAGGTCGAAGTATGCAGGGTGGGCGTGTGCGTCCAGGTTGGGGCGGAAGCCCAGGTAGTGTGTCAGGCGGGTGAGGAAGGCCACATGGAAGTTGGCTACGCCGTCGGTCGTGGCGTCGAACCATTGCAGGCTATATAATATATAATGGTATAGGTCCTCGTTCTGCACCTCGCTGTGCAATGCATAGTGCAGGAACTCGGAGAGGAAGAGCGCCACGGTCTCCTTCATCGGGTCGTAGGGCAGCGACGTGTAGCAGTATGCGATGTGCAGCTCCTTGATCTTGTGCAGCGAGCGTGTCGGTTGGTAGTCGTACACCAACTCCACGATGTTGAGCGGCCGCAGCAAGGTGGTTTGTATGCCGCCCTTGCGCTTGCCTCGGCGGTCGTGCACCAGAAACGGCAGACTGCCGCGCGAGAGCGTGAAGATGTCCACGATGGCGCTGTCGTCGTTGAAGCGGTTGTAGTGAAGTACGATGCCGTGCGTTGTCTCTGTCATATTCCACAAAGATATGAAAAATGCGGCCATAAAGTAAGCAAAAAGAAGGAAAATGCGCCTCGAAGAGCATTTTTCCGCGAAATTATTTTGCCAGTCTCAGAAAAAGCCGTAACTTTGCACCCGCAATTGAGCCCACCTGCTCGAAAGCACCGGCTGAAACGCCAAGGGTAAGGTCCCTTCGTCTATCGGTTAGGACGAGAGATTTTCATTCTCTAAAGAGGAGTTAGACTCTCCTAGGGACTACAAGTGAGAAGAATAGACAGTAAGAAATAAAGAATATAAGATATAATAAGATGGCAAATCACAAATCATCATTAAAGCGCATCCGTCAGGAGGAGAAGAGAAGACTCCACAACAGGTACTACGCAAAGACCATGCGTAATGCCGTGCGCAAGCTTCGTGCCACGACCGACAAGGCCGCCGCAACAGAGATGTACCCCAGCGTGCAGAAGGCACTCGACAAACTGGCTAAGGTCAACATTATTCACAAGAACAAGGCAGCAAACCTGAAGTCTAAGTTGGCTAAGTACATCCAGAAGCTCGGCTAACAAGCCAAAAATCTTTTCGCTATAACGAAGAAAAGGCAGCTCTCAAAAGGAGCTGCCTTTTTTGTTATCTGGACTTCCAGGGAGCTTCCGGAGCAGTCGAAAGCACTAGATTGTCTAGTTCTTCTAGATTATCTAGGCCTTCTAGACTATCTAGAACTTCTAGATTATCTAGACCTTCTAGACCTTCTAGATTATCTAGTCTATCTAGTCTATCTAGTCTATCTAGTCTATCTACTTCCTCTAGTTCTTCTAGCTCCTCCCCCTCTCCTCGGAGAGGGGGTCGGGGGGTGAGGCTCTTTACGCGTCGATATTAGCGAAGGTGGCGTTCTTCTCGATGAACTCCCGGCGCGGGCCCACATCTTCGCCCATGAGCATGGAGAAGACGTAGTCGGCGGCTGCGGCGTCCTCGATGGTGACTTGCTTCAGACGGCGCTGTTCGGGGTCCATCGTGGTCTCCCAGAGTTGCTTGGGGTTCATTTCGCCCAGACCTTTGTAGCGCTGCGTGTGAAGCTTTGTGTCGTCGGCATCGCCGTCGCAGTAGGTCTGGATGAAGCGGATGCGTGCTTCCTCGTCGTAGCAGTATTCCTCCACCTTGCCGTAGGAGCAGCGATAGAGTGGGGGAGTGGCGATGTAGAGTCGTCCGTCCTTGATGAGCTGCGGCATGTAGCGGAAGAAGAGTGTCATGAGCAGGGTGTCGATGTGCGAACCGTCGACGTCGGCATCGGTCATGATGATGGTCTTGTAGTAGCGCAGCTTGTCGTAGTTGGCTTCCTTGTAGTCGTCGGGGTTGAGTCCGAACTTCACGCCCAGGGCCTGGATGATGTTGTTCACCTCTTCGTGCTCGAAGGCTTTGTTCCACATTACGCGTTCCACGTTGAA
>JAFUVM010000114.1 GCA_017483665.1 Bacteroidaceae bacterium
AGGCTACGGCTATGGTGCGACTTGGTACAATCGTGGCGGCAACGGCGACTACTGGTCTTCGTCGTTCTACAATGCCCGCAATGCCCGATACTTGGGCTTCGACAGTGGTGGTGTCTACCCGCAGAACTACGGCAACAGGTACTACGGGTTCGCGGTGCGCCCGGTTCAGTAATATCGTTCCGCCCACCAAGCAGAACAAACCAAACCAACCCATTCATTCGGAGAGGGCCTACAAGGCCGCTCCCCAAGCGGCCACAAGGCTCTCTCCGCAGTGGAAGGGTAATAAAAAAGAAACTAAAATAAAAAAACAGAAGAAATGACTATTGCAGAAATTAAGGAACTGGAGAGTGCAAGGCAGAATCCCGAGCAGTTCAACGTCGTACACTTCTTGAAGGAGAACAACGGCTACTGTCGCGCCCATGACTGGAGCGCGTGGCTTTTGAAGACTTTTCCACCGAATGATGCACTGGGTGACCTCGGTGTCGCCGCCAAGCGCATCAAGGACGGATATATCGACGCTTTCGTCGGCTTCCCCGCCACGTCGCTGAAGAAGTTCATCCCCGAGGCCGAGCCGTATTCCTTTACCCCTGTAGACGATAACCACTTCACGATAACCGTAGAGATTCCCGCCGAGGTGGGAGAGGTGAGCTACGAGAACCTCAGTAAGATGAAGGAGGAGTGGAAGAACGGACTTAAGCTACAGGACAGCAAGAAACAGCGTCGTGAAGACCGGGAGGCACAGGAACATGCTCCGAGGATTGTCCGCTTCACCGACATCATCGCCCGCATCGTCGCCCTTCCATTGGAAGACCTGACTCCGCGCGAGGCCTATGATATTCTCCGTGAGCTGCGAAGGGAGGTTTCTTCAATGTTTTAACAGATAACATAATGTCTAACTCATAGGATGGTTCAGAACGATATTCACAGGCCACACGTCCTTCTCTCTTCGGGAGCGGGAAAAACTAAAGATACAGGATGGTTCTCTATGTCCCTTCCTGTCTTCGTACAAGGTTGTGGCCGAATGCTGTTCTTTGCTTGCTCAGGCAACGGCAATGGTACGACTTGGAACAATCGTGGCGGCAACGGCAACTACTGGTCTTCGTCGTTCAACAATGCCCGCAATGCCCGCAACTTGAACTTCAACAGTGGTGGTGTCAACCCGCAGAACAACAACAACAGGTACTACGGGTTCGCGGTGCGCCCGGTTCAGATTACACTTCTGACTATCCTTATCTATATTCTGATATATGACCCTGTCACGGCAGCAACTGTTACTCGATTTATACCAGGCCTTCTACGATGCGAAACGCCACAAGTCGAAACGCTCGTATGTGAGGGCGTGGGAGAAGAACCTGACACAGAACATGGAAGAGCTTTGCGACGACCTGTACTACCGCCGCTACAAGCCGCTTCCGTCGAAGTGCTTCATCATCGACTATCCCAAGAAGAGAGAAATCTTCGCTGCCATGTTTCGGGACCGTATCGTACATCATCTGTACTTCAACTACACACACTCCCTTTACGAGAGGACGTTCATTCAGGACTCGTACTCATGCATCAAGAACCGTGGCACGCACTACGGCATCGGGAGGATTACGGACTTCTGCCGCAAGGAGTCAAGGAACTGGCAGAGGAAATGCTATGTGATGCACCTGGATATACGGGGTTACTTCATGCACATAGACAGGAAGCGGCTTCTGGAGATTGCCGTCGGCTCGCTGAGGAAGATGGCCGCCCATCGTATCTCGAAGTGCTCGGAGAGGACTTGGTACGACGTGCTGGATATGGAGCTGATAACATGGCTCACGGAGATTATCGTCCTTCTCAACCCGAAGGAGAACTGCGTTATCTGCGGGGAGCTGTCGGACTGGATAGGTCTCGACCCTGCGAAGTCGATGCTCCATCTGGAGGACGGCCTCGGACTGCCTATCGGGAACCTGACGAGTCAGCTGTTCAGCAATGTGTACTTGAACGTGTTCGACCAGTTCATGAAGCGAGACTTGAAATGCCGCTACTATGGTCGCTACGTGGACGATGCGGCGGTGGTCAACTCGGACAAAGAGTGGCTATTGTCGCTTGTGCCGAGGATAAGGCACTTCCTGAGAGCGGAGCTTGGCTTGGAACTGCACATGGGCAAGCTGGAGATAACGGAGGTACACCGTGGCGTGGAGTTCCTCGGGGCTTACATCAAGCCGTGGCGGACGTATATCTCCAACCATGCGCTTGGCCGCATGAGGCAGAAGATAGCGGAAATCGACTTCTCGAAGCCGTGGCGGGTACTGCGCTCTGTCAACTCATACCTTGGCATATTCAGGCACACATCATCCTACAGGCTTTCAAGGCATCTGCTGATGGGAGAGGACATCCTTCGCATCGGCATATTCAACGAGGAAATGACGAAATATACGGATAGGAAACTATTTTATAAACAACAAAAATTCAGTTATTATGAACAAAGTATTCGGAAAAAAGACGGACTTCGCCCCCATCAAGGAGGACGCAAGCCGGGTGATTATCAGCTACGGTTACGTAGAAGCAGACGAGGAGAACGGCACATGGCTGGAGGTGTACCTGTACAAGAAGCAGATGTCCAGTCTCTCCCTTTCTGATGTGAAGGATGCCATCGTTAAAGACATCAACGACCGCACCGATGAGAAGATTCTTTCGGGTTTCGTTTGGAACGACAAGCCCGTGTGGCTCAGCAGCGAGAACCAGTTCAACTTCTCCGAGGCTGACCGCAAGGCAGAGAAGAACGCCGACATCCTGCCTATCACCTTCAAGATTGGCGAGCAGGACGGCACACCAGTGTATCACACCTTCGAGACCTACGAGGAACTGGACGGCTTCTACACCCTCGCCTTTGCCTACATCAACCAGTGTCTCGTTGACGGCTGGCGCGAGAAGGACTCCATCGACTGGGCTCCCTACGAGGCCCTCTTCCCCGTGGCCGCTGCCGAAGCGGGCGCTGCCACTGAGTAAATCGTCGTGTATGCTGCTGAAAGGCTACGGGTAGGCGAGCCCTGCTCGGGAATGCCACAGCAGCCCTAAAATCAGAAGTATATGACGACAATGCTCATTCTCTCCCTCCTGCTGGCGGCGGCCTACGTGGCCGCCGTCATCATCAAGGATCGCGCCCTGCCTGACAGCATCTCAGCCCTCGTCTACGCTCTGCCTAAAGGACGCTGTCGCTGGCTGTGGTCGCTATGGCTGGCACTCGTGACGCTACTAATGGCTCCTGCCCTCACGGCGGCAATGGCCGCCCAGTGGTGGATGTCGCTCCTGGTCGACGCCACCATCATCTGTCTCGCCATGACCGCCGCCCTGCCCCTGCTCCCCGGCTACCACAATCGCCTGCACAACGCCCTCGGCATCGCGTCGGGCGTGCTTTCACAGGTCTGCGTGGCCGTCGTCTGTCCGTGGTGGCTGCTGCTCTGGCTGCTCTACGCACTACTGCTATTGGTAATGGCGTTCCCCGATGTCAGGTGGTGTAATAAGATTGTCACTGCCCTTGATGGTAAGGGTATACTCGTGGCAGAAATCATCTGCTCAATCACCGCCTACGGCACATTGCTGACACACGGGTAAGATAACCTCCTCAAAACTCTTCCCGGGGGCGGGAGTATAAAAAGAAGCCCCCATACGACTTTCTTCGTTAATCCAACTCTGACCTCTTCATAATATAGCCGCCTCACAGCAGCAAGTCGCAGGGGACTTCTATGTCACCCTCCCTTCGCTGCTGTGAGGCATTGTTGCTATACGATGTCGAGGTCAGAGGGTGCAAAGGTATAACATTTTAATCAAAGCACCAAATGAAACTCGTAAAATTTATCGAAACGCACCGCGAATCGTTAAAAATACTCCGCGAAAACGGGATTAAGCGGACGGACTATGCGGAGTATGTCGACATCTACCACGACTTCAAGACGTTACGTGCCGCGCCCGGCAGCAAGTACGAGAGCGTCATGCGTGAACTGGAGGCGAAATACCACATCGGTCATACGAAGCTGTGGGAAATCATCAGCACGATGGACAGGGATGTCTGACGGCTTCATTCACTCATTCTCTGAAGTGTTAAACACTCCGCAAAACGCGGAGGCGAAAGGCCGCAAAAGCGTTGATGTATAGTGTTTTTCTTCCGAACTTTGTGGCGGATTCCAGCAATGGTTTCCACTACAGTTCACTCAATTATTAACAACACAAACACTAAGACATTATGGCTTTAGAACTTAATGACTTGATGGCTCTGAAGAACCTGGAGCGCAGCGGCGACATGACTGCCTACGAGCAGTTTAAGACGCAGCACATGCAGGCAAAGAGCCACACCAGCGGACTTGGCATCGCCGGTCTGACTGTCGGCGTGGGTGCAGCCGTCCTCGCCATCGGCGCAGGTGCATGGGCCGGCTCTCGTGCCCAGAACGCCAAGGATGTGGCCATCGCCAAGAACGACGGCCTGCGCGACCTCGTGCAGACACTGGCCGGAACTCTCGCCGCCGAGCGCGCTGAGCGCATTCAGGGCGATGTAAATCTGACTCAGACGGTTACTGATACGGTCAGTGGCAGTCAACAGGGTCAATTGACAGCCACCCAGGCTGCCGAGCTTGCCGCTTCGCAGGCTACCCAGCAGGTGATGCAGCAGACCTTCTCGGATGCCATCACAGGCCGCTCCAGCCTGAACGCAACGCCCGTGCAGATTTACTCGGCTCCACAGCCCTGTAACTGCCCCGGTTGCGGTTGCAACGGCTAAACCCGCGTGAGAGGCGGCTGCCGTCGTCCAGTATGCGGTTGTGCCACAGCCGCCTCTCCCTTCACCAATATTACGGCAAATGAAATGGTTTACGAACAAACGAAAGCGACTCGAAATGATCCAAGGCATCAAACCCACCTCGAAGGCCACGCTGAAACTGCAGTGCCTCTTCGCCACCAAGGGTGACATCGACGAAGCGAAGAAGCTCTACGACTTCTTCGCCGACGACATCGCCTCCCTGCCCGACTACGACCCTGCGCCGCAGACGTGGGTGGACTCGACGAAGGACGTGGCCGGCGGCATCGTCAAGTGGCTGGGCGAGAACAAGAACACCCTGACTCAGGGATACGACATCATCCGCGCTATGACGGGCAATCGCCTGCCGCCGCTGTCGCTCCCACTGGAGGCAGCCGCAGAGACACCAGCCGCGCCGCTCCCTCCCATCAACGAAAGCGTTTAGTATGCTGCTATGCCATAGCAGCCCAACCAATTAAAATCACGGCAAAATGAATGAGAAAGAAACAAGACAACTCCAGCCCCACAGACTCTCCTTCGAGCTCTACGCCTACGATGAGCAGGAGGTTGAAGAAGCTCGCATGGCTATCATTGCTTTTATTGGTCTACACGCTCGCCAGGGCCGGGCGGTCACGGCAAAGAAGGTGGCGCAGGCCGTCGCCCGCTGGGATCAGAACCCCATCGTCAAGAACCAGATAATCAATTATTTCAAATAAGCAGTTATGGAAGAAGTAAAGAATACACAGCAGCCGGCAGGCACCGTCCCCGGCAGCCAGCCCGCAGTAGGCGCACCGTCACCAGTAAGACAACCACAGGCCGCACAGGCTCCCGCCAGCACCCAGGCCGCACAGCCACAGCCACCGCAGGGCCGCCCCTGCCCGAAGGACTGCCGCAAGTGCCCGATGGCGCAGCAGATCTGCTGCGCCTCAATGCTCTCGTTCCGCGCCTTCGACGTGATGAACGTCGTCATCCAGCGTCTCGACGCCCAGCAGCACACCATCGCCGAGCTCTCCGAGCGCCTGAACGCCATCCAGTCCTCAGAGGCAGAACTGGCTTCGCCCGTCCCCTTCCAGGGCGACCTGTTCCTCGCCGAGAGTTGAGCATGCTGCGATGTCTTCGCAGCCCGTCAAGCAAGAAACACAGGAGGAGGTCGGTGTAGAGAATAGGACCTCGCATAAATAAACCAACACAAAAACTTTAGCATTATGGCTTGTAACAATCAGAACGGAAAGACGTACTTCAACAGCCTTACGCCATTCCCCGGAGGCACCGATGCCTCCACCTCGTACCTGCTCGACGCCACCCATTACACCTGTGGCAACAAGCAGATGTGTGTCAACTCCGCCGAGGGATTCCCCCTGGCCAGCAACTTCGACATCCAGGTGCTCGGCGCACCGCGCCCGCTGGGCGGCGACCTCTACTGCTGCGACATCCGCTGTATCTGTGACCTCACCTACCAGCAAGTCTATCGCTGCGGTTGTGGCTGCCCGAACTCGTGCCTGCAGACGGAGAAGATCATCGTCACCCATTGCATCCCCTGCCCATCTGCCGAGATTCCGACCGTCACCGCCGTCGGCGTGAACGCATCGCCCGTGGGTGCCACCTGCGGATGCCCGTCGACCAACGTGGCCGACATCGAGTTCGCCTTCACCGTGGCCGAAGCCGCCGCAGGCGCGTAACTCAGTCAGCAACGAGTGACCAAGAAAACTGACTAAGATGGAGTGGAAGGATATAGCAGCCATTGTCTTCGCATGTACAGCGATCAACCATTTGGGTCTGGTGACGGCGGTCGAGCAGCTCGTCCGCCATCACCTGCCCGTCGTGAACTGTCCCAAGTGCCTCACGTTCTGGAGCACCCTCGTTCTCGGCCTGAGCGGCGACGGCATCATGTCCGCCAACCCCTCCGGCGTGGTTCAGTGGCTTGCCATATCCTTCCTCGCATCTTATTCGGCCATATGGCTCGAACTCATCATGTATTCCATCGACACCATTTACAATCGCATCTATGACAAAATCAGCAAATACACCCCCGAAGAAAGCGACGGCGAAACAGCCGACGGAGGCAGCGGCACCGACTAAACCCACCGCCCAGCCCGTTGAGTCTGTCGCTGTGCCACAGCGACCAAAGGCAAAACCTCGCCGCGTGGCCCCGATTGCCACCCGCCGCGTCGCCGTGCATTACACCCCTCGTATCCCGTCGGCTCACTGTCCGACGTGCTAACAAACAGAATCGACAACTAAACAGAAAAAGAAATGAACAAGGAAGAAATGATGGCGCAGTTCTATGCGCTCTACAACAAGATGGCCAACTCGCACGAGGTTGCCTACATGACCGTCTTCGGCAACGTACACAAGGAGATGTTTGCCTGGATGGCCGCCAACAAGCCCGACGTGGCCGAAGAGATGCTGATGAAGCTGGAGGCCATCAACTGGAACCAGTACCTCACCCCTCACGAGGCTGAAACCATCATCGCTAATATGGACCCCAAGGCACCGTGGACCCGCGACCAGTGGAAGACAGCAATGGAGTCCTTCGGCCTGCCGCTGGATGAGCAGCCGTGCTATAACCGCTGCAGCCTCTGGGTTGAGATGTCGAAGATGTACTCCGATTTCGGAGAACCTATAGCCGAGCTCCTTGGCAACCCCCTTGTGCCCACCGACAAGGATATTATCGCCGCCTGCTACAAGATGGCGCTGAAGACCCTGAAGGACAAGGACGGCGTGTACAGCATCCGCCATTACTTCAACCTGTAGGCATTGGACATCGACGGCTACTTGCGCAGACAGTTGTTGGAACGCATCTACGAGAAGATGTCCGACGACGAGAAGCGGCTCTTCGTCCAGCTTACCATGCAGCGGAAGAGCGCCGCAGAGATTATGTCTGCGCTCCAGTTGCAGTCGGCAAAGATTGACAGACTTCAGAAAACGCAGCAGACCTTCGGCGAAGACCTGACCTCAAACATCATCGGCAACGCTGCATGGGACGGCCTGCTCTGGCTCGCCCGCCGGCTGTTCAAGTAGCCGTTCGTCGAGTATGCTGCTGTGTTACAGCAGCCACGAATCTACCATCATCAGCCGTGATTGGTTGTGGGGTGCAAGTACCTTCCGGTACCGGCACCCCACTCTTTTTTCCCGTATCATGTCATTGCCCATCTATTCCGACGGATCGGACTTCTTCTGGACTGATGCAGTGATTTCCTCTGCACTCGCCCCCTCCGTCCTTGGTATGGGCGAGACTGGAGGTGGGATTAGTAGCCTCTTCCTCCTCCTGCCCGGCAGCGGGCTTGCCGTTTTCCTCCTGCTCAGCCGACGGCTTGGTCTTGACTGCCGCCTTCTTGAATACCGGCCGCGTCAGCCTGGCGTACTGCTTCCACAGGCCGTCCACCTCTTCCTGTACTGTCGTGGCGGTGCAGGCAAAGTTCTTTCCGTAGC
>JAFUVM010000081.1 GCA_017483665.1 Bacteroidaceae bacterium
CATAGTTCATAGTTCATAGTTCATAGTCCATAGTTCATAGTCCATAGTTCATAGTTCATAGTCCATAGTTCATAGTCCATAGTTCATAGTTAGCGGCGGAATTAAATCGTAAATAGTAAATCATTAAATAGTAAATCAGAAAGGTGTTCGTAACGAATTGGCTGGCTGCCTTTGGCAGGTACTTGCAACTGATGGGCAGGGTGCTGAGCCTGCCCGAGCGGTGGCGTATGTTCATGCGACAGTATGTGCGCGAGATGGGTTCGCTTGGCGTGGACTCCATCGGCATCGTGCTGCTCATCAGTTTCTTCATCGGTGCGGTCATCTGCATACAGATAAAGCTGAACATCCAGAGTGCCTGGATGCCGACCTTCACGACGGGCTATGTCACACGCGAGATCATGCTGCTGGAGTTCTCGTCGAGCATCATGTGTCTCATCCTGGCGGGCAAGGTGGGTTCGAACATCGCATCGGAGATAGGCACGATGCGCGTGACGCAGCAGATTGACGCGCTCGAAATAATGGGTGTCAACTCGGCATCGTTCCTTATCCTGCCGAAGGTGATGGGCATGATGACGATGGTGCCCTTCCTCGTTGTCTTCAGCATCGTGACCGGCTTCGTGGGGGCGTATGCCACATCCTTTGCCGGCATCATCACGCCCGACGACCTCACGGTAGGCCTGCTGCACGACTTCAACCCTTGGTTCGTCTACGCAAGCATCATCAAGAGCACCGTCTTTGCCTTCATCATCAGCAGCGTGGCGTCCTACCACGGCTACTTCGTGGAGGGCGGCAGCTTCGACGTGGGCAAGGCCAGCACGAACGCCGTGGTGTCGAGCAGCATGCTCATCCTCTTCAGCGACATCTTCCTGACGCAACTGTTGGCATAAACAATATTAGAATTAAGAATTAAGAAAGAAGAATTAAGAATTAGGAACCACTAATTAAGAATTAAGGGCTGGGAAGAAGGAAACGATAAAAGAAAAGGACTATCAGAATAAGAGAAGCAATTCTTAATTCTTATCTCTTAATTCTTAATTACAGAAAAGACATGATTGAAGTACAGCATCTATACAAGAGTTTCGACGGCAGGGACGTGCTGATGGACATCAACATGCAGTTCCGCGACGGGAAGACAAACCTCATCATCGGTCAGTCGGGTTCCGGCAAGACGGTCTTGATGAAGAACATCGTGGGGCTCTTCACGCCCGAAAGCGGCAAGATTCTCTACGACGGACGCGACTTCGTGACGATGACGAAGCGCGAGCGCGTGATGCTCCGCCGCGAGATGGGCATGATATTCCAGAGTGCCGCGCTCTTCGACTCGATGACGGTGCTGGAGAACGTGATGTTCCCGCTCGACATGTTCTCCGACATGAACCAGGCCGACCGCGTGCAGCGTGCGCGTTTCTGCCTGGAGCGCGTCAACCTGAAGGGAGCCGAGGACAAGATGCCGGGCGAGATAAGCGGCGGCATGCAGAAGCGCGTAGCCATAGCCCGGGTCATCGCGCTGAACCCGAAGTACCTGTTCTGCGACGAGCCGAACTCGGGCCTCGACCCCAAGACGAGCCTCGTCATCGACGAACTCATCAGCGGTATCACACACGAGTACGGCATGACCACCATCATCAACACCCACGACATGAACTCCGTGCTGGGCATCGGCGAGAGCATCCTCTACATCTGCGACGGGCACAAGGAATGGGAGGGCTCGAAGGACGAGATCATGACGGCCACGAACGAGAAGCTCAACTCCTTCATCTTCGCCAGCGACCTGCTCCGCAAGGTGAAGGAGGAACAGACCATGCGGACCCCCTAACCCCCTTTAGGGGGAACCATGTTACATATAGAAGATAACAAACTATGGACGAGAAACCAACACAGATAGTAACAGAAACTTCTCTCCCCCTAAAGGGGGTCGGGGGGTCCGACTTCGGGGGGGCCTTGCATCTCCGCAGCGAAGGACTGGTGAAGATCTACGGCAAGCGGACGGTGGTGAACAACGTCAGCTTCGATGTCCACCAGGGCGAGATAGTCGGTCTGCTCGGGCCTAACGGTGCGGGCAAGACGACGTCGTTCTACATGACAACGGGCCTCGTCCTGCCCAATGCCGGACATATCTTCCTGGGCGACGAAGAGATAACGAAGCTGCCCGTCTACCAGCGTGCCCGCCGCGGCATCGGCTATCTGGCACAGGAGGCCAGTGTGTTCCGCAAGATGAGCGTGGAGGACAACATTGCCAGCGTGCTGGAGATGACGGGCAAGCCGCGCGACTACCAGCGCGAGAAGCTGGAGAGCCTCATCAGCGAGTTCCGCCTGGAGAAGGTGCGCCGCAACCTGGGCGACCAGCTGAGCGGCGGCGAGCGCCGACGCACGGAGATAGCCCGCTGCCTGGCCATCGACCCCAAGTTCATCATGCTCGACGAGCCCTTTGCCGGCGTGGACCCCATCGCCGTGGAGGACATACAATACATCGTCTGGAAACTGAAACAGAGAAACATCGGTGTGCTCATCACCGACCATAACGTCGAGGAGACGCTCTGCATCACCGACCGTGCGTACCTGCTCTTCGAGGGGCAGATACTCTTCCACGGCACGCCGCAGGAGCTCAGCGTCAACCCTGTCGTGCTCGACAAATACCTCACGCGCAGCTTCGTTCTTCGCCTCAAGGACTTCCAGCAAATGGAGCAGGAACGAACAGCCACAGCCGAGTGACCCGGAAGAGCCTCGCGCTTATTTCGGAAGCGCCTCGCGCTTAATTCGGAAGCGCCTCGCGCTTATTCAAGAAGCGCACGCCGTGTTTTCCGACACGGCACGGCGTCCTCGCCTCCTCACCCCGCTAACCCCAAGGAATATGCCTGCACATACATCAAAACACATCCTCCTGTCTGCCGTTTTCTGCATGGCTCTGAACCTGTATGCGCAGGAAAATGCCCATCTGCTGTTCAACGAGATTTGCGTGGCTAACATTGACCGGCACCTCGACCCCTCGTACAACTATGGCGGATGGGTGGAGCTCTACAATCCCACGGCAAGCTACATCGCGCTGGGCAGCATGACCCTCCGGCACACGGATGCCGAGGGCAAGCTGGAACAGTACAAGCTGACCGACGACTACGGGAAGGTGTCGCCCCACGGATACCTTGTGCTCTGGTTCGACCACAACAGCAAGGAGGGTTACTACGGGCCGAATGCCGGCTTGCAAATCCCCTTCAAGCTGGATGCCGACGGCGGACTGATTGAACTGCTGGACGCCAAGGGGCAGCCGACAGATGCCCTGGAATATCCGCCGAGCATCGCGCGTTGTTCCTGGATGAGGGAAACGGACGGTGCGCCCAGCTTCGGGTGGACCTCTGTGCCGACCCCCAAGGCGACGAACAACACCAGCCGGACTGCCGACGAGAGACTGCAGGCCCCGGTCGTCAGCACGACGGGCGGAACCTTCGCGGACAGCTTTAGCTTCACGGTCGACATCCCCGCCGGCACGACGCTCTGCTACACCACCGACGGCTCTGCGCCACAGCCCGGCACGTCGCCGACGAGTGCCGACGGGCGCTTCAGCGGCAACGGCAACACCATCTTCCGCTTCATGCTCTCGCGCGAAGGCTTCCTCGACAGTCCCGTCGTCACACGCACCTTCATCCGGTCCGACGGGCAGTTCACCTTGCCGATTCTCTGCGTCAGCACAGCACCCAAGAACTTCTTCGACAACACGATAGGCCTGTACGTGACGGGCACCAACGGACGCATCGCCAACAACTCGAAGGTGAAGGCCAACCAGAACATGGACTGGGAGCGCCCGGTGAACGTGGAGTACTTCGTCCCCGACGCCCACGGCGGCTACAGCGAAGCCCTCAACCAGGAGTCGGACTTCAGCATCTTCGGCGGATGGACGCGCTTCAACACAGGCAACAGCGAGTTCCAGTACCGCACACCCTTCAAGCTGAAGTCTGGCAAAATCTACGAAGGCCTCAATTACTTCCCCTACCCCATCTTCGGCAGCAAGCCGCACATCAAGATAAAGAACTTCCTTGTCAGGAACGGAGGCCAGGACGGCAACGCCCGGATATGGGACGCTGCCATCCAGGAGCTGCTGCGCACCAGCGGCATCTACCTCGACTGTCAGGCCTGGCAGCCCGCCCACGTCTACCTCGACGGCAAGTACCTGGGCATGATGAACCTCCGCGAGGAGAGCAACAAGCAGTTCGCCTTCAGCAACTACGGCATCGACAAGGACGAGATGGACCAGTGGGAGGGCGACATCATCATCAAGGAAGGCGACAAGAAGAAGCTGGACGAATGGTACAACCTGAGCCGAAGCCTTGCCAGCAGCCCAGCCGATACCAGCATCTGGAACGCGATATGCCAGCTTGTCGACATCGACGAATACTGCAACTACATGGCCGCCGAGACCTACATGGGCAACCTGGACTGGCTCAGGGGCGGCTTCAAGAACCTCAAAGGATTCCGCGCCAGGGACGACAACGGCAAGTTCCACATCGTGCTGCACGACGTGGACGGCGGCTTCGGCGACACCGACATGATACTGCAAGTCCTGAACAAAGGCACCGGCTCGCTGCCCGTCCGGTTCAAGAACATGTTGCGCTACGAACCTTTCAAGAAGCAGTTCGTCGACGCCTACTGCATCATGGACGGCAGCGTGTTCGACCCCGAGCGCTGCGAGCCCATCGTTACCGACATGAAGAACACCATCAACCGGGCACTGCAGCTGGAAGGACTCACTTCCGACGAGAAGGCCGACAGGCTGATAGAGCGTCTGGGCGACTACGAAGTGCGGCGTCCGGCACTGAAGCAAAGCCTCAAGACGGCATTCGGCCTGCAGGACGAGTACACCGTCTCGCTGCAGACGAACCTGCCCGAAGCCAAGGCTCTTCTGCTCAACGGACAGGAGATACCGACAGGCCGGTTCCGCGGCTACATGTTCGCACCCATCACGCTCACCGCGTCGGCCCCCGGCGGAACGGTCTTCCGCGAGTGGAACGTCAACGGCAGGGCCGTGTCCGCCGACTCCATCCTGCACCTCAGCAACGACTTCCCCTCGGGGACATTCCAGATAGAAGCCGTCTTCGAGCGCACCGAGCACGCCGAGCCTCCCATACGCATCAACGAGGTAAGTGCCGGCAACGACATCTTCATCAACGAATACGGGAAGAAGGCCGACTGGATAGAGCTGTACAACACCACCGACCACGACATCGACCTCTCCGGCATCTATCTGAGCGACGACCCGGACGATGCCTACAAGTTCCGGCTCACACCGCCCGGCGAGGCAGACGCCGCCATTCCCGCCCACGGCCACAAGGTCGTTTGGTGCGACGGCAAGGACTCGGCCGCACAGCTGCATGCCGCCTTCAAACTGAAGAACGACGACGATGCCTACATCTCCATCGTCGCCGCAGACGGCAGCTGGGCCGATGCCCTGCGCTACAGGAAACAGCCCCGCTGGTCGACCTACGGACGCTTCCCCGACGGCAGCTGCAGCATGGCATTGCTCGAACGGCCCACCATCGGCGGCCCGAACCGCCCGTGCACAACCACCGTCCTCGAAACGCCCGACGACATCGGCAACAGCATCGCCGGGAAGACTGCCCAGCAGATTGCAGCCGTCAGGTACTACAACCTCGGCGGACAGCAAGTTTCCGCCCCCGGGGCCGAACGCATCGTCATCCAGCACATCACCTACACCGACGGCACAACCCGCTCGCGCAAAATCATCAATCGGCAGTAAACATCGCACTAAAAACCAAAAACTAACATAACTATGAAACAGATCTTTGTTATCCTCTTTGCCTTAATGCCATTGATGTCCCTGCAGCTCTCCGCCAAGGGAGACAAGGACAACCGGCTCGTCATCATCACCATCGACGGCCTGCGCTGGCAGGAAGTCTTCATGGGGGCAGAAGAGAATCTGCTCACCGACACCAAGCAGACACGCAACACCGAACTCTATCGCCAGACCTACTGGCGGTCCACTCCGGAGGAAAGGCGGCAGGTGCTGATGCCCTTCGTCTGGAACACCATCGCCAAGCAAGGCGTGCTCATCGGCAACCGCAACGTGAACAGCATCATGCAGGTTGCCAACAAGGCCAACATCTCCTACCCGGGCTACAGCGAAATGATGACGGGAATGGCAGACGATGCCATCACAAGCAACGACCCCGTCGATAACCCCCACCGCAACGTCCTGGAGGCAGCCAACGAGGACGCACGCTACAAGGGCAGCGTCGTCATGTACGGCTCGTGGAAGTCCACGCGTTTCGCCATTCACAACGAGAAGGCCGGCATCCCGGCCAGCGTGTCCTACGAACCGAACATCGCCAAGAAACAGACACCACGCATCAAGCTTGCGGAGAGAATGCTGCAAGGGATGCCGCGCTACTGGGGCAGCGAACACTTCGACGCCTTCACCTACGCCTTTGCCATCGAAACGCTCCTCAGCGACCATCCCAAGGTGATGTGGATTTCCTTCGGCGACTGCGACGAGTGGGCACACGCCCGCAAGTACGACCTCTACCTCGACGCTGCCAAGGGCACCGACGCCTTCATCCGCGACATCTACGAGGCCCTCGAAGCCGACAAGTTCTACCGTGGCAAGACAACCTACCTCATCACCTGCGACCACGGGCGCGGCTTCGGCAACGAATGGTCCAGCCACGGCAGCAAAACCAAAGGCTCCGAAGCCACTTGGGTCATGCTCCTGGGCAAAGGCATCGAGCCGAAGGGCGAAACACGCGAGTGCGGCCCCTACTACACAAAGCAGGTGGCAGCCACCGTCGCCTCCATCCTCGGCATCGACTTCACCCCCGACGACGGCGCCGCGCTGCAGCCGTTTTCCAATTACTAACGAGCACTTTCGAGCTTTCTTCACCGCTTTGCTCAGCCACAAACAGAGCCGCCCGTGCCTAAGACGACAGAGTAATTCGAATTTTGAATTTATAAATTTTGAATTTTGAATTAATTGTCGTACCTTTGCACCCGCAAATAAAATAACGACAGATTGGGGAATAGGATTTTGAGACACATTTCCTGTTTCACGACTCTTAATTCTTAACTCAAGTACAATGAACATCACGTTTGAAAACGTCGACAAGGTGAGCGCCCTGCTTACCATCAACATCGAGAAGGCTGACTACGAAGGAAAAGTGACAGCCGCCCTGAAAGACTTCAGCAAGAAGGCAAGCCTGCCCGGATTCCGCCCCGGAAAGGTGCCCGCATCACTCATCCAAAAGCGCTTCGGCAAGGAAATCATGGCCGAGGAAATCAACAAGCTCATCGGTGAGGAAATCAACAAGTATATCCACGAGAACAAGGTGAACATGCTGGCCGAGCCCCTGCCCAACGAGGAAAAGACGCCCGCCATCGACTTCGACACACAGGAGAACTTCACCTTCGCCTTCGACATCGCACTCGCCCCCGAGTTCGACGCAAAGCTCTCGAAGAAGGACAAACTCACCTACTACGACATCAAGGTGGACGACGCCCTGGTGGACCAGCAGGTGCAGAGCTTCTGCAATCGCGGCGGACAGCAGGTCAAGGCCGACAGCTACGAGCCTCGCGACATGGTCAAGGGCACGCTCCAGCAGCTCGACGACAAGGGAGCCACTCTCGAAGGAGGCATCCTGGTCGAGGAAGCCGTCATGCTGCCCGAATACATGAAGAGCGAAGAGGAGAAGGCCAAGTTCCAGGGTGCCAAGCTGGGCGACGTCATCACCATCAATCCGGCCAAGGCCTATGCCGACAACGCCACAGAGCTCGCCAGCCTGCTGCGCATCGACAAGGAGGCAGCTGCCGAGATGAAAGCCGACTTCAGCTTCCAGGTATCCGAGATTCTGCGCTTCGAGCCCGCTAAGCTCAGCCAGGAGCTCTACGACCAGATGCTTGGCAAGGATGTCGTGAAGAGCGAGGAAGAGTTCCGCAAGTTCATCGCCGACGACATCAAGAGGAACTTCAACAGCGAAGCAGAATACCAGTTCACACAGGACCTGCGCAGCTATGTGCTCGGCCGCATCGGCGAGGTTGAGTTCCCCGAGGAGCTCCTGAAGCGCTTCATGAAGCTCCGCAACGCAGACAAGGGCGAGGAGTACGTAGAGAAGAACTTCAAGGACAGTCTGCCCGAACTGCTCTGGCACCTGGCCAAGGAACAGATTTGCGACCAGCTCGAGGTGAAGGTGCAGCACGAGGACGTGCTCGAGACAGCCAAGGCATACACCCGCATCCAGTTTGCCCAGTACGGCATGATCAACCTCCCCGAGGAGTCCATCACCAGCTACGCCGCCGAGATGCTCAAGAACGAGCAGCAGGCTCAGGGCCTCGTAGAGCGCACCGTAGAGAACATGATGGCTGCCAAAGCCAAGGAGGCCGTCACGCTGAAGGTGAAGGAAGTCACGATGGACGAGTTCCGCAAGCTCACGGAAAAGAAGGAAAAGTAAACAGACAAGAATCTTCGCGCGCACACACGCGTATATAATATAATAAGGTATAAGGGACGGCTCCGGTCGTTCCTTCTGCCTAAATGCAGACATACTTACGACAATGAACAACGACTTTCGCAAGTTTGCTACCCGCCACCTGGGTATGAACAGCATGGCTTTGGACGACGTCATCAGCATGCAAAACCAGTACCTCAATCCCTACATCCTGGAGGAACGCCAGCTCAACGTCACACAGATGGACGTCTTCAGCCGCCTGATGATGGACCGCATCATCTTCCTCGGCACAGAGATTGACGACTACACCGCCAACACCCTGCAGGCACAGCTGCTCTATCTGGACAGTGCCGACCCGGGCAAGGACATCAGCATCTACATCAACAGCCCCGGCGGCAGCGTCTATGCCGGACTGGGCATCTACGACACGATGCAGTTCATCTCGAGCGACGTAGCCACCATCTGCACAGGCATGGCCGCAAGCATGGCTGCCGTACTCCTCGTCGCAGGCAAGGAAGGCAAGCGCAGCGCCTTGACGCACAGCCGCGTCATGATACACCAACCGATGGGCGGCTCACAGGGACAGGCCAGCGACATCGAGATAACAGCACGCGAGATACAGAAGCTGAAGAAAGAACTCTACAGCATCATCGCCGACCACTCGCACACCGACTTCGACAAGGTGTGGGCCGACAGCGACCGCGACTACTGGATGACTGCCGACGAAGCCAAGGAGTACGGCATGATAGACCGCGTACTGATACGGAAGAAGGATTAGGGAATACAGAATAGAGATTAGAGATTAGGGATTAGAGATTAGGGATTAGGTAATGACAGGAAAGAACAAGAACCGTTGCTCCTTCTGCGGTCGTCGCGAGGACGAAGTGGCGCTGATGCTGACGGGCAAGAACGGATTCATCTGCGACGATTGTGTCCGTCAGGCAAGCCAGATTCTTCAGGAGAATATGGGCGAAGACATCTTTGCCAACGTCGGCAAAAGCAGGTCCGACAAAGTGCCGCGCAGCGGACTGAACATGCGAGACATTCCCAAGCCGCGCGAAATAAAGGCCTACCTCGACCAGTACGTCATCGGGCAAGACAGTGCCAAACGCTACCTGGCTGTCTCTGTCTACAACCACTACAAGCGTCTGGCCCAGCCCTCCGACGACAACGGCGTGGAGATAGAGAAGAGCAACATCATCATGGTCGGCCCGACCGGTACAGGCAAGACGTTGCTGGCACGCACCATTGCCAAGATGCTCAGGGTGCCCTTCACCATCGTGGATGCCACGGTCTTCACCGAGGCGGGCTACGTGGGCGAGGACGTGGAAAGCATCTTGTCGAGGCTGCTTCAGGTGGCCGACTACGATGTTGCAGCCACCGAACGCGGCATTGTCTTCATCGACGAGATAGACAAGATAGCCCGCAAGCAGGACAATCCCAGCATCACACGCGACGTCAGCGGCGAAGGCGTGCAGCAGGGACTGCTGAAACTGCTCGAGGGTTCGGAGGTCAACGTGCCGCCCAAAGGCGGACGCAAGCACCCGGACCAGGACTATATTCACGTTGACACACGCAACATCCTCTTCATCTGCGGCGGTGCCTTCGACGGCATCGAGCGCAAGATAGCCCAGCGCCTCAATACACACGTCGTGGGCTACGACAGCGTGCAGAACCTGCAGAAGATTGACACGAAGGACCTGATGCAGTACATCCAGCCGCAGGACCTGAAAAGCTTCGGCCTCATCCCCGAGATTATCGGCCGCCTGCCAGTGCTGACCTACCTCAATCCGCTGGACCGCGAGGCGCTGCGAAACATCCTGACCGAGCCGAAGAACTCGCTCGTGAAGCAGCAGATAAAGCTCTTCGCCATGGACGGCATCACGCTCCGCTTCGAGGACAACGCGCTGGACTACATCGTGGACAAGGCCGTAGAGTACAAGCTCGGAGCCCGCGGACTGCGCTCCATCATGGAAGCCATCATGATAGAAGCTCAGTACAATGCGCCGTCGGAGGACGAGAAAACACTCACCATTACGCGCCAGTACGCAGAGGAGCAGGTGGGGAAGAATGAGAGAATGAAAAAATAAAAAAATGAAAGAATGAAAAAATGAGAGAATGTCTATTCCTTCATTCTTTCATTCTTTTCTTCATTTTTAGCCAAAAAGATTTGGTGGTTTGCACAATTCTTTGTATCTTTGTGTGATGCTTTGCTAAAACCACCTAAACAATGAACGGGATAAACCTGTCTGAACAACTCAAGCATTACTTTGGCTTCGACTCCTTCAAGGGCGATCAGGAAGCCATCATCCGCAACCTGCTCGACGGGAAGGACACATTTGTACTTATGCCTACCGGCGGCGGCAAGTCGCTTTGTTACCAGTTGCCGGCACTCATCAGCGAGGGCACAGCCATTGTCGTCTCCCCGCTGATTGCGCTCATGAAGAACCAAGTGGATGCCATACGCCAGTTCCTGGACGACGACGGCATAGCGCACTACCTGAACTCCTCGCTTACGAAAGCACAGATCGACACCGTGAAACACGACATCATGGAGGGCCGCACGAAGCTGCTCTACGTGGCGCCCGAGTCGCTGACCAAGGAGGAGAACGTCCGTTTCCTGACCAAGACGAAGATTTCCTTCTATGCCGTCGACGAGGCACACTGCATCTCGGAGTGGGGACACGACTTCCGTCCCGAGTACCGCAACATACGCCCCCTGGCAAACCAGATAGGCAAGGCGCCCATCATCGCCCTGACTGCCACAGCCACCGACAAGGTGCGGGCCGACATCAAGAAGAACCTCGGCATCCCCGACGCCAAGGAGTTCTGCAGCTCGTTCAACCGTCCGAACCTCTACTACGAGATACGCCCCAAGACGAAGGACGTGGACAAGGACATCACACGCTTCGTGCTCCAGAACAAAGGCAAGAGCGGCATCATCTACTGCCTGAGCCGGCGCCGCGTGGAAGAGCTGGCAGAGATGCTGCGCACCAACCACATCAATGCCCGTGCCTACCATGCCGGCATGGAGTCGGCAGAGCGGGCTGAGACACAGGATGACTTCCTCATGGAGCGCATCGACGTCATCGTGGCAACCATCGCCTTCGGCATGGGCATCGACAAGCCCGACGTCCGCTACGTCATCCACTACGACATACCGAAGAGCCTGGAAGGCTACTATCAGGAGACGGGACGTGCCGGACGCGACGGCGGCGAGGGCCTCTGCATCACATTCTTCTCGCCCGGCGACCTGCGCAAGCTCGAGAAGTTCATGCAGGGCAAGCCCGTGGCAGAACAGGACATCGGGCGGCAGCTGTTGCAGGAAACGGCAGCATACGCCGAAACGTCCATCTGCCGGCGCAAGTTCCTGCTGCATTACTTCGGCGAGGAATACACCCCCGACAACTGCGGCAAGTGCGACAACTGTCTGCATCCGCGCGAGAAGGTGGAGGCCGGCGACGAGCTGCTCCTCGTCCTGCGCGTCATCAATGCCGTCAAGGAAGGCTTCAAGACGCAGCACATCATCGACATCCTGGTGGGCAACGAGACGGACGACGTGATAGCACACCGCCACGAACAGCTCAGCCTGTTTGCCTGCGGCGACGAACACGAAGCGCCGTTCTGGAATGCCGTCATTCGTCAGGCCATGATTTCCGGCTACATAGAGAAGGGCATCGAGAACTACGGCCTGCTCAGCATCACGCAGGAAGGACACGACTACATGAAGGAGCCCGAGCCCTTCTACATTACCGAGGACCGCGAATTCGACGAGTACAGCGACATGGCGGGCGAGGGAACCTCCGTGCTCGACGAGACGCTCTTTGCCATGCTCAAGGACCTGCGCCGCGACGTGGCACGCCGCAAGAACCTGCCTCCCTACGTCATCTTCCAGGACCCCTCGCTCGAGGACATGGCAACCTCCTACCCCACCAGCATCGAGGAGCTGCAGAACATCAAGGGCGTGGGCGTAGGCAAGGCCAACCGCTACGGCGCTGAGTTCTGCAAGCTCATTGCCCAGTACTGCGAGGAGAACGAGATAGACCGCTTCGAGGACTTCCGCGTCCGCTCGCTCGTCAACAAGAGCAAGGACAAGGTAAGCATCATCCAGGCCATCGACCGGCAGGTCAGCCTCGACGAGATAGCGAAGGTCAAGGGACTGACCCTCGACGAATTGCTCGACGAGATATACACCATCGTGGACAGCGGCACGAGGCTCAACATCGACTACTACATCCGCGAGGTGATGGACGACGACCACATGCAGGACATCTACGACTACTTCCGCGAGGCAGAAGACAACAACGTGGACGATGCCCTCGATGAGTTTGCCGACGAGGAGGACGAGTACACCGAGGAGGAGATAAAGCTTGTCCGCATCAAGTTCCTTGCCGAGAACGGACACTAACGCACGGACTTCCGGTCGCATCCGAGCGTTTATACACCGAAGGAATCACGACAAAATGCCAATCGGCTTGCGGAGCAAAACAAAACGACGCAGGGAGATGGCAGACAAATTATGCCGTGCCGGGACATGCCAAATGGCAAGTTTCCGGGCACGGCATTTTTCGTTTTTTCACACAGCACGGGGCTTTTCCAAACACGGCACGCTCTTATGACCAACGCGGCACGCTCTTATGGACAACACGGCACGCTCTTATGGGCAACGCGGCACGGGCTTATTGACGACGGCACGCTTCGCAGGAGGGGCTTTTGCTGACCGATGTCAAAATATTACATCAAAAAACCAGTTAATCATCCGCTTTCTTACAGGAATTTGCGTCCTTTGCACCCGAAACAGAACATTTTGACCAACAGACAAAGCACACAAGAACATGTTTACGTTCATCAGACTTAGTCAACAGAGAGGAAAGAGATTCACGACCGTACTGCTCTCGGCCTTGGTTTGCTGCCTATGGTGCACCAGCTGTCAGGCACAGGCAGAAGAGACCACGCTGCTCGAGACGAAGGAGTTCGCCAAGCCTTCCATGCCTTGGCGCCCCATTCCGCTCTGGTTCTGGAACAACACACAGATCAGCGAGTCGGAGCTTGTCCGCCAGCTCCAGCAAATGGTGGAGACCGACGGCTACGGCGGGTGTGCCATCCTGCCCTTCGGCGGCGGGTTCCGCCCGGGCTACCTGTCCGACGACTACTTCAAGCTCTACGGGGCAGCCATCGCCAAGGCGCGGTCCCTGGGAGCCCACATGTCCATCTACGACGAGTACGGCTTCCCCAGCGGCAGCATGGGCGCCATCAACGGCTCGGGCGTGACCACCTTCATGAACAACCACCCGGGGCACACCGTCAAGCGACTCGACAAGACGGAGTACCGCGTGGGCAGCGGTGCGACTTTCGACAGGCAGCTCTCCCTCAGCGGGAAGCTGATGGCACTTGTGGCCTGGAACATGAACACGAAGGAGATCGTTCCCCTGCGCGACAACTACGACGAGGCGACGGGCCGTGTGACGTGGACTGCGCCCAAGCAGAGCGGCTGGCACGTGATGGTGTGCCAGTGCGTAGTGGACGGCGACCCGAACGTGGACTACCTCTCCGGCGAGGCTGTCAGCCTGTTTGTGCAGGACACACATGCCACCTACTACCGCCGCTTCGGCGACCACTTCGGCGGGACCATCGTCTCGACGTTCTTCGACGAGCCCACCATGTACCGCGCTCAGGGACGCATGTGGACGAACGACTTCAACGAACAGTTCGAGAAGCGCTACGGCTTCTCGCCCGAGATGCTCTACCCTGCCCTCTGGTACGACATCGGCGCACAGACGGCACGCGCCCGTAACCTGCTCTTCGGCCTGCACTCGACGCTCTACAGCGAAGGCTTCATGAAGACCATCTGCGAATGGGCCACGGAGCACGGCATCCTGACCACCGGCCACCAGGATCAGGAAGAGATAGCCAACCCCACCAGCGTGGCAGGCGACCTGATGCTCGTCGGCAAGCACCTCACCATGCCCGGCATCGACAAGATAGGCGGCGGACGCCCCACCGAGGACTTCTACAAAGTGGTGTCCTCGTCGGCCAACAACTGGGACAAGACCTACGTGATGTCCGAAACCTACGGAGCCATGGGCAACATTCCCGTCGAGAAGCTCTATCAGGTAGCCATCGAGCAGTACACCAAGGGCATCAACCACCTCATCCCCCATGCCGTCTGGTACAACGACCGCGACGTCACCTTCCTGCCTGAGCTCTCGTGGCGCAACCCGCTCTACAACGCCGACCTGCCCGCGTTCAACGCCTTCCTCTCGCGCCTGAACTACATCCTGGCACGTCCGGGACGGCACGTGGCCGACGTCGGCGTGCTCTACCCCATTCAGACACAGTACGCCGGGCACAGGCTCGACGGGCCGAAGGGCTACTACGAAGGCGGCGTCGACGTGGAGGGAACCGACTATCCGCAGATATCGCACTACCTCACCGACGACCTCGGCATCGACTTCACCTATCTCCATCCCGAAGTCCTCGACGACCGCTGCACCGCAGCCGACGGCCGCTTGAACATGAACAACACGGTGAACCACGAACACTTCTCCGTCATCATCCTGCCCGGCGTGAAGGTCATCTCGCTAAGCAATCTGAAGAAGATAGAAGAAGCCTGGCAGCAAGGCGTCAGGGTCGTCTTCACCACGCAATGCCCCCAACTGGCAGCCGACCGCGAAGACGCCGACCAGGAGGTGCAGGACATCGTTCGGCGCATGCTCGACGCCACGGAGAACAAGGCGTACTTCCTGCCCGCACCCTCGGCCGAGTCGCTGGCAGAAGTCATGGACGCCTGCCTGCCCGACCGCGACGTGCAGTTCTCCGGCGGCACACATCCGTTCAACTACATCCACAAGGTTGTGGACGGGCACGATGTATGGCTCTTCGGCAACATCGACGACACGTCCGCAACAAATACAATACGGCTAAAGACATCTGCTGCTCAACTCTCGTTGCTCGACCCTCATACGGGGCAGGTAACAGCACTCCAGACCCCCTCCAACTCCCCCCAAAAGGGGTTCTCCCTCACCCTGCGCCCGAACCAGTCGGTGTTCCTCGTCGACGATGCCCTGCTCCTGAAGAACGGCACAGTCGACGGCCCCGTGGACGAACGTCTTACCTACACCATAGAGATGCAGGCAAAGATAGAACAACTCTCGGCAGGCGTCTGCTTCTCCATCGCCGACCAGCAGAACTACTACATGTGGCAGTTCAATGCCTCCGACCCGCAGCATCCCCGTCTGCGCCCCCACCAGTGGCTCGGAGGCAGCGCGTCCCTGCTCGGGGAAATCAACCTGCCCGCCGAGGCGGACATACAGGCCGGGCACACCTTCCGCATAAAGCTTGAGATAGAGGACGAGACGTACGTCAAGACTTACATCAACGACGTGCTCGTCGACGAACGGAGCGGCCGCTTCAAGTTCGGCAATGTCGGTTTCCGCCAGGCACACGACGACGCCTACGGGAAGGCGGAAACGGCAAGCTACGACGATGTCCTCATCAGCGTCCGCACAGGAGAACGCACCCGCAACGTGGTCTTCTCGGAGGACTTCTCCGCCTCGAACCCCTTCTCTGCCGGCACCATCGCAGACGGCTGGCTGAGGGTAGAGGGACAGATGTCGCACGACATACTGGCCTGGCTCCGCGAAGTCCCCGATGCCGTCAGCCTCGCCCCAGCCACTTCCGCCAAAAGCGAGAGCCGATACATGCTCGACGGCACTCCGGCCCCCCGCCACGCCTCCGGCATCATCGTCCGCAACGGGAAGAAATACATGACAAGGAAATAGCACACATTATATATTATTAATAACAACACATCCAAATCTATTAACTTAAATCCTAACCAAAATGCGAGGAAAGAAAATTGCTATGCTGCTCTTGGCGCTCATCGTCTGCAGCATGAATGCGTGGAGTTACAGGATTACCGACAACTACACCATCGAGAGTAAGTTCAAGATCAACGCCATTGGCGCCGGCATCGCCTTCCGTGCCTACGAAGGCTTCGGCGGACAGATCTGCATGTGGCAGTTCAATGTGGGCGTCGACGGCACAAAATCGCTCTTCCGTCCCCACGACTGGAAGGTGGGCGGCATTCTGCTCGCCGAGATTAACACAGCCGACAAGGGCGTGGCACTGAACACCACCGACTGGTTCGTCACGAAGATTGTCATCACGAACGACGGCCAGCACGCCGACACCTACCTGCGCCGCGCAGACCAGGCTGAGTTCGTACAGATTGACTCACGCGACGGCAACTTCCGCTTCGGCCTGGTCGGCACACGTCAGGACCACGACGGCGACACCAACGAGTCTGCCAGCTACGACTACTTCAAGGTGACTGCCAACGAGACCGGCGAAGTGCTCTACAGCGAAGACTTCAATGCCACGAACGGCAACTGGAGGAACGACCCCGTCTGGAACGAGGCCGAAGGCACTCTGACCACCGAGGGACGCAACCTCAGCGAAGTGAAGTACTTCCCCAACAACATGTTCCTGGATGCCATCGACATGCACTACACCGTAGAGGCCGACATGACCATCGAGAACGGCTACGCTTCCCTTATCTTCGGTCTGACCGAGAGCGGCAGCAACTACATGTGGCAGATTTCGCCCAACTACTACAACGACACCTCCGTCAGCACCTACTACCACCTGGACAACGGCAACGAGTCCTGGAAGGCACATGCAGGCGGTCCGCGCTATCCCGACTACGAAGCCATCGACTTCTGGGGCGAGAAGCGCCACGTGATGATTGAGGTAGAGGCCAACGTCGTCAGGACCTACATCGACGGCAAGCTGGAGGAAACCTTCACACAGTGCGACATGACCGACCTCGCCCTGCTCAACCCGGGCAAGATGGGCATCCGCGTTGACGCCAGCAACGGCGTGGTTCACGAAGTCTACATCGACAATGTGAAGCTGACAGAATACGACAAGGAAGGCAACGCCACGGTCGTAATGGAGGATGGCTTCGACGGCGGCGTGGCTCACTACTTCGAGCTGAGCGGCAAGAACGCCACCTATGCCCAGGTGGTCGACGTGGACGGAGACTACGCTCTCTACATCAACTGCGACGGAAGCGTGGACAAGAGTGCCAAGGTACGCCTCATCCAGACCGACGACTACGTCTGCACACACAACTACGAGAACGGCATCTGCACCATCTGCGGCGAGTATGAAGAGCCCGGCTACGACGCCGACCTCAGCGCCTACACCATCGGCAACCTCGGTCAGCTGATTCGCTTCTCACAGATTGTCAACGGCGGCGAACAGGGTGCCAACGGCTCTCTGACTGCCGACATCGACATGGAGTACAGCGACAAGTTCCAGCCCATCGGCCTGAACAACGACGGCTCTTGGCAGCGTCCCTTCATGGGAACCTTCTACGGCAACAACCACGTCATCAGCAACCTCTTCGTCAAGACTGAGTGCGAGGGCGGTCTCTTCTCCCGCACACGTGGCGGCAAGATCTACAACCTCGGCCTCGTGAACGGACACATCGAGAGCACAGCCAACCTGCGCTGCGGCGCCATTGCCGGTGAGCATCACGACAATGCTCAGATGGTGGACTGCTACGCTCGCGGCACGTTCGAGTTCGTTACCACGTACGCCCAGAAGGATGCCGTAGCGGGCGAATGTGCCGGCGGCCACTTCGTGAACTGCTACACCACGCTGCCCAAGATGTCATGCGACTATCCTATGGGCGGTGACATGACGAACAGCTACGAAGGCGTCACAGCAGAGCAGGGTGCTACGGGCGAGATTGCCTACAAGCTGGGCACATCCTTCGGCCAGAACATCGGCACCGACGCTTATCCCGAACTCGACGGCGAGCAGGTTTACTTCATTGGCGAAGACGGCTATGCCACACTCTACGACACCACAACAGGCTACGTGCTCAACGGCGACGCCAAGGCTTACGTTGCAACACTGCAGAAGACATGGCTCAACACCGCTGAGATTGCAAATGTTCCTGCCGGTACTCCCGTCATCCTGAAGGGCACCTACTACAACAAGCTGGCTCAGGACCTGCCTGCCATCAACGTTGCCAACGACCTGAAGGGTACCGAGACAGCCACCGAGGCAGACGGCACAATGTACGTCCTTGCCAAGCCCGAAGGCGAAAAGATCGGTTTCTACAAAGCTGAAGGCACTATCGCTGCAGGCAAGGCATACTTCCAGAGCGCAAGCGGCGTGAAGGCATTCTACTTCGACGGCGACGATGCCACAGGCATAAATGAAGAATTAAGAATGAAGAATGAAGAATCAAAGGGCGAGGAAGCTATTTACAACCTGGCCGGTCAGCGCCTCGGGAAGATGCAGAACCGAAGGTCGACATATGTCAAGGGCATCAACATTATTGGTAACAAGAAAATTCTGAAATAATGAAGTACATTAAACCATCTATCGAAATCAGCGAGGCACAGGCAGCACAGATGCTGGCCGAGAGCCTCATCATCAGCGACACAACGGTCGACGGCAGCAAAGCCCTCACCAAGGAAGACAACAGTTGGGACATCTGGGACGAAGAAGAATAGTAAGTCCTAGCTGAACAATCCTTTCATACCCCTGAAGGCTTTTTGGGAACGCCCAAATTGCCCTCAGGGGTATCTTTATTGCCTCCAACACATATCACTTTTACCCAAAAAGAAGAAAAAAAGGTGAAAACGTTTGTTATGTGTGTGAAAAACTGTAAATTTGTAGGGCGCAAACATGAAAAACTAACTAATACAACAACTATTTTATTAACCTTACAAACAGTTTCCCATGAAAAAAAGTTTTCTATCTTTGCTTCTGCTTGCCCTGGTGGGCATAGCAGGAAACCTGAAGGCTTTGGCTCAGGAGGTGCCTGAACCAACCGCTCAGTGGAAATTCGACAACCCCAGCGACCTGATGGCTGCCAAGGTGGGCAGTCTGCAACTGGTTCCTGCCGTGGCAGGCAACAACACCATTTCGACTGCCACTGTCGCCGAGGCTGGCATCGAAGCAGCACAAGGTCCGACGAAAGGAAGCAGTGCCATCTTCGTGCCTGCTGCCTCTGCTCTGAAAGTGGTACGCGCCGAAGGTGCCGCATCTTCCACTTCCTTCACATTCATGATGGACATTATGGTGCCCGATGCCTACCCCTACAACGGTCTGTTCCAGACAAATCAGGACAACGCCAACGACAGCGAATTCTGCATCCACGCAAACAAGATTGGTGCAAACGCCGTGGGCGGCTACTATGGTGGCATCAGAAGCGGAATGTGGTATCGTGTAGCCCTGACCAACAGCAACGGTTCGGTCAAGCTCTTTGTGAACGGCACTAAACTTGCAGACTACGAAACGTCTGACGCTCGCTGGGAGATTGACCCCACGTTCTATCTCCTCTGCGACAACGACGGCGAGAAGACCGACACATACATCTCCGAGATTTCATTCTGGGAAACACCCCTCACCGACGAGCAGGTGGCAGCAATGGAGTTCACGCAGGACGTTCCCTGGATTACCAGCCTAAGCCAGATAAAGGAAGGCGACCAGTTCCACATCGTCAGCGACCGCATCGTGTTCGCCGGCACCAAGACAGGCAAGCTCAAAGCTATGGCCTCTGCCCAGCCGGGCTTCTCCGTCAACTGGGGCGACCAATATGTTTATTGGGGCGACCTCGACAATGAGGCTGACGGCTTCATTTGGACTGCCGAGAAGGCAGGCGACCAGTGGGCTTTCCTCAACAAGGAGAAGAACCAGTACCTGGGCAACATGAATACCAACGAGGCTGACGTCATCTTTTCCGAGACGCCCGTGGGCTACACCCTCACCGACCTCCGCGAGGGCGAAGGCTGCTTCTACATGGCAAACGAAGAGTCTGAGCATTCACTGCACGTTCAAGGCTATCTGATGGGAACACGTCCCAACAACAGTCTGGCAAAGCAGGAGGTGGGCGACGACGACTATCGCGACGATGTAGCCACAGCAGGCTATCCCGGCCGCTGGAGGCTGATAAAGCTCAATGCCGACGAACCCGTGGAAACCGGAACAAAGATTGAGACAGCTGCCGACTTCGAGGCTTTTGCACAGGCCGTCAGCGATGGCGAGACCGACATCGATGCCTATCTGGCTGCCGACATCGAACTCACCGGCAACATCATGGTCGGCAACAGCACCAACCAGTATGCCGGCACCTTCGACGGCAAGGGATACACCATTACCTATAATTATACAGATGTAGAAGCGCACAGCGGTCTCTTCCGTAACCTTAACGGCGCAACCATCCGTAACCTGTTTGTGAAAGGCACTGCTGTGGTGCAGGGCATTCACTTCGGTGCTCTGGTGGGCGATGCAGCCGGCGATGTGCTGATAGAGAACGTAGTGACGGATGTCGACATCACCGGCGACCGCAGCGGCGTAACAGGCGACGGCGGCATGGCTGGATATCTCAACGGCAACATCACCTTCAACAACTGTGCTACGCTTGGCGCAATGGGCAACTCCGGCACCTCGATGTACTGCGGCTTCGTGGCATTTGCTACGGGCACCTCACTTTCCACCCTTAACAACTGCTACACTGCATGCAGCCTGACGGAAGGCACTGGCACCAGCTACTGCTACACATTCTGCCGCGGAACTATTGCCACCAACAACTGCTACTACGTCAATGTCATAGGCGAAGCACAGGGTACACAGATTACCGAGGACCAGATAGCTTCGGGTGAGCTTTGCTACAAGCTGAACGGCGACCAGAGCGAAATCAACTGGTATCAGACGCTCGGCGAGGACGCTCAGCCTGTTCCGTTCGATTCGCATGCACAGGTCTACGCCAACGGCGAACTGAAGTGCGACGGCACGAGCGCTGGCGGCGAGCTTGCCTATAGCAACTCTGCAAGCTCGGTGGTTCCTCCTCACACCTTCGAAGGCGGCTGGTGCACCGTCTGCGGTACATGGAACACCAATTATCTGACAGCCGACAGCGAGGGCTTCTACAACATCAGTTCGGCAAACGACCTGGCCTGGATTGCTGAATTCATAGCACAGGGCAATACTGACGTCAACATCAAGCTGACAGCCGACATCGACCTGACGACAAGCAACTTCCCCGCCACCATGATTGGCAACAGCGGCAAGCAATATGCCGGCACCTTCGACGGACAGGAACATACCGTTAAATACAGCTACAACATCACCAGCAGCTACTGCGGACTGTTTGCTTACGTCAACGGCGCTACCATCCGCAACCTCCGCGTGGAAGGCGATGCTGTCTCTACAGCCATCCACTTCGGCGCCCTCATCGGCCAGGCCAACGGCACCGTGCTCGTGGAGAATGTTGTGACGGATGTCGACATCACGGGCAAGTCCAGCACTGGCGTACAGGGCGATGCCGGCATGCTGGGCGCTAACTACGCCAACATCACCTTCAACAACTGCGCTACCTTGGGCGAGATGGGCTACGAAGGCAGCTCGATGTACAGCAGCTTCTCCGGATGGTCCAATGGCACATCTAATACAATCCTGAACAACTGCTACACACTCTGCAAGCTCACCGAAGGCACAGGCACAGGCAACTGCTTTACCCTGACACATGCAGGCGGCCCGGTTGAACTCAACAACTGCTACTACCTCAACGAGATTGGAACGGTACAGGGAACGGCTATTGCCGAAGACCTTGCTTCCGGAGCATTCTGCTACAAGCTGAACGGCGACCAGAGCGCCATCGGCTGGTATCAGACGCTTGGCAAAGACGCACTGCCTGTTCCTTTCGCTTCCCATGCAAAGGTTTATGCTAACGGCACGGTTCGCTGCGACGGTGCAGAGCTGCCCGACAGCCCTGTCGTATACAGCAACACCGAAGGCCAGACCGTGAAGCCAGACCATCAGTATGGTGCAGACGGCATTTGCACAGTCTGCGGCAGCCCGAAGCAGAATGCCGACGGCTTCTACGTCATCGACAACGCAGCAAAGCTGAACTGGTTCGCCGGGCAGGTTGCATCCGGTGCAACAGCAATCAATGCAGTCCTTGCTGCTGACATCGACCTCTGCACAAGCGAATATCCCGACCTGATGATTGGCAACTCCAACAACATGTTTGGCGGCATCTTCGACGGACAGGGACACACCGTCACCTACAGCTACTCCATCAGCAGCAACTACTGCGGCCTGTTCTCTTACGCAAAGAACGCCACCATCCGCAACCTGATTGTGAAGGGCGATGCTGTTGTGACAGCTATCCACTTCGGTGCCCTCATCGGACGCGGCGAAGGAACGATTCTCGTGGAGAACGTCATCACCGATGTCGACATCACCGGACAGCGCAGCAGTGTGACCGGCGACGGCGGTATGATTGGCGCCCTCTATGCCAACATCACCTTCAACAACTGTGCTACCCTGGGCAAGCTCGGCTATTCCGGCAGCTCGATGTACAGCGGCTTCTCCGGCTATTCGTCCGGCACCTCTTCCGCAACCTTGAACAACTGCTACACCATCAGCGAACTCACCGAGGGAACAGGCACAGGCAGCTGCTTCACCTTCATCCACGGCAGTGGCGCGAAGGTCTTCAACAACTGCTACTATGTCAACGCCATCGGCACCGTGCAGGGCACAGCAGTCGAGGCTGACGAGGTTGCCAACGGTTCGCTCGCTGCCAAGCTGGGAGCAGGTTGGTATCAGAACATCGGCGAGGATGCCTATCCCGTTCTGGACAAGACTCATGCTGTTGTGAAGGAGATTAGCGAAGCCGGCTATGCCACGATGTACATCCCCGATGCAGTGGAGATTCCCGAGGACGTTGAGGTCTACACCGGCAGCTTCGAAGAGACATGGCTGAAGCTCGATGCAGTAGAGGGAACCGTTCCCGCTTGGGAGCCTGTCGTACTGAAGGGCGCTCCCGGCATCTATAGCTTCATGCCTGCCGCAGCTTCCGAGATGAGCACAAAAGTTGTCTTCGCAGACCTTGGCTTCGAGAATGCAGCAGACCTCACCACATTCAACGTTGGCGGTCTGACCTTCAGCTTCGACGGCGGCGGCAACACCAACACTCCGAAGTACTACACCGGTGGCTCTGCTGCCCGCATCTATGGCAGCAACAGCATGACCATCTCCGCAGCTGCTCCTATCAGCAAGATTGAGTTCACCTTCGGCGGCACCAACTATGCCTTCAAGAGCGGCGGCTACGAGTTCAGCAATGGCAGCTATGCCCTTGCCACCAAGACATGGACCGGCAGCGCTGAGAGCATAACCATCAAGAACACGACCACCAGCCAGTGGCGCATCGTCAGCATGACCATCACCTACGAAGGCACAGCTCCCAACATCGCAGGCAATGTCCTGAAGGGTGCCAAGGAGGACATCGAGGCTGCAGGCAAGTACATCCTGGCTAAGCCCGAAGGCGAAGCAGTCGGCTTCTACCTGGCCGAGACAGGCAACATCAAGGCAGGCAAGGCTTATCTTGAAGTTTCCGAAGCAGCAGATGTTAAAGCCTTCCTCTTCAGCGACAGCGACGACGCCACGGGCATAAATGAAGAATTAAGAATGAAGAATGAAGAATCAAAGGGCGAGGGAGCTATTTACAACCTGGCCGGTCAGCGCCTCGGGAAGATGAAGAAGGGCATCAACATCGTAGGCGGCAAGAAGATTCTGAAGTAAGTACCAACTAAAACACAAACGACATGAAACGCAATTATATTTGTCCTTCTGCCTGCATAGAAGAGGCACAGGCAACACAGATGCTGGCCGAGAGCCTCATCATCAGCGACACAACAGTGGACGGCGGCCAGGCCCTCACCAAGGAAGACACCGGCTGGGACATCTGGGACGAAGAATAGTCGACACCGGCTGGAGCATCTGGGACGAGGAATAACCCGCGCCCGGCCTGCTCCTGCCCGTCGGCAGGAATAGGCAACAGCTAATCGCAGCAAGGGCTGCAGGTCTGAGACATCAGGCTTGCAGCCTTTTTTTTCGTTTGCCGAAGAACATCACAGCCCGTCACGAACTTCCTGAGAGCGAAGCCTAAACATCCCCAGGGCGAGGTACAAACTTCCCGAAGACGAGCCATAAACTCCCCAAGGGCGAACCATATATTTCCAAAGGGCGAACCATATATTTCCAAAGGGCGAACCATAAATTTCCCCAGGACGAGGTATAAACTTCCCCAGCACGTGGAGCAAAACTTTTTCAGTGGCACGGAAATATATTTCAAAGGCACTAAAATATATTTCCAAGCTTCTGAAATATATTTCCAAGGCTTGGAAATAGTTTTTATCCGCGGCGCGAGGAATTTGTTGCCGCGTCGTGAGGATTTTGTTGCCGTGTCGCGAGGATTTTGTTGCCGTGTCGCGAGGAACTTGTTGTCGTGACGTGAAGAATTTGTTGTCGTGTCGTGAGGAATTTGTTGTCGCGGCGCGAGGAAATTGTGTCCGCGGCGCGAGGATGACATGTCCCTGCCGGGAAGATTTTTATGTTGCAGGCCGCAGAACTTTTTGTTGCGGGAAGGGGGATACTTGTCCGCGGGAAGAGGGATACTTGTCTGCGGGAAGAGGGATACTTGTCTGCGGGAAGAGGGATACTTGTCTGCGGGAAGGGGGATACTTGTCCGCGGGAAGGGGCGGAATCAGTAGCGGTATGCCACGCCGATTGTGCCGGAAAATACCGCTTTTACGTGTTCCTTTGCCCCTTTATTTCTCCACAATCATGCGCCGGACAACGACATCCTGCAGCGGACGATCGTTTTCGTCGGTCTCCGAAAGCTGTATGTTCTTCACCACATCCATGCCCTCGATGACTTCGCCAAAGACGGTGTACTGTCCGTCGAGGTGGGGTGTGCCGCCGCGCATGTAGTAGTCGTCCACCATCTGCGGCGTGAGCTCGATGCCTTTCTCCTCGAGGGTTGCACGCACTTTGCGCATGTCGGCGGCTCCCTGCTTCTTGCCATAGACGATATAGAACTGGCAGCCGCTGCTCTCCTGCTCGGGGTTGACGTCGTCCGGCTCACGGGCTGCCGCCAAGGCTCCGCGCCAATGATAGAGGTAAGGCAGGCAGAACTCCGCCGGAATGGTGTAGCCGTTCCCGCCGTCGCCCAGCAGTCTGCCAGGCTCTGCGCCCCGGCTGTCGGGGTCTCCGCCCTGTATCATGAAGTCCTTGATGCAGCGGTGGAAGAGCGTACCGTCGTAGAATCCTTCGCGGGCAAGCTTGAGGAAATTGTCGCGATGCAGAGGCGTGTCGTCCGAGAGAGCCACGCGGATGTTGCCCATGCTCGTCTCGATGCGGACGATGTGGCGCTTCTCTTTCCGTTTGGCTTCGGCGGAAAGGATGCCAAGGCACAGGAAGGCAACAACGATGAGGAATAGATGTTTATGTTTCATAGCGTTTGATGATATTCGCAATTTCTTTGCCACATTGGTTTACATTATAGTATTGTTCCGCCAAGGCACGGCCCCGTCTGCCCATCGCCTCAGCCTCGTCGGGATGTTCGTCTATGAAGCGAAGCCTGTCCTTCCAGCCTTCCACGTCGTTCGGTTCGAGCCAGTAGCCGCAGCCCTCCGCCTCGATGTCCATCGGCATCTGCGGGTTGCGGGTGCAAAGGATGGGCAGACCGAGGGCAAGCGCCTCGACGACGGTGGTCAGACCGACCGTATAATTGCTCCGTTGGCAACAGATGCAGACTGAACGGCTCCGTGCCACATACTGCGCTATCTCGTGCGGAATGGGGCGGTCGCCGTAGTGCATCTCGATGTTCTCTGCGGGATGAAGGCTCTCGAAGTATGCCTGCCGCTTCTTCTCGGCAAAGAGCACGAGGGGCAGCCCCGTCTCGCGGAATGCTTGGAGCAACGTCTTGAAGTCCCGAAGTTCCTTGCCGGTAGAGATGAAAAATGACCCACCCGAACCTACCAGACCCTCTCCCAACCTTTCCCTTGCAGGGAGAGGAGTATGTTGCTTCTCAGTTGCATCTTGATTCTCCCCCTTTAAGGGAGAGTTAGAGAGGGTCTGAAGTCCATAATACTCCAGGTCTGCTCCCCAATGCACCATGCTCATGCGGCTCGGATCTGCTTTCTTGGAGACGAGACTGTCCTGCATGAGCTTCCCGGAGAAGAAGATCATGTGATCCATGCCGCGGTAGAAGAGGCGTGCCAGGGCTTCGCGCAACGGGTTCTTCGCCTTGACGATGGGCTGGTGGTGCCAAACGACGATGGGATGCCTGTAGAGCCGCAGGGCCCGGAGCAGAATGACGGGCTCGATGCCGAGGCTGTGTGTGGCGTAGAGGACGTCGTAATGCTGACGGCAAGTGAGCACTTTCCACGTTGCCACGAGCATGTCGCGAAGGCGTTTGTAGGTGTGCTTCTGGTGATGCCAAACCACGTCGATGCCGTAGTCCTTCAGTTGCAAGGCACCATAGAGGAAGTGCGACGGGAACTTCCCCTCCTGCCACTCCCGCACGATGCGCTCTGTGTCTTGGGTGTGATAGAAGTAAACAGCCCCACAGCCTCCCCCGTCCCCTCCAAAGGAGGGGGGAACCATAGATTGCGGACCAAAAGAGGAGTCAGGGACGGGACAAGCGGATGGTTCCCCCCTCCTTTGGAGGGGACGGGGGAGGCTCTTCCTTCCGCTCAGCCACGGCACGCGTTCCACGAAGGGAACAGCCAGGAAGCAGAGCACGAAAGCTGCGGTTGTGATGATGACAAGGTCGGGGATGCTCCCCCGAAAGGGATGCCCGAGCAGGATGCTGGCGTAGGCGTAGCTGAGGATTATCGGGTAGTGCATCACGAAGAAGACCATGCTGTGCTCGCCGATATAGTTGATGACGGGCACCCGGGGCGTCGGCAACGAGAGCAGGATGCCCGAGATGCCAAGCAAGGAGAGGGGCATGATGAGCAGCACATTCCAATAGGAGCCGACCCAGACGTTCGTTTTCATTTCGTACTCGCCGTGCAGATAAATGTTGGCAAAGACGAAGCCCGCGAAGAGCAGGACGCTGACGACGAGGGCAAGATGCTTCGTCATACGGTCGAGAGCATGGTGCCACACCTTCCCCATGTAAAAGAAGAATGTGCCGCAGAAGACGTTGTCGAGGAAGAACCACAAGGGGTTGCCTTGCCTGAAGAGCCAGTAGCCGACGGCCGGGAAAAGCAGGACTATCCAATGAAGATAAGGGATTCGTTCGATGAAATGCATGAGGACGTAGGTGGCAAAGAACGACAAGAGGAACCAAAGCGGACCGTTGCCTAAGGTGAGTCCGCTTTCGAGCCAGGTGAATGTCTGTACCTTGCCGATTGCCTTCGCGATGCCTTCCGGGAAGAGACTCAGCCAGAAGAAGGCCACGACGAAGCCGATGATGCCCCACGAGAGGTATGGCACGAAGAGACGACGGACGCGGTCACGCAGGTAGGGAAGCGTCTCGCCCGTGATGCCCTTGTTGAAGTAGCCCGCTTTGAAGAAGAAGAAACTCATGAAGAAGAACGTCCAAAACATCGTCTCCCTCCACCAAGGCGTCTGTCGCAACTGCGTCTGACAGACGGCATGGAGCGTCACCATCCTGAGGATGCAGAGTCCGCAGAGCAGATCAAATGCGTTGTTTCGCTGCTTCATCTTATTCTTAACTCTTAATTCTTAACTCTTAACTTAAATATATAATGTATCGCTTCCCGCATTATCTTTGCCCCGCTCACCCACATGATGCCGGCATAGAGGACGGCGGCAAGCAGGATGCGGCTCAGCAGGAGCAGCCACAGGTTCTCTATTCCCTCGGTCAGCCACCAGGTGATGCCAAGCACGAGGAGCGTGAAGACGAGGAACGGCACCGTGTCCTTCAGGGCTTCCACGAAGGTGAGACCCGTCAAGCGCCAGGCAAACCATTGCCAAATGGCGAGCCAGGCGATGTTGAGAGCCACGAAATAGACGACCATCGGCAGGAATCCGTAAGGGTAAAGCAGGATGAGACCTGCCAAGACTGCCAGACATTGGCCTATCGTGCAGGCCATGTTGACGTCGCTCCGGCCGCGGCTTATCGTGAGGTTGCTGTAGAGCGTGGTAATGGGGACGAAGGCTCCGTGCAGGCAAAGCAGGGAGAGAATCAGGCCGCTCTCCCTCCACTTCTCGCCTCCGGCAAGCAGGATGAACTCCTGAGCCACCAGTCCCAGCCCGAGCATAGCGGGGAAGGAGACAAAGCAAATGAAGCGGAGCATCTTGCGGAAGACCTGACGATAGCGGCCGATGTCGTCCGCGACCTGTGCCAGAGTGGGTTGGCTGGTGCTTGTCACCATGCCGTTTATCGTGCTCGAAGCCATGTCGTTCCACTTCTTTGCATTCGAATAGACGCCAGCCAAGTGGTCGCCGAAGAACTTGCCGAGCAGGACGGAAAAGGCGTGGAGGTTGCAGATGCCCACGATATTCGTGAGCATCAGCTTGCTGCTGAAGCCGAACATCCGCCAGGCGGGAGCAAGACTGAAGCGCAGCGTCGGCCTCCAGGGAGAGAAGAACCAGGCCATGACCTGCGTGACGAGGACGAAGCAGACGGCCTGCGTCACGATTGCCCAATAGGCAAAGCCCTTCATGGCCATCGTGATACCGACGATGCCGGAGAGGAGCATGGCCGAGAGGGAGCAGATGCTGGTCTGTTTGACCATCAGATGTCCGAAGAGATAGGCCCTTTGAACCGTGCCGAGACCCGAGAGCAGGAAGCCCAGGAAAAGCACCCTGGCAAGGGGGACGAGCTCTTCCTGGCCGTAGAAATCTGCAATAAGCGGGGCGCAGAACCACAGGATGACGTAGAGCGAGCCGCTGACCAGGAGGTTGAACCAAAAGACGGAGTTGTACTCTTCGTGCGTCGGTTCGCGCCTGTTGCACAGAGCCGCGATGAAACCGCTCTCCTGGAGGGCGTTGGCAAGAGCTGCGAAGATGTTCAGCATCGCCACTTTCCCGTAGTCTTCCGGCGTGAGATAACGGAGCAAGACCAACCCGAACACAGCCCCTATGAGCTGCATCAACCCGTTGGACAACCCGCCCCAGAGCATCCCGCCTGCCGTACGTTCCTTTAGTGATTTCTGTTCCATCGCTCTGCAAAGGTACGAATAAGCGAGCGAAATACCAAATTTATTTGAGCATTTCCGAGCGGGAGTACTTTCGACGAAGTCAAAGGTACATAAGAATTAGCAGAACGAAACCCGACAAAAAGACTTCCTGCGAAGCATATTTTTGAATTTTGAAGGACCATCCCGAGAGGAAGCGATTGTGCCGGCCGTTACTGTGTTGGCACATTCACAACGTGTCGTGAGAAGCTATACGACGTGTCGCGAGAAGCAATACGACGTGTCATGATGGCAAACGCGACGTGCTGTGTTTGGCAATTCAACGTGGGGTTTTTATTTTTCTTCTGTCATTATTTCATCCTTTCATTTTTTATTTGTACCTTTGTGCCCGAAATAACAATTGAGCTCTGAAGTAAAGAAGATTGAACATAAACAATGGCAATAAAGTTTCAATACAACAAGACCTCGCTGCAACAGATAGAGAAGGCCCTGAAGATGCGGCAACGCACCCTGCCCATCATCAAGAGCAAGGAGACGGCGCTCAGGCTGGAGGTCAAGAAAAGCAAGGCGGAGGCCGACGAGCTGGAGCGCAAGCTGCAAAGTCAGATCGAAGGCTACGAGAAGATGTATGCCCTCTGGGGCGAGTTCGACGCCTCGCTCGTCAGCCTCGACGACGTGGAGCTGGCCGTCAAGAAGATTGCCGGCGTACGCGTCCCCGTGCTCAGCAACATCAGTCTGAAGGTGAAGCCCTTCGGCCTGTTCAGCGCCCCGAAGTGGTACTTCGACGGCATCAAGCTCCTGCAAGGCCTCGCCAAGACCGCCGTGGAGCGCGAGTTCGTCTTTGCCAAACTGCATCTGCTGGAACATGCCCGCAAGAAGACGACACAGAAGGTGAACCTCTTCGAGAAGGTACAGATACCTGGCTATCAGGAGGCTGTGCGCAAGATTAAACGTTTCATGGAGGACGAGGAGAACCTCTCCAAGTCGTCGCAAAAGATACTGAAGTCGCTTCAGGAAAAGAGAAAGAAGGAGGACGTGGCATGATTGAGAAAATGAAAAAACTCACCTTCCTGGTGACCGGAAAGGAATACGACGACTTCATCGCCGGGCTGCGCGAGCAGGGCGTGGTGCACGTACAGCAGCTGAAGGCAGGACAGACCAGCCCGCAGTTGCAGCAAGCCCTCGACCTGAGGCTCCGCTACCAGCAAGCCCTCAGCTACCTCGACATCTCGTTCAAAGCGTGGGAGACCCCCTCTCAGAGGTTAGAGGCAAGAGGTAAGAGGTCAGAGAATACTTTTGGTTCCGAAGCCAGCATCCCAAACAATCCTCTAACCTCTAACCACTCACCACTAACCACTAAATCAGGCGAAGAAAGCCTCCCTGCTCTTGAGTTCGTCGAGAAGCTCAAGGCCGAAGAAGTCAGCCTGCGCCATGAGATAGACGAGGCCGAGAAGAACATCGAGAAGCTGGAGCCCTGGGGCAACTTCGACTGGAAGAGCATCGAGCGCCTCCAGCAGGAGACGGGCATGCAGGTCTTCTTCTATGCCTGCAACGCAAAGTCCTTCCTGCAGGAATGGGCGGAGAAGTACTTCGCCACACCCATCGACGAATACCGCAAGCGCACATACTTCCTGGCATTCTCCGACGAGGAGCCCGACATCAAGGCCGAACGCCTGGAGCTGCCCACAGGCTCGCTCGAAGCCTACCGCAAGGAAGCAGCCGAGGTCAAGGAAGCCCTCCAGAAGAACCACGACACAATCTGCGCCGTCGCCCGCGAATGCCGCAGCACGCTCGAGAAAGGCTTGCGGCAAGCTCAGGGCGAGATACAACTGCGCCAAGTGGAGCTCTCGGACGAGAGTATTGCCGACGGAGCCGTCCGTCTCATGGTGGGCTGGACGCTGGCAGACAAAGCCGACGGGCTCAGCAAGTGGCTCGACGAACAACATATCTGTTACGAGCTGGAAGACCCGGCCTACGAGGACGACGTACCCGTCAAGATAACCAACGACGGCTACACCAGCCTCTTCGAGCCTATCCTGCGCATGTACTCGCTGCCCAACTATCGCGACATCGACCCCAGCGTCTTCTTCGCACCCTTCTTCATGCTCTTCTTCGGACTCTGCCTCGGCGACGGCGGCTACGGCCTGCTCGTCCTGCTCGGCGGCATCTACCTGGCCTTGAAGGGAAGCACCGACGACTTGAAGAGCTACGGACGCCTCGGCATCTGGCTCGGCCTTGCCACAACCGTCTGCGGTCTGCTCATGGGCACCGTCTTCGGCATCGACCTGTCGAAACAGGACTGGGCATTCCTGGCGCCCGTCAAGCCCTACTTCCTCAACAACAACGGCGTCGGCCCCATCTTCGGCTACTCGCCTATGATGGTCATCTCCGTCATTATCGGCTTGGTGCAAGTGCTCTTGGGTATGGTTCTCAAGGCATGTAAGGCGTGGAAGAACTATGGCTTCGCCTACTCCATCGGCACCTTCTCGTGGGTGGTGGCCTTGCTTTCCGCAATCGCCCTCTTCGGCTTGCCCGCCTGCGGAGTCGCCCTGCCACAAGCAATCATCTATCTGCTCTACGGCCTCATCGCGATTAGTGTCGTCGGCATCTTCCTCTACAACAACCCGTCGGCATACAAGAACCCCATCACCGGTCCGCTGCTCAACATCGGCGGAGGCGTCTGGGCAACCTACGGCATGTCAACCGGCCTGCTGGGCGACCTGCTGAGCTACATCCGCCTCTTCGCCCTCGGACTGACGGGCGGCGTGCTCGGCGGCGTGTTCAACTCGCTGGCCATCGACCTCACCTCCAGCCTGCCTTGGTTCGTCCGTTGGCTCCCGATGGTGCTCATCCTGCTTGCAGGTCACGGCATCACCTTCGCCCTGAGCATGATAAGTGCCTTCGTACATCCCATGCGACTGACGTTCGTCGAGTTCTTCAAGAACGCCGACTTCAGCGGCGGCGGCAAGGAGTACAATCCATTCAGGACGGTGAAAGGGTGAAAGAGAGGTTAGTGGCTAGTGGTTAGAGGTTAGGGGTTAGAGAACACCTTTGGCCCCTCAGCTTCCCAAACAATCCTCTAACCTCTAACCTCTAACCCCTAACCTCTATAAAACCCCTAACCTCTAAAAATTGAAAAGAAGTTTAACCAAAATAATTATTAATCCCTCATAAGACATAGTTCTTGATTCATGGCGAAAGCAAGCGAAGTCTAAAATAGCAAACTACACATTATATATAATAAGGTTGCAAAGCCCAACGTCGCCTTGCCTGATTGTGAATTGTGAATTATGAATTATGA
The DNA here is from genome assembly GCA_017483665.1 of Bacteroidaceae bacterium. Classification (GTDB taxonomy): domain Bacteria; phylum Bacteroidota; class Bacteroidia; order Bacteroidales; family Bacteroidaceae; genus Physcousia. Next base: position 32,730 of record JAFUVM010000081.1, read on the forward strand.
ATTAAACCAAAACAAAAAACATTATGGAAATCTTATTAGCTTATCTGGGTGTAGCACTTTGTGTAGCCCTCTCCGGTATCGGTAGTGCCTATGGCGTAACCATTTGCGGCAACGCAGCCATCGGCGCCTTCAAGAAGAACCCCACAGCCAGCGGCTCCTACATGGGTCTGTCCGCCCTGCCCTCTTCTCAGGGTCTGTACGGCTTCGTCGGCTTCTTCATGCTCAACAGCAAGGTTACTCCCGACATCACGATGGGCCCCGCCTGTGCCATCTTCGGCGTAGGTCTTGCCCTCGGTCTCGTGGCTCTCTTCAGCGCCATCCGTCAGGCTAAGGTTTGTGCCAACGGTATCAGCGCCATCGGCGCAGGTCACAACGCCTTCGGTACCACTATGGTGCTCGCCGTGTTCCCCGAGCTCTATGCTATTCTTGGCCTGCTCGTGCTCATCCTGACAGCTAACGCTCTGTAAAGACCCCCTAACCCCCTTTAGGGGGAACAAATGGTAAATGGTAAATGATTAAATGGTAAATAACAAGATGAAACCTACATTATTCCTCCTTGCTGCAGGTATGGGAAGCCGCTATGGCGGCCTCAAGCAGCTCGACACGCTCGGTCCTCAGGGGCAGAGCATCATGGACTATAGCATCTACGACGCCATCCAGGCCGGCTTCGGCAAGATTGTCTGGGTAATCCGTCGCGACTTCGAAGAGCAGTTCCGTACACAGATTCTCGCTAAGTACGAGGGTCACGTTCCCTGCGAGCTCTGCTTCCAGAGCCTCGATGCACTCCCCGAAGGCTTCACCGTTCCCGAAGGCCGCCAGAAACCCTGGGGCACAAACCACGCTGTCCTCATGGGTAAGGACGTCATCAAGGAGCCGTTCGCCGTGCTCAACTGCGACGACTTCTACGACCGCGATGCCTTCCGCGTCATGGCAAAGTTCCTGAGCGAACTCCCCGAAGGCAGCAAAGGCAAGTACGCCATGGTGGGCTTCCGCGTAGATAACACCCTGAGCGAAAGCGGTACCGTGAGCCGCGGCATCTGCGAGAACGACGAGCAGACACATCTGCTGACAGGCGTCGTAGAGCGTACGAAGATAGAACGTCGCGACGGCGTAGTGCAGTACCTCGACGAGAACGACCAGTGGGTCAGCATCCCCGACACCACACCCGTCAGCATGAACTTCTGGGGCTTCACACCCGACTACTTCGAGTACAGCGAGGCTTACTTCAAGACGTTCCTCTCCGACCCGAAGAATCAGGCAAACCTCAAGAGCGAGTTCTTCATTCCTCTCATGGTGGATTACCTCATCAAGAACGGCAAGGCAACGTGCGAAGTGCTCGACACAACGAGCAAGTGGTTCGGCGTCACCTATCCCGAGGACCGTCCCGAGGTTGTCGCCAAGCTGGCTGCCCTGCACAAGGCCGGTCAGTACCCCGACAAGATGTTCTAAAAGCCTCACCCTCAACCCCCTCTCCGAGGAGAGGGGGCTTTTATATTCTTCCGACACATGAGACGCTTTGCTTTTTCATTCCTTACCTTTCTGCTGACACTTACCATAGCAGCACAAGGTCTTGTCGTCAGCGACGAGACACGTCGCATCCGCGAGGACTTCCAGGACCGCAAGTTCGGCATCTTCCTCCATTGGGGCATCTATTCCATGCTGGCCGACGGAGAATGGGTGATGCACAACCGGCACATCGACCGCAACGAGTATGCCAAGCTCGCCGGCGGTTTCTGTCCCTCCTGGTTCAGCGCACGCGAATGGGTGCAGCTCTTCAAGGAAGCCGGTGCCCAGTACGTCACATTCACCAGCAGGCATCACGACGGTTTCTCGATGTGGGAGACAAAGGCAAGTCCGTACAACATCGTCGAAGCCACGCCCTACGGACGCGACGTGCTGAAGTCGCTTGCTGATGCCTGTAGCCAGAACGGCCTCAAGCTCCATCTCTACTACAGCCACATGGACTGGCAGAGGACGGACTACCCGACAGGAAGCTGCCGCAACTGTCCGCACGACGAGTCAACCACCAACTGGGACAGCTACTACGCTTTCATGAACCAACAGCTCACGGAGCTCCTGACGAACTACGGCCCCATCGGTGCCATCTGGTTCGACGGCATGTGGGACCACAAGGAGAAGGAGTTCGACTGGCGGCTGGAAGAACAGTATGCTCTCATCAAGAAACTACAGCCCAAGTGCCTCATCGGCAATAACCATCACGGCGCTCCCATCGGCCTCGAGGACTTCCAGCTCTTCGAGCAAGACCTGCCCGGACAGAACACCGCAGGCTTCAACGGCGAAGAGACAATATCGCAACTCCCCCTGGAGACCTGCATGACGATGAACAACACCTGGGGCTACAGTATTACGGACAAGAACTACAAGAGCGGAGACGAGCTCATCCGCCGACTCGTAACGGCAGCCGGCCTGAACGCCAACTTCCTGCTCAACATCGGACCGCGTCCCGACGGACAGCTGCCCGACGAGGCTGTCGAGCGGCTGAAGCACATCGGAGCCTTCATGGACCTCAACGGCTCTGCCATCTACGACACGCGAGGCGGCTGTGTCCCTCCGCAGGACTGGGGCGTCACGACACAGAAGGGCAAGACGCTCTTCATTCACATCCTGAACAAGGAGAAGGACGGCAAGGTGGTCAACGAAGGACTGGAACGCATCAACGGCGGACCGCTGTCCTTCTTGCTTCCCCTCAGCGAACACACGCTCTCGAAGGTCACTTTGCGAAGCGACGGATCTGCTCTACAGTTCCAGCGCGAAGGGAACGGCTACCGCATCTTCCTGCCCAAGCGTCCCGACACCGTGGACTGCATCCTGACCGCCACTTTACAATAGAAGGGACAAGGAGCAAGGGGCAAGAGAAATAGTAAATCGTAAATTATCAAATCGTAAATCAAAAGATGTACATCATAGGCATAGCCGGCGGCACAGGTTCCGGCAAAACGACTGTCGTGAAGAAAATCCTCGAGACGCTTCCCACCGACCGTGTTGCGCTCATCCCGCAGGATTCTTACTACAACGACACCACACATCTCACCCCCGAGGAGCGCAAACGTATCAACTTCGACCATCCCGATGCTTTCGACTGGAAGCTTCTCACCCAGCAGATACAGGCCCTGCGGCAAGGCAGGAGCATCGAGCAGCCCACCTACAGCTACCTCGTCAGCAACCGACTGCCCGAGACGGTGCACGTAGAGCCTTGCGAGGTCATCATCATCGAAGGCATCATGGCTCTGTGGAAGAAGCAGCTTCGCGACCTCATGGACCTGAAGATATTCGTCGATGCAGACCCCGACGAACGCCTCATCCGCGTCATCCAGCGCGATACAGTTGAACGCGGACGCACCACACAAATGGTGCTCGACCGCTACCTCGATGTCCTCAAACCGATGCACGAAGAGTTCATCGAGCCAACCAAACGCTACGCCGACCTCATCATCCCGCAGGGCGGCAACAACAAGCAGGCCATCGACATCATGCGCACGTACATTATCCATAGGATTAAACCTTGAAGCCCCCTCTGACTCCCCCTTAAAGGGGAGAATAATAACAGGCCCAATGTTCACTCGAAAAACATTCCTTCCCTTTAAGGGGAGGTTAGGAGGGGGCTTTCTCCTTTTTCTTTTACTCGCTTGTACTGCCAAGCAAGAGAAGCCTTCTGCTTCATCTTCCCTTTGGGGTGAGACAGAAGAGGGACCCTACGACCTCTACGAGATACAGAGCAGCGGCACGATTGTGGCCGGAACGTTGAGCGGTCCGGACACATACTACGAGTATCACGGACAGGGAATGGGCCTGCAATTCGACCTTGCCGAGGAATTTGCACAAAGCATAGGCGTAAAGCTCCAGATGGAGATTTCGCCCGATACGGCTTCCCTGTTGGAAAGGCTGGAGCGGGGCGAGATTGACTTCATAGCACTCGAGATGCCGACCTGGCAGACGCGCTCCGACGAGGAGCTTCTGGGCGAAGCCATCGCCAAATGGTGGAGTCCCGAGCGTGTAAAGACCCTCTCTAACTCCCCCTTAAAGAGGGAGAACGTCGTTCGCCGCCACATGCGTCCCGTCATGCAGGATGCTGCACACGGCATCATCTCCGCCTACGACGAACTCTTCCGTCGGCACAGCGGAACGGCAGGATGGGACTGGCGCCTGCTCGCAGCGCAATGTTACCAGGAGTCGGGCTTCGACCCGCAGGCCCTCTCATCGATGGGTGCGCAGGGCCTCATGCAGCTCATGCCGGCCACAGCTGAAGCGATGGGAGTGCCCGAGGGACAAGTCTTCGACCCCGAGCAGAACATCTCTGCCGCAACGCGATACATCCGCCGAGTCAGCCAAGCCTTTTCCGGCATCAGGGACACGCAGGAGCGCATCCGTTTCACTTTGGCTGCATACAACGGCGGCACAGGCCACGTACAGGACGCACAGATACTGGCACGCAAGGCAGGACGCGACCCGCACCGATGGGACGAGGTGGCGCCCTTCATCCTGCACCTCTCCGAGCCCCGTTACTACCGCGACCCCGATGTCCGCCACGGCTATATGCGCGGCAGCGAGACAGAAGCCTACGTCCGCCTCATCATGGAGCGTTGGGACCAGTACCGCGGCAGCGCCCGTTCCTTCGCCAGCGGCAGCACCCCGGCCCCCGCCAAGAGGAGCCTGCAGGACGGCGAATACAAGAGCCAGGTCAAGCCCGCCGAAGAATGGGTGCCGGAGGAATAATCTCGGGCAAAGCAGCACTTGTCACAATATAGTTTTGCACATATAGGAATCCATTATTTGAGTCTTTACACTAAAAAACTCGCATAATTCGTCTCGCATAAAGAAAAAAAACGTATCTTTGTCTCGCGAGGAATGAACTATTCAATCAGAGAACAGACAAAAGACTAGTCCAAACCATGAAGACAAGAAGCGAATACATTGAACTCATCAAGAGTCATACCGACGAACTGAAACGCAGATTCGGCATCACTTCCTTGTCCATCTTCGGCTCCGTCGCTCGCGACGAACATCGCGAAGGCAGCGATGTGGACATTTATGTTACTATGCCTCCAAAGTTTTACAATCATGTGGCGGCAGCGATGTATTTGGAGGATTTGCTGGAAAGCAAAGTTGATTTGATACAGGAGCATCGGGGCATCCGTCCCTTCTTCCGCAAACAGATAGAAACAGATGGCATCCGTATCTTATAGACAAGTGGGAGTCGTAGAAGATTTGCTAAAGCAAATCAAGAGAGCGATACTTAATCTGCAATCCTGGAACAAGGGTGTCCAAAGTGCGGACCATTGGTTGTCGTCTGCCGATGGAATGAAGACGCTTGCCGCCAATTGCATGTTAATCGAAGCAATAGGCGAAGGATTCAGGAACATAGATGAAAGGACTGCCGGACAATTGCTTTCCCATCGACCAGATATTCCCTGGCGAGAAGTCATTGGTATGCGCAATCACATAGCACACGGCTACTTTGACATCAACGCAGACCTCGTTTGGGATGTCATCAGAAATGACCTCTCCCCCCTGCTTGATGCAACAGAATTCTTCCTCAACCATTTGTACGGACTCGTTTCTGTTGAAGAATAACCCCTTATGCCAAGAAAAGCATATACCACCCAGCCTGCAGACTATACCGTCTGCCTGCACGAAGACTGCCCGATGGCAGCAACCTGTCTGCACCAGATTGCCTTTTCCGCTCTGCTGGAGAGCGAGGTATATTCTGAGTTTTAATTTAATTTGTAACGACTAAGCATCTATTTCTTGTTAAATATCTATAAATAAACGTATTGTTTACTATGTTTTTCTTGCACAATTCAAATTTAATTGCTACATTTGTAACGGCTAAAGATAAAATCG
>JAFUVM010000082.1 GCA_017483665.1 Bacteroidaceae bacterium
CATGAGGGTGCTCTTGCCGACGTTGGTGTAGCCTACGAGTGCCACGCGTATCATCTTGCCGCGGTTGCCTCGCTGGGTGGTCTTCTGCTTGTCGATTTCCGCGAGGCGCTGCTTCAGCAGGCTCATGCGGTTGAGGATGATGCGGCGGTCCATCTCGAGCTGTGTCTCGCCGGGGCCGCGCAGTCCGACGGAGCCTTTGCCGCCGCCGCTGCCCGAGCCGCCGCCCTGTCGCTCGAGGTGCGTCCAGAGGCGTTGCAGGCGTGGCAACATGTAGCGGTACTGAGCCAGCTCGACCTGCGTCTTGGCGTTGGCCGTCTGGGCTCGCATGGCGAAGATGTCGAGGATGAGCGTCGTGCGGTCCAGTATCTTCACCTTCAGCTCGTTCTCGATGTTGCGGAGCTGCTTGGCGGAGAGCTCGTCGTCGAAGATGACCATCGAGATCTCCCTTTCGGCATCCTCCTCGGCCTGAATGTAGGCACGTATCTCCTGCAGCTTGCCGATGCCGAGATAGGTGACGCTGTTGGGGCCGTTCATGCGTTGGGTGAAGCGACGCACGGTCTTGGCTCCGGCAGTCTCAGCCAAGAACTCCAGCTCGTCGAGGTATTCGGTCGTCTTGCGCTCGTTCTGGTTCGGCGTGATGAGGCCGACGAGGACTGCCGTCTCGGGCGAGTCGTCGATGACGTTATGGAACTTCGTGCCCGTCATGCCCTCTTCGAAGGGGAGCGACGAGCGCGAAGAGTTGTAGTGTTTGCTTCGGGAAGTCCTCATGCTAATTCATAATTAAGAATTCATAATTCATAATTCTCTCCTTCGCTAAACTTTGGGCGTAGCATTATTATGAATTATGAATTGTGAATTATGCATTCTTACTTAACCAGCACGACGAGGTACTTGCTGACGCTCCAGAACTTCTGCGGGTCGGTGATGTGCAGTTCGTACTGGCCCTGATTGTCCTTGGCGAGCTGATAGGTGCCGGCAGGATGTGTGGAGAGCAGCTGGGCGCTCTTGCTGTAGAACTTCAGGTCTTTGTCGTAGCGGATGTCAATCTTAGTGAAGTAGTCCTTGTTGAAGTCGTCGCTCTTGAGGACGTCTCCCTTCGCGAGTATCTTCTGTTCCTTCAGCTCGCTCTTGGTGCCGAAGACGAACCAGGCGCTGTTCAGTTCCTTGTCCTGCTGCTGCACCTTCTCGGCCTTTTGCTTGTTCTCCTCCGTGAGGGAAGCCACGTCGTTGCTCAGTCCGGCGATGGCGTTGCCCTGGGCTTCGATGAGGGCGTCCTTCTCGGCCAGGCTTGCCTCCAGCTCCTGGATGCGTGCGGCCTGAGCCTCAATCTGGCTCTGCAGGTTCTCGATGGTCTTCTGCATCTTGGTGGCACGGATGCTGCTGTTCTTCAGCTTCTCCTGCAGCTGTGCAATCATCTCGCGGTTCTGCTGCATGGCCTGCTGGATGAACTCCATGTTCTCGTGTATCACCTCGCGGCTGCTGGCGCTCTCGGGGTTGCCTTCTGCGATGGTCACGCGTCCCTCCGCCTCGTTGATGCGCCGGATGCCCTCCTGCACTTCGTTGAAGGTGCTCAGGATGTCGTCCAGCTCGATGTCCTTCTCGTTGATGATGCGTTGCAAGGAGTCGCGTTCCTGTTGGACTGCGTCTTGCTTCTCTCCGGTCATGTTGCATGCGCTCAAACCGAGGGCGCAGCAGGCGAATAAAAGAATCTTTTTCATAATATCAAATCATTTAGCCTCCCCCGGCCTGCACCCTGCCCTCTCAGGAGGGGTGAAAGGCGGGAGAGTTGTTTATGTTGTTTCGGTGTTCTTATTTCTCCTCTCCGTTCCCCCTTCCTCTGAAGGCGCGGGGGAGGCTTTTCCTCCTACCACTATCACGAACTCGCCTCGGGGCTCTGTCTCCGTGAAGTGGGCAAGAACCTCCGCGAGCGAGCCGCGCACGCTTTCCTCGTGTATCTTGCTTATCTCGCGGCAGACGCTCACCTGACGTTCCGGCCCGAAGACCTCGATGAACTGCGTGAGAGCCTTCACGATGCGGTGGGGCGACTCGTAGAAGATCATCGTCCGCGTCTCGTCGGCAAGGGCTTGGATGCGTGTCTGCCGGCCTTTCTTCTGCGGCAGGAAGCCCTCGAAGCAGAAACGGTCGCAGGGCAAGCCGCTGCTGACGAGTGCCGGCACGAAAGCCGTTGCGCCGGGCAGGGTGATGACCTCCACGCCGGCCCGTATGGCTTCGCGGGCTACGAGGAACCCCGGGTCGCTGATGCCCGGCGTGCCTGCGTCGCTGATGACGGCAATGGTCTGGCCGCCCTTCAGTCGCTCCACGATGCCCTCCACGGTCTGATGCTCGTTGAACTTATGGTACGAGAGCATGGCATTCTTGATGTCGAAGTGGCGCAGCAGGTTGCCGCTGGTCCGTGTGTCCTCGGCCAGGATGAGGTCAGCCTCGCGCAACACACGGAGTGCCCGCATCGTGATGTCTTCCATGTTGCCAACGGGAGTCGGCACTAAGTAGAGAGTCCCCATACCTTATTATATATAATATCGCGCCTGCAAAGATACGAAAAAAGTTCATAGTTCATAGTTCATAGTTCATAGTTTTTGGCTTTTTTAGTATTTTTCTTGACTCTTAACTCTTAATTTTTAATTTCTTTGTATATTTGTCCCTGCAAAATGGAATGTAAACGATGAAAGATGTAGGTTCAACGAATGGCGAGATGATGCGGCGAGGCCGTGTGGAAGTTGTGTGCGGCTCGATGTTTTCGGGCAAGACGGAGGAACTCATCCGCCGTCTGCGCAGGGCACAGTTCGCCAAACAACGTGTAGAGATATTCAAGCCGGCCATCGACGTCCGCTACAGCGAAGAGGAGGTGGTCAGCCACGAGGGGAACAGCATCCTCTCCACGCCGGTCGACTCCTCGGCCAGCATCCTCCTGATGGGGCAGGAGAGCGACGTGGTGGGCATCGACGAGGCGCAGTTCTTCGACGAGCACATCGTGGAGGTGTGTAACGAGCTTGCCGCCCGCGGCATCCGTGTCATCGTGGCCGGCCTCGACCTCGACTTCAAGGGACAGCCCTTCGGCCCCATGCCGCAGCTCTGTGCCATAGCCGACGAGGTGACGAAGGTGCATGCCATCTGCGTCCGTTGCGGCGCCCTGGCCTACGTCAGCCATCGCATCGTGGCAGGCGAGAAGCAGGTGATGCTCGGCGAGAAGCACGAGTACGAGCCGCTTTGCCGGGAGTGCTATGCCAAGGCAACAGCCCCTCTCCCAAGCTTCCCCAAAGGGGGAGGAGATAAATAGTAACTGCTTAAATGGTAAATAAAAAAGATGTTAGAACGTGAGATTACTTTCGACCGCGTCGTGCGCTGGGTCCTTGTTGCTCTGGCCGCGACAGCCGTGGTTCTGCTCGTCAACCGTCTGTCCAGCGTCCTGCTGCCGTTCTTCATTGCCTGGATTCTGGCCTACATGATTTATCCCTTCGTGCTCTTCCTGCAGTACAGATGCAGGCTGAAGTTCCGCATCCTCAGCATCGTCGTGGCTCTGCTCACCGTCCTTGCCGCGCTCACCCTGGCGGCTTTCCTCGTCGTGCCTCCCATCGTAGAGGAGAGTGTCCGTCTGTCCAGGCTTATCACGGTCTATTTCCACGACACGTTTGCCTCCTCCGCCCTCCTTCGTAACGTTCAGGACATGCTTCAGAACTATGCCAACGACAACTCGCTCCTGAAGCTGATACAGCACAGCAGCGTGATGGACGTGGCAGAGAATCTTGTCCTGCAGGCCTGGGGATTCCTCTCCAGCACTATCAATTTTGCCATCGGTCTGCTGGGAAGCCTTGTCGTCATGCTCTATCTGGTGTTCATCCTGTTGGACTACGAGAAGATTTCCAAAGGCTGGATCCGGCTCCTTCCCGCCAGCAAGCGAGGCTTTGCGGGGATGGTCGTGGAGGATGTCAAGAACGGCATGAACGCCTATTTCCGCGGACAGTCGCTCATTGCCCTGCTGGTCGGCATCCTCTTCAGCATAGGCTTCCTCATCATCGACTTCCCGATGGCGATTGGCCTGGGCCTCTTCATCGGTGTGCTCAACCTGATTCCGTACCTGCAGCTGGTCGGCTTCATCCCCACCATCATCCTGGCTTTGGTCAAGGCTGCCGATACGGGGCAGAGCTTCTGGATTATCATGCTTTGCGCCCTGGCTGTCTTTGCCGTCGTGCAGACCATTCAGGACATGTACCTCACGCCGCGCATCATGGGGCACGTCATGGGGCTCAACCCGGCCGTCATCCTGCTCAGCCTCTCCGTCTGGGGCAGTCTGCTGGGGCTCATCGGGCTCATCGTCGCCCTGCCGCTCACTACTCTGCTCATCTCCTATTACCGGCGTTTTGTCCTAAACGAGACGGACGGTGCCGTTGCCAGCGAGACGCCAAACGAATCACAACAGCCATAAGAATCAAAAACCATGAAAACCAGAAAAAGTATCCTTCTTGCATCCCTCTTTATGCTTCAGGGCGGCCTCCCGGCTCTTTCCCAAAACGGGGCCGTTGCCCCCTGTCCGCCTCTGCCCACGGTCCATCAGGTGGCTTGGCAGCAGATGGAGACCTACGCTTTCATCCACTTCGGGCTGAACACCTTCACCGACCAGGAGTGGGGCTACGGCGACGTCTCCCCCGAGAAGTTCAACCCCACGGCGCTCGACTGCGAACAATGGGCCCGAACCTTCGTCGAGGCAGGCATGAAGGGCGTCATCCTCACGGCAAAGCATCACGACGGCTTCTGCCTTTGGCCCACAAAGTACACCGACTATAGCATACGGGCTACGCCCTACCTCGACGGCAAGGGCGACATCGTGGGACAACTGGCTGAGGCCTGCCGCAAGTACGGCCTGAAGCTCGGACTCTACCTCTCGCCCTGGGACCGCCATCAAGCCTTCTACGGCACATCCCTCTACCCGGAGTATTACGTCCTGCAGATGGAGGAACTGCTCACACAGTACGGCGAGCTCTTCGAGGTATGGCTCGACGGGGCAAACGGCGGCAACGGCTGGTACGGCGGAGCGAAGGAAGAGCGGAAGATAGACCGCCGCACATATTATAACTACCCGCGCATCTTCAGCCTCGTGCAACGCAAACAGCCTCAGGCCGTCATCTTCTCCGACGGAGGTCCCGGCTGTCGCTGGGTGGGCAACGAGAGCGGGTTTGCCGGAGCCACGAACTGGGCCTTCCTGCACAGCGAAAAGGTCTATCCCGGCTACGACCGCTGGCAGGAACTCACCTCCGGCCACCCCGACGGCGACGTCTGGGTGCCTTCCGAGTGCGACGTCAGCATCCGTCCCGGATGGTTCTACCACAAGCAAGAGGATGACAAGGTGAAGACGGTCGACCAACTTGTGGACATCTACTACCGCTCCGTAGGGCACAACGGCACCATGCTCCTCAACTTCCCCGTCGACCGCACGGGGCGCATCCATCCCACCGACTCGCTCCGGGCCGTCGCCTTCCACAAGCGCATACAGCAAGAGCTCGGCCAGAACCTTCTGCTCGACAAGAAGAAACCTGCGACGGACGGCAACTTCGACACCTACGTCGTGCTCCGTACGGGCGAGTCCTTGGAGCTGAAACTGCCTCGCAAGACAACACTGAACCGCCTCCTCCTGCAGGAGTACATTCCCCTCGGGCAGCGGGCCAAGATGTTTTCCGTAGAGTATTACGACGGCACGGCCTGGCAGACCATCGATGCCGGCGAGGAGACCACCACGATAGGCTATAAGCGCATCCTGCGCTTCCCCGCGGTTCAGACACGACGTCTGCGCCTCAACATACTCGACAGCCGCGCCCCCGTTTTGCTCAGCGAAGCCGCAGCCTGCTATGCTCCAGAGGCCAAGAAAGAGTAAAAAAGCAAGGTATAACGAAAATTTTGACTTTTGAATTTTGAATTTTGAATTATATGTTGTACCTTTGCACCCGCAAATGGAACGATTTGCATCAAGGTCGACTCGCTAGCTCAGTTGGTAGAGCATCGCCCTTTTAAGGCGGGGGTCCTGGGTTCGAACCCCAGGCGGGTTACCAAAAGGAGGCTTTAGGGTCTCTTTTTTTTGTACCCTTGCGGTTCTCACCCAGGGGTTCTTCGATGGGGCTTCAGTCGTATAGCAGGTACTTCTGCCTTTTCTGCTTGAACGCCTCCACTTCGTCCTTCCAGCGAGCGCGGATTTCGGCTTCGCTACATCCCTGTTCTATCATTTCGCGGACGTAGGTCCGGCCCAGCAGTTTGTCGAAGAAGGAAGTGAAGAACCCGTCGGCTTTGCCCGCTGCCTTCAGGCATCGGTAGGCACCTATGACGTAGGCCAGGCTCATCTGATGCTGCCAGATTGTGTCGTAGGGGACGGCCGAGAGGTCCTCGCCGTAGCACTTCTCGCCCATCAGCACAGGGCGTGTGGCGCCCGGCAGGCTCTGCGGGGTGAAGGAATAGCTGTGGCACGCCTGCATCTGCGGATGTCCGTATTGCTGGAAGGGCTTGTCCGTGCCGCGTCCCATGCTGACCACCGTGCCCTCGAACGGGCAGAGCGAGGGGTAGAGATAGATGGCCTGCATGTTGGGAAGGTTGGGCGACGGAGCGACGGGCAGGCTGTAGTGTGTCTGGTGCGTGTAGTTCAGGCAGGGGATTACCGTCAGCCTGCATTCGTTGCCTTCGTTCAGCCATTTCTCACCGACGGCCATGCGGGCAATCTCGCCCAGCGTCATGCCATGTACGACGGGGATGGGCAGATAGCCCACTCCGCTGCGTAGCGACATGTCCAGGATGGGGCCGTCCACATAGTGCCCGTTGGGATTCGGACGGTCCAGCACGATGACTTCCCGTCCGTACTTCGTGCAGGCATCCATCAGGTGGCACATGGTGACGTAGTACGTATAGTAGCGAAGCCCGACGTCCTGAATATCGACAAGCAGCACGTCGAACATCCCCATCGCTTCCTCGCCGAGGTGTTTTTTCCGGTTCTGCCCGTAGAGCGAGAGAATCGGAATGCCGGTCTGCCCGTCCACTTCGTCCGCTACGAGGGCTCCTGCATCGGCCCGTCCGCGGAAACCGTGTTCGGGCGAGAAGATGGCTGTCACCTTTGCCCCCTTTTCCACGAGCAGGTCCAGCACATGCCGATGGTCTTCCCTGGCAAGTCCCGTCTGGTTGCTGAAAAGCGCCACGCGCTTCCCGTCGACGAGAGGCAGATAGAGTTCCGTCCGTTCGTCGCCCGTTATCACACGTTCTGCCTTTTCGGGCTTGTCTGCCGGAGAGGACAGGCTGTCCTGACGGCTCTGCCGGTCGCAGGCCCAATGGTGGGTGTATGCCGGCAGGAGAGCTAACAGTAATGCAATTATTTTTGTCTTCATGGATAGATAGATGTTTAGAATGTTGGTCAGCGCCTCGCGCTTATTTCGGAAGATCCTAAAGCTTTACGGCCTTGCCCGTCTTGGCGCTGCGGATGGCAGCCTCGAGGATTTGGACGACGAGGACGTTGTTCTCCAGGGCGGAGAGGTCGGAGGGCTGCTCTTCTATCTGGCCGCGGACGAGGGCTTTCAGGTAGCGATAGGAATCGTTGTACGGAGCCTGGAGCCTCGGAGCGTTGAACTCCTTGCCCAGCTTGCCGTCGACGAGGAGCTGCATCCGGCTGCCAGTCCGCTGGTAGGCGTAGCCCCGGGAACCGTAGACGTACATGTCCTTGCGGCTGTACGGCCAGCACCACGACCCCATCACCTGCACCGTGCAGCCTTCATACTCCAGGACTATCGTGGCATCGTCGTCGACGAGCGGATAGACCTCGGGCTTGTTGTGCTGCAGGACGGCATAGACGCTCTTGGGCTTCTCGCCGCCGAGCATCCATGTGGCAAGGTTGACGCCGTAGCAACCGAAGTCGATGACGGCCCCGCCGCCGTTCTGCTTCGGGTCGGTGAGCCACGAGAGGAACATCCGGTCGCAGCCGATTTCCTTCGGTCCCTCGTGCCCGTCGTAGACGTCGATGCGGGTGATGTCGCCCAGCCCGCCGCGGTCGGCAATCTGCTTGACGTGGTGGTTTGCGGCGTACCACGTCGTCTCGTAGTTCGTCATAATCTTGATGCCGTACTTCTTAGCCAGGGCCTCCATGCGAAGAGCCTGCTTGTAGGTTGTGGCAAGGGGCTTCTCCACCATGACGTGGATGCCTCGGGGCGCACAGGCCTCCACCGTGGCGGCATGGTGCAGGATGCTCCCGTAGTCGACCACCACCTCGGGTTTCTCCTTGTCGAGCATCTCGGCGAGCGAGGCATAGAACTTCTCCTTCGGCAGCCGTCCCACGAGGTTGTTGTGCAGGCGGAAGTCGTCGTTCTCCTCCGCCACGCCCACGATGACGAAGTCGCCGCGGTTCATGGCGCCAATCAGGTTCCAGAGGTGCCCGTGAGCCACGCCCGAGACGCCGATGCGCAGCGGGCTGTCAGCCTTCTGAGCCATCGCGCAGACAGACAGCATCAAGCTCAGCAAAAGAATAAGTTTCTTCATAATGGTTTGGTTGTCTTTTCGTGATTAAGTCTTGTCGTTATGACGTTATAACGTTATTCCGTTATGACGAGGATTAAATCGTAAATTGTCAATCATTAAATCGTAAATTGTCAATCATTAAATCGTAAATCTAAAAGTCTTTTCCCACGAACTCTGCTTCCTTGCTGATGGCACCCTCCTTGGCCTTGGCGTTCGGCTGGCGGAAGCGATAGGAGACGCTCAGGGCGATGCAGGGGAAGCTGGGGCGCACCCAGGTCTCGCTGCTCAGCAGGGCCGAGGTGCGGAGGCTGTGGTAGCGGGCCGTGTGGAAGATGTCGTGCCAGACGAGGCCGAGCTGCAGCTTGCCGCCGAGCAGCGACTGACGGGCTGCGAGGTCGAAGTAGACGTAGGCCGACTCCTTGCCTTGCGACAGGTTCTCGCCGCCCACGAAGTGTCCGTCCAGCTGCATGGATGTGTTCTTTGCCAGACGGAAATTGTTTATCCATCCAGCCATGCCCGTCGTGCCGTGGGCGCTGGTGCAACCCTCGTATGTGGCGCGGAAGTTGTAGAGGAACAGGCTGCCGTTAGCGGTGAGTTGCCACCAGGCGAACGGCTTTGCGACGACTTGCAGCTCCAGTCCCTCGCGCCACTCGTTGCCGGCATTGATGATGCTGTCCAGCGTCACGCCCACGTCGTAGGCCCGCCGGATGTAGTCCACCACACCGGTCCTGCGGCGAGCGAAGCCCGTGGCCGTCAGCCCTGTTGTGCCTATCGTCTTGCGCCACGACAGTTCCACGGAGTGAATGTACTCCGAGCAGAGGTCAGGATTGCCGATGATGCGTGTGTGGTAGTCTTCGTAGGTGATGTAAGGCTCCAGCTTCCAGATGCCCGGACGGTTGGTGCGTCGCGAATAGCCCAGCGTGAAGATGCCCGCCCCGTCGGTCGTGTAGGAGAGATGAGCCGAGGGGTAGAACTCAGTGTAGCGGCGGTGGCGGCTGGTGATGGTGGGCAGGTCCATGTCGTCGCGCAGGTGGTCCATGCGTAGCCCCGCGTCGAACAGGAAGCGTCCGAAGCCGTCGTTCACCTGTGCGTAGGTGCTATGCGTCTGCCGGCGGTAATAGAAAGGAGCGTAGAGGTCATCCTGCCAAAGGAAGGTCTGCTGCGGCAGGTCCCAGTAGCAGATGCGGTAGTCGCCCTTCTCGCTGTAGGTGGTGTACTGATACCCGGCCTCCAGCGTGCCGCCCTGCCGGTAGTGGAGCTTGTAGGAGAGGGCTCCGTCGCAGTCCCAATGGTGCTCCGTCTCGTAGCCGCGCGTGCCTTCCTGTCGTACGCCGTCCGGCGTGAACATGTTGCTCTCGGTGTATTCCTCCGAGAAACGGTCGTAGCGGAGGCGGCTCGACGCGTTCAGCTCGTCGCCACGCTCGTTGAGCTTCCAGGTGTAGTCGACAGCCGTCTGGAAGAGATACTTCGTCAGTTTGTAGCGGTCGTGGCTGTCCAGGACGGTCGAAGGCAACGGGCTGAGCGGCGAAGGGGTGAGGGACGTGCCAGTCCAGGTGCTGTACTTCATGTCGCCGCCCCGCGGATTGATGGTGCGGCCCCCCTGCAGGTCGACGGCCAGGCGATGGTGCTTCCCGTCGTCGAACTCGTAGCCTCCCTGTCCGATGAAAGTGCGGAAGTTGCGGAAGCGCGTGCCGTCGGCATAGGAAGTGACGCCTCCGTTCTCCCCTCCTTGCGGGGCGTTGGGCGAGGCCGTCCGTTTCTCCTGCTCGAAGCGGCTTTTGTTGTGGATGTCGGAGCCTTGGCCTCCTATATATATATTATGGTGTCCGATGCGATAGTTTATTTTGGCATCTATCGAGAGGGTGCCCCAAGTGGATGCCGTGCCGTTGACGGCAACGTCCCAACCGTCCGTCTCGCTGCGCCGCGTGATGATGTTGATGATGCCCACGTCCCCGTCGGTCTTGTACTTGGCGGAGGGCGTGGTGAGTATCTCGATGTCGCGTATGCTGGCTGCACCAATCATGCGAAGGGCCTCGCTGCCCGTCAGGGGCGAGAGCTTGCCGTCCACGTAGACCTGGAAGTTCTGGCTGCCTCGGTAGGAAAGCTGTCCGTCGGCATCGACCGTGACGCTGGGCACGGCACGCAGCACGTCGAGGGCTGTGCCGCCCTGCGCCGTCAGCACCTGGCTGGCGTCAATGCGCTGGCGGTCCAGGCGGTATGTGATGCGGCTGCGCTGTCCGTTGATGCTCACCTCGCGCATTATCGTAGTGTCGGAGGCTGCGGTCTGTCCCTTTGCCGGCAGGCTTGCAAGCGTCAGACCGACGAAAAAGAGAATCATTCTTTGCAGTAAACGTGACATAAGGAACAACTTTTTACCTAAGTGCTTGCAAAGTTACACTTTTCTTGACGAAAACGAAAGAGATTTGAGAAAGATTGTTTATCTTTGCAGGAAAAACATCCCCTGTATGACGAAGAAAACTTCCATTCTCGGCCTTTTGCTGCTCGTTGTGTGTGCTGCACAGGCGCAGCGCTATCCCTATCAGAACCCGAACCTCAGTCCGAAGGAACGTGCCCGGGACCTCTGCCAGCGGCTGACGCTGGAGGAGAAGGTGGGCCTGATGATGAACCACTCGCGGGCTGTCGAACGCCTGGACGTGCCCGTCTTCCAATGGTGGAGCGAAGCACTGCATGGGGTGGGGCGCAACGGCAACGCCACGGTCTTCCCCATTACGATGGGCCTGGCTGCGACTTTCGACACCATGCTCGTGGAGCGCGTCTTCACGGCAGTCAGCGATGAGGCTCGTGTGAAGTTCAACCAGGCGCAGCGTCTCGGCACGAAGGGCGAGATGTATCACGGCCTTTCTTTCTGGACCCCCAACATCAACATCTTCCGGGATCCTCGCTGGGGGCGCGGACAGGAGACCTACGGCGAAGACCCGTACCTGACAGCCGTGATGGGCAAGAGCGTAGTGCGCGGCTTGCAGGGACCGCAGGATGCTCCCTACCAGAAGCTGCTGGCCTGTGCCAAACACTATGCCGTGCACAGCGGTCCGGAGTGGAGCCGTCACCGTTTCGACGCCGAGAACATCAAGCTCCGCGACCTGCACGAGACGTACCTCTACGCCTTCCGTGCCCTGGTGAAGGAAGCGAAGGTCAGCGAGGTGATGTGTGCCTACAACCGTTTCGAGGGCAAGCCTTGCTGCGGCAGCGACCGCCTCTTGCAGCAGATACTGCGCGACGAGTGGGGCTTCGACGGACTGGTGACCAGCGACTGCGGCGCGGTGGACGACTTCTGGATGGACCACGGACACCACTACAGCAAAGGCAAGACCGAGGCGACGAGCCAGGCCGTCATCGCCGGAACGGACGTGGAGTGCGGTGGCAGCTATGGCAGTCTGCGGGACGGAGTCCGCGAGGGGCGCATCAAGGAGGAGACCATCGACAAGAGTCTCTGTCGCCTGCTCGAGGCACGCTTCCGCTTGGGAGACTTCGACGACCCGCAGCTCAATCCCTGGAACCGCATTCCCGACGACCGCCTCTGCTGTCAGGAACACAACGACTTGGCGCTGGAGGCAGCCCGCAAGAGCATCGTCCTGCTGCGTAACGAAAAGAACATTCTGCCCTTGGATAATGAAGAATTAAGAATTAAGAATGAAGAATTTGCTACCGCGCGAGAGGCCGACTCCCGTCCTTCAATGGTCAATGGTCAATGGTCAATGGCCATCATGGGACCGAATGCAGCCGACCAGGAGATGCAATGGGGCAACTACAACGGCTTCCCGCTGCACACGATTACGATGGAAGAAGGCATCCGCAGCATCTGCCCCTCTGCACGGTTCATACCTTGGCAAAAGGATGTCCGGCAGCAAGTGGAGGCCGCAGGGGATGCACAGACCGTCATCTTCTGCGGCGGCATCTCGCCCCGTCTCGAGGGAGAGGAAATGCCGGTGGACGAGCCGGGCTTCAAGGGTGGCGACCGCACGATGATAGAGTTGCCGCAGACCCAGCGTGACATCCTGGCCGCTCTGCACGAGGCAGGCAAGCGCGTCGTCCTCGTCCTTTGCTCGGGCAGCGCCATCGGACTTGTCCCGGAACAGCAGACGACCGACGCCATCCTGCAGGCTTGGTACGGCGGACAGGCAGGCGGTCAGGCTGTGGCCGAGGTTCTCTTCGGTCGTGTCAACCCCAGCGGTCGCCTGCCCGTCACGTTCTATCGCAACGTGGACCAGCTGCCTGACTACGAAAACTACGACATGGAAGGCCACACCTACCGCTTCTTCCGTGGCGAACCGCTCTATCCGTTTGGCTACGGGCTCAGCTACAGCCGCTTCGTCTACGGCAAGGCGAGCTATGCAGACGGCAGGCTTTCGTTCCGCCTCACGAACAAGTCGAAGCGCGACGGCACTGAGACGGTGCTCGTCTACCTGACCCGGGAAGGCGACACGGACGGCCCCATCCGCACGCTTCGCGCTATCCGGCGCGTGGATGTCCCTGCAGGGACGGCCACAGACGTCAGCATCCAGCTGCCCGACTCAGCGTTTGAGTGGTGGGACGCGAAGTCGAATGCCATGCGCATCCTGCCCGGGCGCTACGTCATCCAAGTCGGCAACCAGCGCCTGCGCATCACGAAAGAATAGATAAAACCAGTCCGCGGATAATAAAAACGTTAACCCCAAGCAGAGACACGACACATGCCTTAGAATCAAGCTCAACGCGCTTATCCCGGAAGCGCCTCGTGCTTATTTCGGAAGCGCCTCGTGCTTATTTCGGAAGCGCCTCGCGCTTATTTCGGAAGCGAAGGCAGAGGGGAATCATACTCCGCGGTAAGACATAGAAAGATCAGAACAAGATAAACAGAAGATTATGGCAAATTACATCAAAAGCAGCCTTGAAGAGGGCGAGAAAATCATCTTCAACGGACGGCTTCACTGGTCGTCGGTGTTCAGCTACATGCTGTGGGCCACGCTGTTCTTCCTGGGCGGAGTGGCAGCCTTCGTAGCGGCCTATTACTATTACCCCGAACATAAGACGGAGCTTAACTACGCCGGCATTGCTTTGCTGGTGCTGGCTTTCGTGGTGTGGCTTGTGGGCCGCATCGTCCGCACCCGCAGCGAGTTTGCCGTCACGGACACCCGTTTTGTGCAGAAGGACGGCATCTTCAACATCAAGATGACCGAGATTCCCCTGGCCCGCATCGAGACCGTCAACTTCTACCAGTCGTTCTGGCAGCGCATCATCGGCACGGGATGTGTGGAGATGGTGGGCAGCGGCGGCACTTCGCACCAGGTGCATTGCATAGAGCACCCCATGACGGTGCGCAAAATCATCTGCGCTGCCATCAAAAAACCTCAGCCTGGCAGCCTTTCCGAGTCTACTAGTCCTACTAGTCTTACTAGTTCTTCTAGTCCCACTAGTCCTTCTAGTCTTTCTAGTTCTTCTAGTCTTTCTGGTCCCACTAGCCCTTCTATTAACCCTTCTTCAAGTGAACAGCTATGAAAAATGAAGTAAAAGACCGCATAGCATTCGTTGATTGGATTCGCGTCATCGCTTGCTTCCTCGTGATGCTGGTGCACGCCAGTGAGAACTTCTATGGTGCCGACGACAGCGGACTGGCCGGCAATATGTCCAAACTTGCCTGCGAGGCCAACCGTTTCTGGGTGGCCTTCTACGACGGAGCCCTCGGACGTGTCTCCGTTCCTCTGTTCATGACCATCAGCGCCTTCCTGCTCGTACCCATGAAGAAGGGCATGAGCATGACCGACTTCTACCGCCGCCGGTTCCTGCGCATCCTGCCCCCGATGATTGTCTTCATGCTGCTCTACTGCTTCCTGCCCCTGGCATGGGGAGGCATGACGTGGGAGACGTCGATGCAGGACCTGTGCCGCCTGCCTTGGAACTTCCCGTCGATGGCCGGTCACCTTTGGTTCATGTACCCCCTCATCAGCCTCTATCTCATCATCCCCGTCGTGTCGCCTTGGCTCGAGAAGGCTACGGCAAAGGAAGAACGTCTGTTCATCTGGATCTTTGTCTTCTCGACGACGATGCCCTGGCTGCACCGCTTCGTGAGCGACGAGCTGTGGGGCGAGTGCTTCTGGAACGGCTTCCACATGCTTTGGTACTGCTCGGGTTACCTCGGCTACCTCGTTCTTGCGCATTACATACGCTATCATCTCCAGTGGACAGACAGCAAGCGTGTGGCTGTCGGCCTGCTTTGCTTCATCGTGGGCGCCGCGTTCACGGGCTGGAGTTTCTGGCTGAAGGGCGTTCCCGGCGTTGCCATCGAGACCCCGATGCTCGAATGGAGTTGGGAGTTCTGCACGCTCAATGTGCTGATGGCAACCTACGGCCTCTTCCTCCTCTTCTCGACAATTCACCGTCCGGCGCCAAGGATTATCACCTCTCTCGCTAAGCTCAGCTTCGGTATGTACCTGATGCATCTGTCCTTCCTCGCGCCCATCGCGGTTTACTTCGTGAACGGCAACCAGGCAGAACCCCTGATTCCCGTCTGGGCAGCCATCCCCGCGATAGCCGTCCTGAGCTTCATCTGCTGCGCCATCACCACGAAGATTGTCTCCCTGCTGCCCGGCAGCAAGTGGATTGTGGGCTAATTCATAATTCATAATTCACAATTCATAGTTAGGCTACGCCCAATTGAAAAGCATGATACAAACCGTTATGAATTGTGAATTATGAATTATGAATTGCCTCAGTTGCCTGCTCGGTCGATTGCCGACGCGGTGAGCCGGACGCTTGCCGAAAGGTCGTGCGTGGTCATCACCGCGCCTCCGGGAGCCGGCAAATCGACCCTCTTGCCCCTCACCCTCATGCTCGATGCACCGGTGGAGGGCAAGATTCTGATGCTCGAACCGCGCCGCCTGGCCGCCCGGCAAATAGCGGAACGCATGGCGTCGCTTCTCGGCGAACCCGTCGGGAAGCGCGTCGGCTACCGCATCCGCTTTGACACCCAGGTCAGCCGGGACACCAGAATCGAGGTCCTGACCGAGGGCATCCTGACGCGAATGCTGGAGCATGACCCGACGCTCGACGGCGTGGGCATCGTCATCTTCGACGAGTTCCACGAACGCAGCCTGCATTCCGACCTCGCCCTCGCGCTTTCCCGACAGGCTCAGCAACTCCTCCGGCCCGACCTCCGCCTTGTCATCATGTCCGCCACCATCGATGCTTCGGCCATCTGCCAAGCCTTGCAGGCTCCCCTCATCGAGAGCGAGGGACGGATGTTCCCCGTCGATATTGTCTATGCGAAAGAGGACATCGACCGCCGCGACATGCCGCAAGTGGCCGCGAGCACCGTCCGCCGGGCCCTCAAGGAGCACGACGGCGACATCCTCGTCTTTCTTCCCGGACAGGCGGACATCATGAAGTGTGCCGAACTGCTGCAAGGCGGACCCCCTCTGACTCCCCCTTTAGGGGGAGAAACAAGTGCGAGAAAACCTCTTGCCATCCTGCCTCTCTACGGCAATCTGCCGCCTGCGGAGCAACGCAGAGCCATCCTTCCGTCGAGGGACGGCGAGCGGAAAGTGGTCATTGCCACGCCTATTGCCGAGACTTCGCTGACGATTGAGGGCGTCCGCATCGTGGTTGACAGCGGGCTTTGCCGCACGCTTGTCTTCGACGGACGCAGCGGTCTGAGCCACCTCGAAACGGTCCCCGTCAGCATGGACATGGCGAAGCAGCGTGCCGGACGCGCAGGCCGACTGGCTCCCGGCACGTGTTATCGGCTCTGGACGAAGGCGGCGGAGCATCGCATGGCAGAGCAACGCAGGCCAGAGATACTGGATGCCGACCTCGCGCCGCTGCTTCTGGACGTCGCCGCCTTTGGCGAACCCGACGCTTCCGCCCTGCCGTGGCTCACGCCGCCGCCTGTGAAGAGTCTCGTTGAGGCGCGTCATCTGCTCCTTTCCCTCGGGGCAATCAATGAAAAAGGCATCACGCCGTTGGGCAAAAGAATGGCCGAGCTGCCTTGTCATCCCCGCATTTCCAGGATGATACTCCGTGCCGCCTCGCTCGGCCAGACCAGCCTCGCCTGCGACATCGCCGCGCTCCTCGAGGAGAAAGACCCGTTGGCAGGACAGGAGACGAGCGCCGACATTGCCCTGCGCATCGAAAGCCTCCCCCGTCCCTTCCAAAGGAGGGGGGAACCATCGCGAGGGAGTGTCTGGCAACGCATCATAGAGGTGGCCGCCGCTTACCGCAGGATGATGAAGATTTCGCCGTTCCCCCCTCCTTTGGAGGGGACGGGGGAGGCCTTTTGTGGCGCTTTGCTGGCTTACGCTTACCCCGAACGCGTGGCGATGCAAATGGACAGGGCCGGACGCTACAGGCTTGCCAGCGGCGATGAGGTACGCATTGACCTGAGCGATCCTCTCTCGGCTCATCCGTGGCTTGTCTTTGCCAAAACCAATTCCATCAATAGCGCAAGTAAAGAAGCCTCCCTTTTAAGGGGAGGTTTGGTGGGGTCCTCTGTCGAGCCGGACGACCTGGAGGAACTGGCTACGGAGCGCGATCTTGTGGCGTGGGACGCCAAGCAAGACTGTCTGCTCATGCAGCACGAATGGAACATCGGGCGGCTTCTGCTTCGTTCCAAACCCATTCACGATGCGCCGCGCGACTTGCAGGAACGTGCCATCTGCGATGCTGTGACGAAGAACGGACTGAGCATGTTGTCGTGGAACGACGAGGTGGGGGCTTTGCAACGGCGTGTCGCTCAGGTTGCCGCGTGGCATCCAGAGCTGGACATCCCCGACCTCTCCACGCAGCATCTGCTTGAGACGGCGCACGAATGGCTGCCTTTCTATCTTGACGATGGCGGTCGCTTGCGTACGACGGGAGCGGCGCTTCGCAAAATCAATCTGTGCGATGCGCTTTGGGCGCTCATCCCCTATGATGTGCAGCAGCAGGTGGAGCGTCTGGCTCCGTCGCACGTTGTGGTGCCGACGGGCAGCCGCATCCGTCTGGACTACCGTGTCGGAGCGGAGGCACCTGTCTTGAGTGTCCGCTTGCAGGAGTGTTTCGGGATGAGGGAGACGCCTTGTGTGGACGATGGCCGTGTGCCCGTCCTGATGGAACTGCTCTCGCCGGGCTTTAAGCCGGTCCAGCTTACGCGGGACCTCGGCAGCTTCTGGCAGAACACTTACTTCGAGGTGCGAAGCGAGTTACGCCGTCGGTACCCCAAGCACTCCTGGCCGGACAATCCGCTGGAGGCGAAGGCCGTGAGGGGAGTTGGGAAAGGTAAAAAGGTGAAAAAGTAAAAAAGTAAAAGGTGAAAAAGTAAAAAGGTAAAAGTTGAAAAAGTAAAAAAGTAAAAGGTGGAAAAGTAAAAAGGGAAAAAGGTGAAAAAGTGAAAAGGTTAAGGGGGATATGTTTTTTACCTTTTCACTTTTTCACCTTTTCACTTTTACCAGATGTCTTCCGGTTCGATGGGATTGTCGTAGATTTCCTTTGCGCAGTATTCGATGAAGTCCATGTAGAACTCCTTTCTGTCGGAGTCAAGCACAGACTTGAGTCGGATGTAGTACGTTTCGTTGGGGTCGAGAGTCTGGCGGACGAAGATGTGACGGATGTTCTCGCGGTCGTTCCAGTCGCGTTCGGTTCCGTCGTTGGAGTTGATGGACTTCGGGCCTTTCATGTAGCCGTTGTTGCGCATGTTCTTGTCGTGTTCGGCGTTTGAGTCGTCGTCGTTGGGATCATCCACGACCCATCCCACTTCCTGTGCCGTGAGGGCGTTGCGGCAGTCCTTTGTCAGGTCCAGGGGGATGCCTGTGACGGGCAGCTGGTCGGGGTTGTTTCCGAAGTAGATCTGTGCGATGCCTCGGTTGCCGTTGGCAAGCACTTTGTAGCGTACCTCGTAGGTTCCGCGGCGTGGTACGGGCGGGAGCTTGAAGGTGACGTCGAAGCGTCCGACGGCTTTCATCTCGTCGCGATGCAGGTTGCACCAGTCGTCGTTCCATGCGTTGTAGTAGACGAAGTTCATGTCGGCGTTCTGCTGCATGTTCTCGAAGTAGTTGTATGTGCGCACGGTGTTGGGTATGTAGACGTGCTTGGAGTCTTCTCCGGTGGCTTTCTTCAGTCGGATGTCGTTGTTCATGGCTTCGGGGAAGAGGCTCATGCCGTCGAACCGGATGCGGTTGCGCTGCAGGTCGTTGCGCACTTCGTCGTTGTAGGAGATGGGTGCGTCGATGGGGTAGACGATGCAGTTGGTCATGTCTTCGAGGATAGCCTTGGGCGAGTCGGCGTCGACGAGGGCGCCCACCTTATCGGGCTTGCAGCCGATTTCCTCGCCTGTGCCGCGCCGTCCGTTGTCGGTGATTGGGAAGCGGTTGATGTAGACACCGTTGCTGGCTCCGCTTTCGGTGAGCTTGAAGAGGCGGCGCTTGCCCATCGTGGTGTAGAACTCATAGACGGGGATGGAGTAGGAGAGCGGTTTGCTCAGGTTGTAGCCGTACTCGTTGAAGTGGAAGACGAGCTTGCCCTTCGGGATGCGCATGGGCAGGATGTGGTAGGTAATCCACTGGTAGAGCAGGTTGTCCTCGCTCTCGTAGTTGTCGTCGGTCGTGAACTTGTCGTCTTCGCTGTACTGGTGGTTGTCGATAATCCACTGGATGAGCTTTCGGAGCAGGTCGGGGTCGGCGGGGTCGATGCCTTCGCTTAGCCAGAAGTCGTCGGGCTCGGCGAAGATGGTGAAGCCGTAGAGACGGTGCTTGGGTGCGTAGCCTATTTCGCCTTCGGCAAAGCCGTAGCTTGTCATGCCGACGAGGTTGGGTATCTGGCCTGTCTGGTAGAGTTCCTCGTAGCGTTCGTCGCGCACGGCGTTGAGCGTGTCGAGCAGTCCGCAGGCCTGTATGACGCGGAAGCAAGCCAGGAAGTCGCCCTTCTTTTCGTCGAGGCATTCCTGTATGTACTTAGTGGCTGTGATGTTCTTGGGGGCAATGACTTTGCCTATCTGGTGTATGATGCCGTTGATGGAGAGGATGTCGCGCTCGGTGCTGCTGATGGGGCAGTCCTTGTTGATGTAGATGCTGTCGGGCTCTTTGTCAACGTAGCGGACGGAGAGCTTCTCGTCGTTGAGGTTAGCCAGGATGAACTCGTCGCCGCTCTTTTCCGGGAAGTCGTAGGTGTAGTAGAATGCTTCGGGCTCGTCTCCGCCGTTGATGATGCTGTTGAAGACGATGACCTTGCGGATGGAGTCGAGCTTGTGCTGGTTGGGGAAGGCGTCCCACGAGGGCTCTGTGATGAGTCCTTCCTCCACCAGGCTCTCCAGGTATTTCTGGATGGCCTCGTTGGTCGGGGCAAAGACGGTGAAGACGCCGCGTGCGCTGAGCAGCTGGCTGACCTTCGATCCGCTGATTCTGCTGACGTCCACCTTGCGGAGCAGGTCGACGTACGAGCTGTAGGCTTCGTGCTTTTCCAAGTAGCTGAGGATGGTTTCCTCGGTGAAGACATAGCGTGCCGAGGTGTCGATGGTCTCCTTGCATCCGCAGACGCAGACAAGGGCGACAGCGGCAAGGAAAAGCTTAAAAGAGGGCTTGATGCGTATCATAGTGTTTCGTTTTACTCCATATTTGTGCAAAGTATGCCACAAAGTTAGCACAAAATATGATTCAAAGCAACATTTTGCCCGTTTTTTTTCTGTTTCGTGTTAAAATCCTCTGCGCTTGACTAAAAATCGTGCCAAAGGCACAGAAATCCCCTGCGACGTGCCATAAACTTCTTCGCCCCTCGGCATAAAACTTTTTCAGTGGCTTGGAAATATATTTCAAAGCCTTGGAAATATATTTTAGTGGTTTGGAAATATATTTTAGTGCCTTAGATTTTGTTTTGTCGCAGGGAATTCGTAACTTTGCAGACGGGAGTGACACATTTTATATAATAAAGAACGGAAAATTATATAATAAAGAACGGAAAAATGGCAAAGTACATCAAGAAAGAAATGCCCGACCTGAGCGGTAAGGGCAAAACGGGAGCCTACTACCGTATGGCTACGTTCAGCAACATCAGCTCGAAGGAATTCATGGAGAAGTGCGCCAAGCACGGCGGCATGCCGCAGAGCGCCATCATGGGTTCGCTGGCCATCGTATGCGAGGAACTGGCGCGCCAGCTGGCCGACGGCTACTCCGTGACCATCGACGGACTGGGCACCTTCAGCACCAAGCTCGGCGTGAAGGAGACCAAGGAGCTCGACAACTTCGAGAAGGACGAGAAGAAGCGCAACGCACAGAGCCTGGAGGTGTCGGGCATCGTCTACCGCGCTGACAAGAAACTCGTCAGGGTAACCAACCAGAACTGCACCCTGGAGCGGGCCGGCGAGCGCCGTCTGGCACGCTCGAAGTACAGCCCCGCCGAGCGGCTCGCCCTGGCTAAGGAGTTCATGGCAAAGAGTGGATTCATGCACGTCTACGACTATGTGAAGCTCACCGGCCTGTCCTACACCACAGCCTCGCTCGAGCTACGGCAGCTGGCCGACGACCCCAAGAGCGGCATCATCTCGCGCGGACAGAAGAGCGCCAAGCTCTACCTCCCCGCACAGGACGTACAGGAATAGGAAAACAAACCATTACATAACAACCGTCGCCTCCCGCCTCCCGACGGAAGGGACCATTAACTAACCAAACACATGAAGAAAAAACTCTTCCCCGTCCTCGCTGCAATGGCAGCCGGACTGTGCCTCGCCGCTTGCGGAAGCAAGACGGAACAGAGCACACAGAGCGGTGACACCATCACCCTCTCAGGTCTCAACCCCGCTGACTTCGCCAGCGACTCCACATCACTCTATATCCTCCGCAACGATGCAGGTATGGAGGTGTGCTTCACCAACTTTGGCGGACGCATCGTCAGCATCATGGTGCCCGACAAGGAAGGCAACATGACGGACGTCTGCCTCGGACACGACAACATCGCCGACTACGTGAAGTACGGAGCCGAAGGCTGCAACTTCGGCGCTCTCATCGGACGCTACGGCAACCGCATCGCCAAGGGTCAGTTCACCCTCGACGGCGAGAACTACCAGCTTCCCATCAACAACGGACCCAACAGCCTGCACGGCGGCGGCCCCATCGCCTTCCACAACCGCATCTGGGAGGCTAACCAAATCGACGGGCAGAACCTGGAGTTCTCCACCACAAGCCCCGACGGTGAGGACGGATATCCCGGCAACATCGACGTGAAGGTAACGTACACCCTCACCGACGACAACGCCCTGCAGATCATGTACACAGCCACGACCGACAAGGCTACCGTGCTGAACCTGACCAACCACTGCTACTTCAACCTCAGCGGCGACCCCAGCAAGGACTGCCTCGACGAAATCCTCCAGCTCGATGCTGACCAGTTCACAGCCGTCGACGCTGACGTGGCCGTCACAGGCGAAGTGCTCAGCGTAGAAGGCACGCCCTTCGACTTCCGCACTCCCACAGCCATCGGCGACCGCATCAACGACGAGAGCAGCGAACAGATCGTCAACGGTCACGGCTACGACCACAACTGGATTCTCAACGGCGCAGGCGAAGTCACCTCTGCCCCCCGCAGCTTCGGCACACTCTACGACCCCAACAGCGGCATCCAGATGGAGATGTTCACCGACCAGCCCGGCGTACAGTTCTATGCAGGCAACTTCCTCGACGGCAGCTTCGTGGGCAAGAAGGGCGTGAGGTACCCGCGCCGCAGCGCCTTCTGCTTCGAGACACAGCACTATCCCGACAGCCCCAACCACCCCGAATGGCCCAGCACGACACTCCGTCCAGGAGAGGTCTACCTGACATACACCATTTATAAGTTCACCACGAAGTAAACGCCGGCCTGCCGACACGGGCAGGCATCAGCGTCGCGAGCTACACATTATATATAATATACGAATAGCACGAACCGCACCAATTCCCGCATGTCCGGCAAACGGAGAACGGGTGATTGGTGCGGTTCGTGCTTTTCGTCGTACTTCGGAGCCTACTCCTCCCCGGCGGAAGCAGCGTCTTTCGGCGCATGCGAGTGCGGGTCGGGGAAACGCTTGTCGCCGTTGCTCACCGTTTCCTCCCAGGGCTTGATGGTCTTTGCCTCGCCCGTGTGGTCGTCTTTCCTTACCCAATAGCTTGCCATAGTCTTTCGTGTGTTAGAAGTTTGGTGGGGTATATATGGTTTTTCACTCATGAGCAGGCCTTCAGCATCTGCCTTGACTTCTCGATGAAGGCGAAGACTTCGTCCCTTGTCTCGGCGCGGAGCATGGCGATGCGTGTTTCGCGATAGTTGGGGATGCCCTTGAAGAGAGGCGTCGCGGCGAGGTGACGGCGGACGTGCATGATGCCGCACAGCTCGGGATTCTTGCCGTTGGCGGCATAGGCAGGGTTCTGGCAGGCGCGTTCGATGCTGATGTCCACCTGTCGGCACAGAATGTCTATCTTCTCGTCGAGCGTGAGGGGATGCTCCGGATGCGTTATCTCGTGGAATATCCACGGGCGGCCAAAGGTTGCGCGGCCTATCATCACGGCATCCACGCCATAGCGGTCGAAGGCTTGCTGCGCTTCCTCGGCCGAGGTAATGTCGCCGTTGCCGATGATGGGAATGTGCATGCGAGGGTTGGACTTCACAAGTCCGATGTTCGTCCAGTCGGCAGAACCTGTGTACATCTGCGAGCGAGTGCGGCCATGAACCGTGAGGGCCTGTATGCCGCAGTCCTGCAGCCGTTCGGCCAAGTCAACGATGAAGGGCGTGCCGTCGGGCAGGAGGAGATGCTTCTCGTCCCAGGCCAGGCGTGTCTTGACCGTGACGGGAGTGTCGGGAACGGCGTCCACAACGGCGCGGGCGATGCTGAGCATGCCGGGCACGTTCTGCAGCATGCCTGCGCCGGCGCCCTTGCCTGCCACCTTCTTCACGGGGCATCCGAAGTTGATGTCAAGCACGTCCGGGTGGGCTTGGTCCACCACGATGCGTGCCGCCTCGCGCATGGTGTCCGCGTCCTTGCCGTATATCTGTATGGCTACGGGGCGTTCCTCGGGGCATATCTGCAGCTTGAGCAGACTTTTGTTCACCTGGCGAATGAGTGCATCGCTCGAGACAAACTCCGAGTACACCATGGCGGCACCCATCTGTCGGCACAGCAGGCGGAAGCCAATGTCGGTGACATCCTCCATCGGCGCAAGCAGCACGGGCCGATTGCCAAGGTCAATGGTTCCTATTTTCACGCAGCCTCAATTATGAACTATGAACTATGGACTATGAACTATGGACTGCCTTGAATGCCAAGGCGTACATCTTCATCTGCTTGAGCATGGCCCCGAGGCCGTTGCTGCGGGTGGGGGAGAGGTGCTCGCGCAGGCCGATTGCTTCGATGAAGTAAAGGTCGGCATCCAGTATCTCCTGTGGCGTATGGTCGGAGAGCACGCGCACCAGCAGGGCTACGATGCCTTTCACGATGAGTGCGTCGCTCTCGGCGCGGAACTGCAGCTTGCCGTCCACCAGGTCGGCCTGCAGCCAGACTCGGCTCTGGCAGCCGTCGATGAGGTTCTGCTCCGTCTTGTATTTCTCGTCCAAGGGAGCTTGTTCGCTGCCCAGGTCGATGAGCAGTTGGTAGCGGTCCATCCAGTCGTCGAAGTCGCTGAACTCAGCGATGACCTCGTCTTGTGTCTCGTTTATTGTCATGTGGCTTGTGAGGTTTATAGGTCTTATGGGTCTTATAGGTCTTATAGGCCCTATGTGTCTTATAGGCCCT
This sequence comes from Bacteroidaceae bacterium, assembly GCA_017483665.1. GTDB lineage: Bacteria > Bacteroidota > Bacteroidia > Bacteroidales > Bacteroidaceae > Physcousia. Next base: position 24,212 of record JAFUVM010000082.1, read on the forward strand.
ATAGGTCTTATAGGACTCATGGTGTTTCAGGGTTTCTCGTTGTATATTAGTTGTGTCATTGTTTGGCCCACAGCTTTGAGCACATTGCGGTCGATGTTCTCGGGAGTGTCCTGAATGGTATGCCATGTGGGGCCGAAGCTGCTGGGGCCATCGCTGTAGTATGGGATGATGTCGATGCAGGGGATGCCGGCGATGAGGTTCACGTTGACGTGGTCGTCGGTGATGTGTCCGCTCTCCCTTTGCGGGAAGAACTGGCGGTAGCCCAGTTGCCCGGCCAGTTGCCAGACTTTGCTGACGATGGGCGAGGCCAGTTGCATGCTGTAGCCTTCGTGCGAGAAGGTGGCTCCCCGGCCGCCCACCATGTCGAGCAGGATGCCGAAGCGGGCCTTGTAGCCGTCGGCCTTGGCGCGTTTCGCCCAGAAGTGCGAGCCGAGGCACCATGTGTCGGACGAGCCCAGGCGGTCTTCTGCCCATTGCGGCGTGCCGAGGTCTTCGGCGTCGAAGCAAATCAGGTCGATGCCGACATTTGCCGGGTGTTGCTGCAGGAGCCTGCAGAGTTCCAGCATGACTGCCACGCCGCTGGCTCCGTCGTTGGCTGCAAGGATGGGCGTATGCCAGTTGGCCTCGTTGTCGTCGTTGTCGGCCCAGGGACGGCTGTCCCAGTGGGCGCACAGCATGATGCGGTCCGTGTTGGACGGATTGATGTGGGCAATGATATTGCGGGCAGGGAGCTGAGTGCCGTCCCAGGTCGTGACGTTGGCTGTCTGTTCCTCCACCTCGGCGCCGAACTGACGGAAGCGTCCGGCGATGTGGTCGCCGCATCGGTTTGCCGCTTCGCTGCCGGTGACGCGCGGCCCGAAGTGGCATTGCTCGTTGATGAAGAGCATGGCGCTGTCGGCCGAGAAGCTTGGACAGGGTGTCAGCGCGATGGTGTCTGCCGTGGAAGCCTTGCCTTTCGTCTGACCGCCGCAGGAGGCAAGGAGCAGACATGCAGTCAGGACCAGGAAGCAGAAGAATGCTTTGTTCATTCTTGTCATGAGGTTCGTTTGTTTTTTCGTTTTGACGTGATGTCGTTTAGACGTTGTTGTGGCTTAACTTCTGCTGCACGTTTCCATGACCCGCAGGAAGTTGCCGCCCATGATGAGGCGGATGTCGTCCTCCGAGAAGTGCCGTTGCAGAAGGTGCCGCGTGAAGTTGATGACCTCGGAGGCATCGGCAAGTCCGGGTACGCCGCCGTCGCCGTCGAAGTCCGTGCCGAGGCCGACATGCTCGACGCCCATTATGCGTGCTGCATGGCAGAGGTGGTCGACGGCATCGACGATGGTGGCCTGTCCGTCGGTGCGCAGGAATCCCTGGTAGACGGTGGTCTGTGCTACGCCGCCATGCTTGGCAAGTGCCCGCATCTGGTCGTCGGTGAGGTTGCGCGGATGGTTGCAGAGGGCACGTGCCGAGCTGTGGCTGCAGACGATGGGCACCGTGCTGAGTTCCAGGGCATCGTAGAAGCTTGTCTCGGCAGCGTGACTCATATCCACGAGGATGCCCAGGCGGTTCATCTCCTGTACCACTTCGCGTCCGAAGGGGCTCAGGCCGCCGTGTTCGGCATTGCCGCGTGCCGAGTCGCAGATGTCGTTGTCGCCGTTGTGGCAAAGGGTCATGTAGACGATGCCGCGCTGCCGGAAGTGTTCCAGCAGATGGAGGTCGTGACCGATTGCATAGCCGTTCTCTATGCCGCGCAGGATAGCTTTCTTGCCTTGTGCCTTGAGGCGCAGGATGTCGGCTCGCGTCTGTGCCAGTCCCACGCGGTCGCTGTTGGCTCTGACGATTTCCTCTATCTGTGTGAGCAGGAGGTCCGTGCGTGCTGTGACGGCTCGGTAGGCTTCCTCCGTACGTTCGCCCTGCGGCAGGTAGGCCACCATGATGGAGGCATCGAGCCTTCCCTCCGTCATCTTGGGCAGATTGACGAGCACTTTGTCCGAACGCGTGCCGAACATGGTGATGTTCTCCTGGCTGTCGTCGGTGAAGAACATCGGCGTGTCGCAGTGGCTGTCGAGCGTGATGTTGTTCTCGTGAATGTGTTTTGCCTGTGCAAAGGTGCGTGCTTCGTCGGTAAGCCAGCGGAAGATGGGCAACATCGTCTCGTCGCCCCGGAGGATGAAGCATTCGGGGTGCCACTGCAGGCCGAGCAGTGCCCTGTGTTCGCTCGATTCGATGGCCTCGATGATGCCGTCGGGACTTTGTGCCGTGATGCGCAGGTGCGGTCCCGGTTCGCGTACGGCCTGGTGGTGAAAGGAGTTGACGGGGAGTGTCTCTACGCCGAGGATGTTGCGGAGCAGGCTGCCCTCGCTGATGCGGACCGTGTGCGATGCGAACTCGCGGGGCATGTCCTGCGAGTGCTTGAGAAGGGCTGGCGGGGCGGGGGAGAGGCTGATGTCCTGCCAGACGCTTCCGCCCAGTGCCGCTGCCATCAGCTGTATGCCACGGCAGATGCCGAGCATGGGTATCTGCCGGTGGAAGGCTTCGCGGACGAGGAAGAGCTCTGCTGCGTCGCGTTGCGGACAGACGCTGTGCAGCAACGGCGAGGGTTCTTCGCCCAGGAGGAGCGGGTTGATGTCGCCGCCGCCCGAGAAGACGATGCCGTCGAGCGTGTCGAGCAGGTCGACGAGGGCCTCATGGTCTTCGTGTGGCGGAACAACCACGGGCGTACCCCCTGCACGGAGCACCGAGAGGTAGTAGCCGTCGGCCAGTTCGCAGCCCTTTTCGCCGTAGTTGCCCGTGATGCCGATCAGGGGATGTTGCCTTGTCATGCTTCTTCCAGAGTGGAGGGTTTCGTCTCGGCATGCTGTGCGCCGATGGGCACTTCCTTCTTGATGCTTTGTTTCAGCGAGATAAGCGTCTCGGTGGAGACGACGCCGTTGATTTCCTGCAGACGGTCGTTGAGGAGTGTCATGAGGTGAGCGTTGTCGCGTGCATAGAGCTTGACGAGCATTGTGTAGGGGCCGGTCGTGAAGTGGCACTCCACGATTTCGGGAATCTTCTCGAACTCCTCCACTACGCGCTTGTACATGGAGCCTTTCTCCAGGGTGATGCCGACGTATGTGCAGGTGCTGTAGCCCAGGCTGACGGGATTGACGTGGAAGCCGGAGCCGACTATCACGCCGGCATCGATGAGGTGCTGCACGCGCTGGTGCACGGCGGCACGGCTCACGCCACATTCCGCAGCAACGTCCTTGAAGGGCATGCGTGCGTTGCACGATATCATTTCCAGAATCTTTTTGTCCAGTTCATCTATTTTTTCCATGGTAAAAACTATAGTTTGTTGTTAATATGTTAGCAAAAGTACACAATTCTTCTCATAATGCAATGAAAAAGCGAAAGAAAATGAGCTTATCGGAACGTTTTTCTTTCAATATGCAAAACTGGGGCATTATGTTGCGCCAAAAGTCGTGGGCAAAGGAGGCAAGTTCCGTCAAAGAGACATCCGCGAACCGGACTGCAAAACACAGCACGCTCTTCCGGGAAACACGGCACGCGCTTCCGGGAAACACGGCACGCTCTTCCGAAATAAGCGCGAGGCTCTTCTGAAATAAGCGCGAGGCTCTTCCGAAATAAGCGCGAGGGGCTTCCGGGAGGACGGCCTTTGGCCCGACAAAGCGGGGAAAGCCTCTATACATTATATATTATATAGGGAAGAACAGAAGCCCGAAGGTAAAAAACAGCCTTGTCGTACACTTTTTTGCCCAAAGTCGTTGGATGGTGTGATTATTTTTGCTAACTTTGTGGGCAAACACGATGAAAACAGTAATAAAATAACAACTTTTATGTCAACAAGAAGAGATTTCCTAAAGGGAGTAAGCCTTGCCACGGCAGGCATGACCCTGAACCCTGTCGGCGTGTTCGCCATGACGAGCAAAGAGACCAAGCAGGCCAAGAGTGAAAAGGTGAAGATAGCCTACATCGGCATCGGCAACCGCGGACAGCAGAACATCGACGAGTTTGCCAAGACAAACATGGTGGACGTCGTGGCCCTCTGCGACGTGGACCTGAACGGCAAACAGTGCGAGAAGGCCCTCAGCATGTACCCCAATGCCAAGCGCTACACCGACTTCCGCAAACTGTTCGAGGAGTATGGCGACCACTTCGACGCCGTTGCCGCCAGTGTGCCCGACCATATCCACTTCTTCGTAGCCATGATGGCCCTGAAGTACGGCAAGCACATCTATCTGGAGAAACCTATGGTACGCACCTTCCAGGAGGCCGAACTGCTCATCGAAATGGCAAAGCGTCATCCCGAAATCGCCACACAGGTGGGCAACCAGGGACACTCCGAGGCCAACTACTTCCAGTTCAAGGCATGGAAGGAAGCCGGCATCATCAAGGACGTCACAGCCGTCACCGCCCACATGAACGAGGCACGCCGCTGGCACAAGTACGACTGGAACATGATAAAGATGCCCGAGGGCGATCCCATCCCCGAAGGTATGGACTACGACACGTGGCACGGCGGCGTCCGCTACCACAACTTCAGCAAGCTCTACCACCAGGGCGACTGGCGCAGCTGGTACGACTTTGGCATGGGAGCGCTGGGCGACTGGGGCGCTCACATCCTCGACACCGTCCATGAGTTCCTTAACCTTGGCCTGCCCTACGAGGTCACGTTGAAGTACGCAAAGTACCACAACGAGTTCTTCTACCCCTACAGCAGCACCATACTCTTCCGCTTCGGTGCCCGCGACGGCATGCCTCCCTGCGACGTCACCTGGTACGATGGCGTCGACAACCTGCCCCCTCTGCCCGAAGGCTACGGCAAGAGCGAGATGGCAGCAAACATCCCTGCCAGCGGACAGAACGACTTCAAGAACGCAGCAGCCAAGGTCAGCCCGGGCAAGATCATCTACAGTCGCGACCTCATCTTCAAGGGCGGCAGCCACGGCAGCACTTTGAAGATTATCCCCGAGGAGAAGGCCAAGGAGATGGAAGGCAAGCTGCCCGAAGTGCCGAAGAGCCCCAGCAACCACTACGTCAACTTCCTGCGTGCCTGCCAGGGAACGGAGAAGACGCGTTCGCCCTTCGAAATCAACGGCGTGCTGAGCCAGGTGTTCTGCCTCGGCGTCATCGCCCAAAGGCTCAACGCACAGCTCTTCTTCGACCCGCGCACCAAGAAGTTCACCAACAACGAGTTCGCCAATGCCATGCTCACCGGCATGCCTCCCCGCCGCGGCTGGGAAGAGTTCTACAAGATTGACTGAAAAAAAGTGGTTAGTGGTTAGTGCTTAGAGGTTAGAGAATACCTTGGGTTCCCAAACATTCCTCTAACCTCTAACCCCTAACCTCTAACCGCAAAATAAACAAAACGCAATGAAAAAGATAGTATTAGCTATGGCGATGCTGGCTGTGCTGCCCGCATCTGCAAAAGAAAAGAAAGTGGTAACAGAGCCGGCTTCCGCTCCGACGACGGACAACGTGCTCACCGAACAGGAACAGCGCGAAGGCTGGAAGCTCCTTTGGGACGGCAAGACGACCAACGGATGGCGCGGCGCAAAGCTCCAGACCTTCCCCGAGAAGGGTTGGCGCATCGAGGACGGCATCCTGAAAGTGGAGAAAGCGAGCGGTGCCGAGAGCGGCAACGGCGGCGACATCGTCACGGAGAAGAACTACCACAACTTCATCCTGAAGGTCGATTTCAAGATAACAGAAGGTGCCAACAGCGGCATCAAGTACTTCGTAGACCCCGACATGAACCTGGGCGAAGGCAGCGCCATCGGCTGTGAGTTCCAGATTCTCGACGACCTGCGCCACCCCGATGCCAAGCTCGGCGTGAAGGGCAACCGCAAACTCGGCTCGCTCTACGACCTCATCCCCGCTCCCGATCAGAAGCCTTTCGACATCACCACATGGAACACGGCCTGCGTCATCGTGCAGGACAACCACGTGGAGCATTGGCTCAACGGCGTGAAGCTGCTTGAATACGAGCGCAACACACAGGAGTGGAATGCGCTCGTTGCCTACAGCAAGTACAAGAACTGGCCCAACTTCGGCAACCGCGACGGCCGCATCCTCCTGCAGGATCATGGCGACGAGGTGTGGTACAAGAACGTCAAGATAAAGGAACTGTAAAGGAATTTTTTTAGTGATAAGAGGTAAGTGGTTAGGGGTTAGAGAATACCTTGGGCTCCTTATGGGCTGCTCGAACATTCCTCTAACCTCTAACCCTAACCTCTAACCCCCAAACTAATAGTTAATGACCAAATGAAAAGACTCATTCTGGCAGCCATTGCCACTTTCTTTTTCGCGGGCACATACGCTATCGACGACCCCGTGCAGTACGTCAATCCCCTCGTAGGCTCGCACTCTACGCCCGCCCTCTCCACTGGCAACACCTATCCTGCCATCGCCCTTCCCTGGGGCATGAACTTCTGGACACCCCAGACCGGCAAGATGGGCAACGGATGGTGCTACTCCTATGACGCCGACAAGATTCGCGGCTTCAAGCAGACACACCAGCCCAGTCCGTGGATGAACGACTACGCTATGTTCAACATCATGCCGGAATGTGGCGACGCTCCCGTCTTTGATGAGGACAAACGCGCCAGCTGGTTCAGCCACAAGGCCGAGGTGAGCAAGCCGCATTACTACAAGGTTTACCTGGCCGACTACGACATCACCACCGAGATTGCCCCGACGAGCCGTGCCGCCATCTTCCGCTTCACCTGTGCCGAGGGCAAGAACTTCCTTATCGTCGATGCCTTCGACCGCGGTTCCTACGTCAAGGTTATCCCCGGAGAGAACAAGGTGGTGGGCTATACGACGCGCAACAGTGGCGGCGTGCCCGAAGACTTCAAGAACTACTTCGTGCTGCAGTTCGACCGCCCCTTCGCTTATACATCGACCGCCGACGAAGGCAAGGAGAGCAAGAACCTCGAGATGAAGAGCAAGCATGCCGCAGCCGCTGTGGGTTTCCTTGCGAAGCGCGGCGAGCAGATCAACGTGCGCGTTGCCAGCTCGTTCATCAGCATTGAGCAGGCCGAGCAGAACCTCAAGGAGCTTGGCAGCAAGAGCCTTGAAGAGGTGAGCGAGGCAGGCCGGCAGGAATGGAACAAGGTGCTGAGCGTCATCGACGTGGACGACAATACGGACATCGACCGTCTGCGCACCTTCTACAGCTGCCTCTACCGCAGCACCCTCTTCCCCCGCAGCTTCTATGAAATCAATGCAAAGGGCGAAGTCGTGCACTACAGTCCCTACAACGGACAGGTGCTGCCCGGCTATCTCTTTGCCGATACGGGTTTCTGGGACACCTTCCGCGCCCTCTTCCCCATGGTCAACCTGATGTATCCGAGCATGAGCCAGAAGATGCAGGAAGGCTGGGCCAACGCTTACAAAGAGAGCGGCTTCCTGCCCGAATGGAGTGCTCCCGGCCACAGGGCCTGCATGGTGGGCAACAACTCCGCGAGCGTTGTGGCCGATGCCTACTTGAAAGGCATCCGCGGCTACGACATCGACGCCCTTTGGGAAGCAGTCAAGCACGGCGCAAATGCCGACCTTCCCCGCACGACCAGCGGCCGTAAGCAGTGGCAGACCTACAACAAACTGGGCTACGTTCCCTACGACAGCATCAACGAGAGCGCTGCCCGTACCCTGGAATATGCCTTCGACGATTGGAGCATCTACAAGCTTGGTCAGGCACTTGGCAAGCCCGAGAAGGAAATCAAGGTGTATGCCGAGCACGCATTCAACTACAAGAACCTCTTCGACAAGAGTCATAATCTGATGCGCGGCAAGCTTGCCAACGGCGAATGGGCCCCGAACTTCAACCCCTTCAAGTGGGGCGATGCCTTCACCGAAGGCAACAGCTGGCACTACTCCTGGAGCGTCTTCCACGACCCGCAGGGCTTGATTGACCTCATGGGCGGCAAGGATGTCTTCAACCAGATGCTGGACAGCGTGTTCATCCTGCCTCCTGTCTTCGACGACAGCTACTACGGCGGCGTCATCCACGAAATACGTGAGATGCAGATCATGAACATGGGTAACTACGCCCACGGCAACCAACCCATCCAACACATGATATATATGTACGCGTATAGCGGACAGCCCTGGAAGTCGCAGTACTGGCTGCGCGAGACGATGAACCGCATGTACAACGCCCACGCCGACGGCTATTGCGGCGACGAGGACAACGGTCAGACCTCCGCTTGGTACATCTTTACGGCGATGGGCTTCTACCCCGTCTGCCCGGGCAGCGGCGAGTATGTGCTCGGAGCGCCTTACTTCAAGAAGATGACGCTGCACCTGGAGAACGGCAAGGACGTGGTCATCACGGCTCCGCAGCAGAGCGACGAGAACCGCTACGTCGGCTCCCTCCGCGTGAACGGCACGGCCTACGACAAGAACTTCGTGAACCATACCGACCTCATCGCTGGCATGAAGATGGACTACACCATGCAGGCCCAGCCCAACCGCCAGCGCGGCACATCCGACGAGGCAGCTCCCTACTCCTTCAGCAAAGAGTACAAGCCTGCCGCCAAGGCAAAGAAAAAGAAGTAAGACCCACAGGATTCATAGGACTTATGGGGCCTATAAGACCTATGGGACCCATAGGACCTATGTCAATCAACAAAGATAACCGACAATGAAAAAACTATCAATCCTGCTCCTCTGCATGCTGGCCTTTACGGGCCCGGCCTTTGCTCAGTTTGCCATCACCTACGACGACGAGGCACAGTGGAAAGCCTACGAGGACTTCAACAACGCGCTTCTCGACAAACAGCGTTACATCTACAAAGCAGACACCAAGCAGCCCAATGCCGACCACCGTGGCAACGGCTACCGCGACAACGACGTCTCGGGCTGTGCCGCCGCTATCTGGTGCCAGGCCATCATGTACGACATGGTGGTGAATGCCTATCGCCGTGCCGAAGCAGAGGGCGACGAGGCTCGCATGAAGACGTACAAGACGCTGCACAGCCGCCTGTACAACGGCGAGAAGACGCACTACGTGAACTTCGACTTCAACGACTGCAACACGAACAACGGCTGGTTCGTCTACGACGACATCATGTGGTGGACCTGCGCCTTGGCACGTGCCTACGAGACCTTCGGCACGGCGGCCTACCTCAATTACTCCGAGCGTAGCTTCTGCCGCGTGTGGTACGGTTCGTCCAAGGTCGGCGACGACGGCTCCTATGCCGACCCCGCGCGCTTCGAAGGCAAGTACGGCGGCGGCATGTTCTGGGAGTGGCAGCCCATCAGCAACCCCAAGCCTCACCAGCCAGGCGACTTCCGTTCCGCCTGCATCAACTTCCCCACCGTCATTGCCGCCTGCCTGCTGCACAAGCTTGTCCCCGAGGGCAGAAGGGCACCGACCGCGGCCCGTCCTACGCAGCAAACGAAGGAATGGTACCTGGAGAAGGCGAAGGAAGTCTATGCCTGGGCCGACGCGACGCTGGTCAACAGCAACGGACGTGTGGCAGACGGCATTCATGGCGGCAATCCCGAGTTCAGCGACCACCTCTACAACCAGGCCACCTACATCGGAGCCAGTTGCCTGCTCTACCTGCTGACGAACGAAATCAGCTATCTGACCAAGGCCCAGCGTGCCGCAAACTACGTGATGAACAGCATGTGCACAAGCGGCATCCTGAAGTACGAGAAGGGCTACGAGCAGGGCATCTATGCGGCCATCTATGCCCAGTACATGAGGATTCTCATCTACGACTGCGGCCTGAGCGAAGCCCTGACGCGCAAATACCTGATGCACATCCAGCGCAACATTCAGAGGGCCTACACCAATATGGACACAGAGCGCGGCATACAGATAGGCGACTTCACGAAGAAGACCGGTGCGGACGACGTGGTGGAGAGCTACGGCGCCAGCGGCATGCCCGCCCTGATGCTGATGTTCCCGGCCAGCGACACAGCCGATGGCGTCGGCTCGCTCAGGGAGAAGCAGCCGGAAGGCCCCGCCGACGTCTATACCCCCGACGGCAAACTGGTGATGAAGAACGCTACGCCCGAGCAGGTGCACCAGCTCGACAGCGGTCTCTACATCTTCCAGCGCAAGAAGATTTTCGTGCGCTGATTGTCTCCGAAACACTCCGTAAAATCCTCAGCAGAAGGCAGAGCATCCCTCTCCCGCATGCTGAGGATTTTTTGTACCCATGCAGAGACTGGCTCAGCTCCAGCCGAACATTTCTCCCACGACAGGCCCACAATTCCCTCGTCTCGCTTGTACTTTTCCTTTGCGACGTGGATAAAAACTATTTCCAAGGCTTGGAAATATATTTCAGAAGCTTTGAAATATATTTTAGTGCCTTTGAAATATATTTCCGTGCCACTGAAAAAGTTTTGTGTCGCGCGGCTTGGCTTTTTGCACAGAGTGGCTTGGAATTTTCTTCCAAGCAACAGAGCATTTTGTGTCGCGCGGCTTGGAATTTTGTTCCAAGCTTAAAAAGCACCCGCTCGCTGTACGGACGGAGCTTTCCCAAGGGCGGACGAAAGGCCGCAAAAGCCCGTGAAGCTGGACATAATACGTTAATCAATTATAATAAATGCGCCGCGATGGTGGGATATTCCGTAAAAAGTCGTACCTTTGCACGGATTTATACATTAGAACAGAATAAATGAAACAGTTCAGACTTGTTGACAACCTGATGGGTTGGCTGACATTTGCCATCGCAGCCTTCGTCTATTGCAGCACAATAGAGCCGACGGCCAGCTTCTGGGACTGCCCCGAGTTTATCACCACCGGCTACAAGCTGGAAGTAGGACACCCGCCTGGGGCACCTTTCTTCTTGCTCACGGCCAACCTCTTCACGCAGTTCGTGAGCGACCCGACGAAGGTTGCACTCATGGTCAACATGATGAGCGCCCTCTTCAGCGCCGCATGCATCATGTTCCTCTTCTGGAGCATCAGCCACCTGGCCCGCAAGCTTGTGGGCGAGAACGGGCAGGTGCAGACCCTGGCGCAGCTCGTCGTCGTAGAGGCCAGCGCCCTGACCGGAGCATTGGTCTACACGTTCAGCGACACCTTCTGGTTCAGCGCCGTAGAGGGCGAGGTGTATGCCTACAGCAGCCTCTTCACGGCCGTTGTCTTCTGGCTCATGCTCAAGTGGGAAGACCATGCCGACGAGCCCGGCTCCGACCGCTGGCTCATCCTCATCGCCTACCTCACGGGCCTCAGCATCGGCGTGCATCTGCTCAACCTGCTCTGCGTGCCCGCCCTGGTTCTCATCTTCTATTATAGGAAGGTCAGGAACGCTACGATGAAGGGCGCCCTGCTCTCGCTTGTGGGCAGCGCCGTGCTCATCGCCGCCGTGCTCTACGGCATCGTGCCGGGCATCGTCAAGGTGGGCGGATGGTTCGAACTGCTCTTCGTCAACACCCTGAACATGCCCTTCAACACAGGTGTCATCGTCTACATCGCCCTGCTCACAGGCATCGTGCTCTGGAGCATCTGGGAGACCATCAAGCAGAAGAGCCGTCTGCGCATGACGCTCACCTTCCTGCTCAGTGTGGGCATGCTGGGCATTCCCTTCTACGGCTACGGCTGGACGAGCATCGTCTGCGGCGTCGTTGTGCTCGGACTCCTCTATCTTCTGCTCGGCTGGAAGCGCGACGGCAAGCACATCGTCACGGCCCGCCTCATGAATACCTCGCTGCTCTGCATGCTCATGATAATGATAGGCTACAGCTCCTACGCAGTCATCGTCATCCGCAGCTCCGCCAATACACCCATGGACCAGAACTCTCCCGAGGACATCTTCACCCTGGGCACCTACCTGAGCCGCGAGCAGTACGGCGACCGTCCGCTCTTCTACGGGCAGGCCTACACGAGCCAGGTGCTCCTCAAGCCCGAAGGCAACTACTGCGTGCCCGTCAGCGAGAAGGGAGCCCCCGTGTACCAGCGCAAGGAGAAGGCCAGCGCCGACGAGCCCGACCGCTACGAGATTCAGCGCTACGACGTGGACTACGTCTACCAGCAGAATATGTTTTTCCCCCGCATGTACAGCGAGCAGCATGCCAAGGCCTACGAGAGCTGGATGGGCGGCGTGAAGGGCAACGTCAAGACCTACGAACGCTGCGGCGAGATGGTGCAGGTGAAGACACCCACACAGCTCGAGAACCTCCGCTTCTTCCTCAGCTATCAGGTCAACTTCATGTACTGGCGCTACTTCATGTGGAACTTTGCGGGCCGCCAGAACGACCTGCAGGGTAACGGCGAATGGGAGCACGGCAACTGGATATCCGGCATTCCCTTCCTGGACAACATGCGCCTGGGCGACCAGAGCAAGCTGCCCAGCGAGCTCCGCGAGAACAAGGGTCACAACGTCTTCTACTGCCTGCCGCTGCTGCTCGGCCTTGTCGGTTTGCTGTGGCAGCTCTTTAGGAATAGCGAGACGAACAACGGCGAGGGCGAGAAACAGTTTGGCATTGTCTTCTTCCTCTTCTTCATGACGGGCCTTGCCATCGTGCTCTACCTCAACCAGACACCCATGCAGCCCCGCGAACGAGACTACGCCTATGCAGGTTCCTTCTACGCCTTCGCCATCTGGGTCGGCCTTGGCGTGGCAGGCATCGCCTATTCCCTGCGCAAGCTTCTCAACAGCGATATGGCCTGCGCCCTGCTCAGCTGTCTCTGCATCCTTGTGCCCATACAGATGGCAGGACAGACGTGGGACGACCACGACCGCAGCGGACGCTACACATGCCGCGACTTCGGACGCAACTATCTCCAGTCGCTCGACCAGACACGCTTCCCCATCATCTTCACCAACGGCGATAACGATACCTTCCCCCTCTGGTACGCTCAGGAGACAGAAGGCTTCCGTACCGATGCCCGCGTCTGCAACCTTTCCTATCTGCAGACTGACTGGTACATCGATCAGATGAAGCGTCCGGCCTACGACTCACCGGCTGTGCCCATCCATTGGAACCGTCTGCAGTACGTAGCAGGCACCCGCGAAGGCGTTTCCGTAAGGCCCGGCACCCTGGAGCACATTATGGAGATGTACAAGGACAACCCCGAAGACCTCCGCGAGATGCTGGGCGACAACCCCTACGAGCTTCGCAACATCATCGACCGCTGGGTACTCAACGACAATCCCGACCTTCGCTTCATCCCGACCGACAGCATCGTCATCACCGTGGACAAGGAGGCCGTCCGCCGCAGCGGCATGATGATAGCCGCCGACAGCATTCCCGACCAGATGCACATCAGCTTGAAGGGAAAGCGTGCCGTGTACAAGAGCGAGATGATGATGTACGAGATGATTGCCCAATGCAACTGGGAGCGACCCCTCTACATAGCCATGACCGTAGGTCCCGACAATCGGGCTACCCTCGAGAACTACTTCGTTCAGGAAGGTCTCACCTTCCGCATCACGCCCTTCAACACGAAGCAGAGCGGCAAGGACATCGACACGGAGAAGATGTACGAGAACCTCATGACGCGCTTCGCCTTTGGCGGCATCGACAAGCCGGGCATCTATCTCGACGAGACCGTGCTGCGCATGTGCAGCACCCACCGTCGCATCTTCTCGCTGCTGGCTTCGCGTCTTGTCAAGGAAGAGAAGCTCGACAAGGCAGCCCGCGTGGTAGCCAAGGTGGAGGAAGCCATTCCGCCCACCACCGTGCCGCACTCCTATGCCAGCGGCTCGCTCGAGCTGGCTCGTGTCTGGAACGTCCTGGGCAAGAACAAGGAAGCCAGCGACATCGCCTATCCCGTGGCTGTGCAGGCTACGGAATACCTGGACTGGTATCTGAGTCTGCCCACCAAGATGCTCATGCTCAGCGAGAGGGACTTCATGTACTACCTCTATCAGCTGCACGGAGCCTTGAGCGTGCTGGAAAGCGCCGGCAGCGACAAGGTTATGGAGCTCTCCAAGGCGCTCGACAACTACAACCATCTCTTCCAGACCCGCCTTTACGGTGACGTCGGCTTGAACGTGCCTGCCGCGGCAGAGGATGAAGAAGTCGACGCAGAGGACGAATATGTTGAGGAAGAGGACGAAGAAGCCCTCCTCTAACTCCCCCTTAAAGGGGAAGAAAACAATGATGTGTTAACCTCTAAATCAAGAACACTTCCCTTTAAGGGGACGTTTGGCAGGGTTTTCTATGTTCATCGAGCAACCTCCACGCATCTTCCGCTGGTTCTATCCCCACGCTTTGTGGCGGATAGACCGGCACAGGAAGGTGGTCTACCTGACCTTCGACGACGGTCCCATCCCCGAGGCGACTCCCTTTATCCTCGACGTGCTGGACCGCTTCGACGCCAAGGCCACGTTCTTCATGGTGGGCGACAACGCCGTCAAGTACCCGCACCTGCTCCAGGAAGTGCTGCGGCGGGGACATCGCATAGGCAACCATACGTACAATCACATCTCGGGGGCCAGGCACACGTCGTGGACCTATCTGGCTAACATCAAGAAGGCCAACGACGTGCTTCACTCGAACCTCTTCCGTCCGCCGCACGGCTGGATAGGCATGGTGCAGTACCGCGTGTTGCGCTACATCGGTATCAAGGTGGTGATGTGGGACGTCGTGACGCGCGACTACAGCCGCCTGCTCACGGCCGACGACGTGCTCAACAACGTGAAGCGCTACACCCGTCAGGGCAGCATCATCACGTTCCACGACTCGCAGAAGAGCATCGACAAACTCAAGCATGCACTCCCCGAGGCATTGGCTTGGCTCAAGCAGCAGGGATATGAGTTTGGCGTTATTGAATAGCAGCGAAGTCAAAGCCCGGGCACGACGCCTGGGCTTTGTTGCATGCGGGCTGGCGAAGGCGGAGCCTGTGGCAGTCGGTTTTGCCGACCGCTACCGCCGCTGGCTGGAGCTGGGCTATTGTGCCGACATGGACTACCTGCGTCGCAACGTGGAGATGCGCCTGCAGCCTGACCTACTCGTCCCCGGCGTGCGTACTATCGTCAGCCTTGCCATGAACTTCATGCCCGAGCGCCATCAGCCCGCCATCAGCCTTTATGCACAAGGCAAGGACTACCACGACGTCTTGCGCGACCGCATGCGGCAGCTCATGGACGACATGCAGCTGTCCGGACGTTGCTTTGTCGACACGGCACCCGTCCTGGAGCGCTACTGGGCGTGGCGCAGCGGCATCGGCACCTTCACAGAGCGTGGCGGCTTCATCAGCGTGCCGGGCTACGGGCCGACAGTCTTCCTGGGAGAGCTTTTCGTGATGCAGGAGGCGGATAGGTATGATGGCCCGTTGGAGCAAGAGGAGGGGTTAGAGGTTAGTGGTGAGAGGTTAGAGGATACCAGCAGCCCCAACAATCCTCTCACCACTAACCTCTCACCACTAACCCCCTCATTTTGTCCCGCCCTTACCGCCGAGGGCCTCGATGCCCGACGCTGCGTCAGCTACCAGACCATCGAGCATCGCGGTCCCTTGCCCGACGGCTTCCGGCTCGGCCAGACCTTCTACGGGTGCGACCGCTGCCTGCGTGCCAATCCGCAGTTCGCCGAGGCGCATCCCACCGACGAGCCTGCCTTCCAACCTTCAGAAGCCTTGTTGAAGATGACGCCCGACGACTGGCGACAGCTCACGGTGGAGCAGTACCGGACCCTTTTCAAAGGTTCTGCCGTGAAGCGTGCCAAGTACGAGGGCCTCGTCCGCAACATCGCGCGATGGCAGAAACCGTAGCGTTTCCTGCGACTTCACAAGCCCCGCCACGGAACGCCGCGTGCCGTGTCCGTTGAATTGTCATGAACATTCAATTGAACATTCATGAAGATTCAATTGAACATTCATGACCGTTCAATCAACCTCCTGCGGAGTTATTCCAGATACTTGCTGAAGAACGACCAGATTTCCTCGCCCGTGTCGATGTCCTCCTCGAACCAACTGTGCGAACCGCCCGTTACTTCATAGAGCCAGACCTCGCAGCCTGTCGGTCCGCCTGTGTACTTGTGTTTGACGACGGACCTGCCGCTTTCCGTGTCCCGACTCGCGATGCGTTCCACCTGTTCCTGCTCGTTCCGGTTCTTGGCAACCCAGTAACCGATGGCAAGGGGCACGGGCATGTAGGCTCCCCAGCCGCCTTTGTCCTCCAGGTCGCCGTTCCACTCGGAGACGTGGTCCGCCGTGCCGTGTATCTCGAACAGCGGCATGGGGCCGGGCGCCTCCATTGTCCGGTAGATCCATTCCATCGTCAACCCCGAGACAGGAGCGACGGCCTTGAACGTCTTCTGCTTGCTGTAGGCCGTCAGGTAGCACATCTCGCCTCCGTTCGACATGCCCGTCATGAAGGTGTTCCGCCGGCTCAGGCCGTACTTCTTCTGCACGTACCTTGCCAGCTTCTCCATGCCTGCCACCTCATCGACCTGCCATCCTTCCTGGAAGGGATAGCCGACGTTCCACGAAGGCTGGCCCTTGGGGTCTTTCCATCCGTGCGGTATGCAGACGGCGAACTTGTGCTTCTCTGCCGCGCGGCTCATCCAGTTCTTCTTCTGACCGGGGTTGCCGTAGCCGTGCAGGACGAACACCAGGGGCGCATCCTGCGGCGTTCCGTCGGGTTTGTAAAGCCAGAAGCGGCGTGTCTGTCCTTGTATCTTCAGGGAGTCCAGCACCGGTTCGGCCGACTCCGCATGGCTTGCCGTCATCATCAGGGCAGTCAAGGCTAAAAGTATCTTCTTCATAGTGTGTCAGTTTTACGCGAGATGTATTCCAGGAAGCGCCCGGTGTCGTAGTTCATGATGAGCTCGTCGGGGAACTCTGTCTCTTGGAGCAGAGGCCAGATGAAGCCATAGTTGGCGATGTCGAAGCAGATGTGGGCGTCGCTGCCCAGGATGACCGGCACCTCGTAGCGCTTGCACAGCCGCAGTATTTCGAGGTTGTTGGCCCGCGCCGTGTCTTTCTTGCGCTGCGGGTTGAGGCTGCTGTTGTTGATCTCGAGCAGCGTGTTCGACTCCTTCGCCGCCAGCACGATAGGCTCGAAGATGAGGTCGGCCGTGCCGTCGCCGGGGTGCGAGATGATTTGCGTCCAAGGGTTGCGTATGGCAGCCACCATGCCGTCGGTGTTCTCTTCAATCGTGCCGCCCTGCCAGCAAAGCAGGTGGATGCCCGCGATGCGCAGGTCGAGCATCCGGTAGTAGAACTCGTCGAGGTCGAGCGTGCCTCGTGTGTCGAGGATGTTCAGTTCGGCTCCGAGCATCAGACGGAGGTTGCCGTACTGCCGCGGCACGATGTGGAGGTTGCGGAAGTAGATGGGATGGCACGTGCCGGGGATGCCCGGGGCATGTTCCGTAATGCCGAGGATGTCGAGATTCTTCTCTTGGGCAGCCGTCACCATTTCCTGCATGGTGCTGTAGGCATGGCCGCTCATGATGGTGTGGGTGTGTACGTCAAGTTTCAATTCACGGTTCATAATTCCAGTTCATAGTATCAGTAAAGGTCTTGCCTTCAAGTTTAATAGCATAAGCATGTAGCATGAGTCTTTCGGCAGGCTTGCCGTAGAGGCGGTCGCCCACGATGGGGTTGCCCAGACCGAGCCTGTGGGCGCAATGGACGCGCAGCTGGTGTGTGCGGCCCGTTATCGGCCTGAGCTCCAGCAGGGCATGCCCGTCCCTGTTGTCCAGCACGCGGTAGTGTGTCCGTGCAGGCTTGCCGTGCTGCGGGTCAACCAGCTGGCGCGGACGGTCGTCGAAGTCGGGTCGCAGGGGAAGCTCGATGTCTCCTTCCTCTCCGACAGGCATCTCGCGCTCCAGCAGGGCGTGGTATGTCTTGTGGATATGTCTGCCCAGGAAGAGTTCTTGCAGTTCGTGGTACTTCTCTTCCGTCAGGGCTATGAGCATGAGTCCGCTGGTGTCCATGTCCAGACGATGCACGATGAGCGGCCCCGTGGCCTGCGGGAACCTCTGTTTCATAGCGTCGTGCACGTTGGGCAGGTCGTCCTTGCCAGGCACCGAGAGCAGCCCTGCGGGTTTGCTCACAACGGCCATCTCCTTATTATTATATATAATGTGCAGGCGCGCGAGCAGCGTCTGGCGGTCGGCAAGCAAGGGATTCGGCTCCACGTCGAGGCCGCGGAGCATGTGGCGCAGGATGGGGCGGCACTTGCTCCGGCAGGCCGGGTAGAAGTGTCCGTCGTGGCGTACCTCGTCGGCAGGCGAGGCGCCTACCCAGAACTCGGCCATGCAGAGCGGTCGCAGTCCCTCGCGGTAGGCGGCCTGCAGCAGTCGCGGGGCACAGCACTCGCCGGCTCCTGCGGGCGGAGTGGCCGGGGCAAAGAGCTCGGGCAGCGCTTTCTCTTCGCCCAAGGCATTGAGGAACGTGAACTGGCGGAAAAGCCATTGCTGCAGGGCGATGCTGCGCTCGTGACGTTCCTTTCGCAGCCGTGTCAGCTGTTCCTGCCTTTCCCGCAGCGGCGCTTCGTCGGCCATGATGCGTTGTTCCCAAGTTTGTCTCAGCCGTCGCAGCTCAGCCTTCTCGTGCTGGCTCTGCCGGACGAGCCGGAGCTCCGTGTCGTCTTCCTCCGAGGGGGATGTGCCTTGTCGCAGGGCATCGCGCTTAGCCTTGCTTTGTTTCATGAACTCCTTGTATGCAGTCAGCTCGTCCTCCATCTTTCGGCGAAGCAGGGCTGACTCTTCCGCCAACGCCTCGACGCACGGACGGAGCGCGTCAATCTCGCGGTTGATGCGGCTGATGGCTGCCTCTTCCTCCTGGAAGTAACAGCCGGGCGCCATGAGGTCGAACACCGGAGGGACGAAGTATTCGTGCTGCGTCTTGCCGTCGAGCGTGCCGGAGAAAGCGGCGAGGAAAGACAGCCTGGGGGAGGGGACTATGAGCACCCCGAACATCTTGCCGCGCTGCAACTCGTCGTGCCATTCGGGACGCTGGTCGATATAGCGTCGCACCTCGTCGGCAGCGGCAATGCACAACGGGTGAGGCTCGTAGCAGAAAGGATAGGTGAAGCGTTCCGGCGGGCGAACCGCCTGAACACTCTGGCGGAAGGGATGAATCGTTACAGCCATAGCACACCCTCCGGCCCTTGATTAAAGAGTAAATCGACGATGCTGAGGTCGGGCAGAAAGCCGTGCCGCGAGGCAAAGACCTGATAGTATTCCCGACTCCCATCCTGGGTGGAGGGGCAAGGGGCAAGGGGCAGGGGGCAAGAGGATTGCACAGCCCGCCGGTATTCTCCAGCTCCTTGCCCCTTGCTCCTTGCCCCCTCATACGTTGTTGTTCGCGTTACGGGTTTCCCGATATCGAGCAGGGAAGCGACCAACGCCATGAGCTCTTCGTTGAAGTCGGCCAGGAACTCCCACTTCTTCTCGTAGAAGGGAGCGAAGTCGTCGGCGTAGTATTCGAAGAAGGGCGACTGCCTGTAGCTGCTTTCGAGGGCCACCCAATGCCGGTGCCGCCAGTTGCCGTGGTCGCTGATGCGAACGTCGCGCATCAAGGTCTTGCCTTCCGTCTTGCAGACAGGAATGGTGAGCGGAAGCGCTCCCGACGGGCTGTCAATCAGGCAGCGGTTGCGGAGTGTCTGCTTCGTGAAGTGGTCGTTGACCTCAAGGCGCACTTCGTCGGCACGATAGTAGGCGCTATAGTGCGAGACAGGCGCGAGGTAACAGCAGGGCAGAACCATTGACCGTTGAACATTGACCATTGACCGTTGACTGTTGTGGCTGTTGAGAAGAGAACAAGGACCGTTCCTCTCCCTAAGGGAGACCGTGGAGTCCTTACTTAATGTTATCAACCAATGAGAAGAGACGGCTCCAGCGGATGTGGTGACCGCTCAGCCAAGGACGGTCGACGTCGGTGCTCAGCCAGATGAAGATGGGTTTGCCTACGATGTGATCCTCGGGTACGAAGCCCCAGTAGCGCGAGTCGGCAGAACAATGACGGTTGTCGCCCTGCATCCAGTAATAGTCCATCTTGAAGGTGTACTCCGTGGCCTTCTCTCCGTTGATGAAGATGTCGCCTTCGGGCGTCACCTTCAGTTCGTTGCCCTCGTAGACGCGGATGGGACGCTCGTAGAGTGCGATGTTCTCGATGGAAAGCTTCAGGCTCTTGCCTTTCTTCGGTATCCAGATGGGTCCATAGTTGTCGCATGTCCAGCCTGTGTAAGCTTTCTGCGGATAGAGACGCTCCGTGTCGTCGTCCGGAACGAGCGTCACACTCTCCACGTAGTCCGTTTGCTTCTCCAAGGCTTCCTTTGCCTCTTGTGTCAAGGGGATGATGCCCGAATGGTACATGTCCTGCACGTCCTTCATGCTGAGGCCCAGTTTGTAGATAATCTCGTCGGGCAGATAATTGGAAAGCAGCGTCACGTGATAGTTGAACTGCACGTTCTTCGGGGCCGGGTTCTCTTTGCCGTCGAGGTAGATGACGCGGTCGCGAATCTCGAGCGTCTGTCCGGGCAGGCCGACGCAGCGCTTCACGTAGTTCTCGCGGCGGTCGACGGGACGCCAACCCACCTTGCCGAAGTCCTGCAGAGCAATGTCGAAGCCGAGCCTTTCCCTCACCAGAGCGCAATACTTGCCCTGTTCTGCGGGCGGCAGGCTGACGAACTGTCGTCCCAGCTCGTTGACGGTGCTGTAGTATTGATACTGTTCTGCCGGCGTCATGTCCTGCGGCTTTTGGGGAACGCCGTTCAGAGCTTGGTAGAAGATCTGGCCGAAGCTCTTGCAAAGCAAGTAGTATTCTGTCTGGAACTTCGGGTCGCTGACGATGGTGTCGCCTGCGGGATAGTTGAAGACGACGATGTCGTTGAGCTTGACAGGTTTGGGGGTGACGCGCTTATACTCCCATTGCGGCCACTCGATGTAGCTCTTTCCTCCGAAGGGAAGGGTGTGCTGGCAGAGCGGCATGTGCAGGGGCGTCTGCGGCACACGGGGGCCGTAGCTCATCTTGCTGACCAGCAGGTAGTCGCCCACGAGCAGGCTCTTCTCGAGCGAACTGGAGGGGATGGTGTAGTTCTGGAAGAAGAAGATGTTGACGAAGTAAACGGCAACGAGGGCAAAGACGATGGCATCTACCCAGCTCATGACGGTGCGTACGATGGGGTTCTCTGCGTCCTTCCACCATGTCCAGGGAATGCGGCGGGTGACGTAGGCGTCGAAGATGAACGGGATGACAATGATGCCCCACCAGGCATCCACCCAATAGAGGAAGGCTATGAAGAGGGCAATGAAGATGATGGCCTTTGCCCAGTCTTTCTTTGTGGCTTGATATCTTTTCTTTTTGGTCATGTTTTTTATATAGGACTTATGGGACTTATAGGACTTATGGAACTATTGGTTCTGGAAGGCAAAGAGGTCTGCCATCGTGAGCAGGCCGCTGTGCTCCTTTGTATACTCAGCAGCGAGGACGGCTCCCATAGCGAAGCCGCGCCGGTTGTGTGCGTCGTGGGTGATGCGTATCATGTCCTCGGGCGAGTCGTATGTTATGGTATGTATGCCGGGCACCTCGGCCTGCCGGATGTCGTCGATGCGGAGAACCTCCGGCTTCGTCTCGTGCAGGCCCCAGCGCTCCTTGCGGTCCAGGTTCGCCACGATTTGTTCGGCCAGGGTGATGGCAGTGCCCGAGGGGGCATCGAGCTTGTGGATGTGGTGGGTTTCCACCATGTTGACGTCGTACTGTCCGAAGCGGTTCATGATTTTTGCCAGGTAGGTGTTGACCGCAGAGAAGATGGCGACGCCCACGCTGAAGTTCGAGGCCCAGAAGAGCGTCTTGCCCTCTTCGGCACAAGCCTTGCGGACCTCTGCCTCGTGGTCCTTCATCCATCCGGTGCTGCCGCTGACGACTTTGACGCCTGCCGCCCACGCCTTGAGGTAGTTGTCGTAGGCTGTCCAGGGCGTAGTGAACTCGATGGCGACGTCTGCGCTGGCGAAGGCGGGCGAAAGGAACTCGTCCTGGTTGTCGACGTCGATGATGCTGACGATTTCATGGCCGCGCGAAAGGGCGATTTCCTCTATCATGTGCCCCATCTTGCCGTACCCTATGAGTGCTATTTTCATATCTTATTTAATAAAATCCATGCAAAAGTACTGCTTTTCGCTTAATTTTGCGTACTTTTGCTTCACAAAATAAGTTAACGGGAGCAAAATACGCATGGAACGCCTGCTGCACTACGTTTGGAAGCACAGACTGCTGCCTGTAGGGACGCTCATCACGTCGGACGGGCAGGAGCTGGAGGTCATCGACCCCGGCCTGCACAACCGCGACCAAGGTCCCGACTTCTTCAATGCCAAGGTACGGCTGGGCGGGACGCTCTGGGCGGGCAACGTCGAGGTGCATCTGCGCTCGTCCGACTGGTACAGACACGGGCACGACACCGACCCCGCCTACAACAGTGTCGTCCTGCACGTCGTGGGCGAAGTGGACGGAGAGGTCACGACGGCCGATGGCAAGACGTTGCCGCAGGTGCGCATCGACATTCCCGAGCGCATCCGGCAGAGCTACAATGAGCTGTGTCGCACAGAGGACTATCCCCGTTGCCACCGCATCATTCCCTCGTTGCCGACGCTGAAGGTGCACCAATGGATGGATGCCTTGCTCGTGGAGAGGCTGAAGGAGCGGTCGGAGCTGGTGGAGGCGCGGGCGGAAAGGACGGGCGGCGACTGGGAACGGGCCACGTTCGTGACGCTCAGCCGCAGCTTCGGGTTCGGTCTGAACGGCGACAGCTTCGAGCGTTGGGCCATGCGCATTCCCCTGCAGGCAGCAGGCAAGCATCGCGACGACCTGTTCCAGGTGGAGGCACTCTTCCTGGGCATGGCCGGTCTGACAGACGAGGTGAAGACCCTGCGAAGCGGGCAGGAAGCCGAACGGCTCCGGCAGGAGTTTGCCTACCTGCAGCACAAGTTCAGCCTCGACGAGCCGTTGCAGCGCAGCGACTGGCACTTCCTGCGGACACGTCCGGGCAACTTCCCCTCGGTGCGCATCATGCAGATAGCCGAGCTTTACCACAAGGGACAGGTGCAGATGAGCCGCCTCCTGGAGGCAAAGGGCGTAGACGAACTGCAGCAATGCCTCGCCGTCCGGGGAACCACGGCAGGCAGCCGGCGCCTGCTCATCATCAATACCGTGGTGCCTCTGCTCTTCGCCTACGGGCGTCACATCGGCGACGAGGACATCTGCCAGCGTGCCGTCCGCCTGCTGGAGCAGTTGCCTGCCGAGAACAACTACATTCTGCGCCAGTGGCAAGCCTGCGGACTCCGGGTGCAGACGGCTGCCGACAGCCAGGCGCTCATCCAGCTCAAGCGGCAGTACTGCGACCGCACCGACTGCCTGCGCTGCCGTTTCGGATACGAGTTCCTGAAAAGGTAAAAAGTTGAAAAGTTGAAAAGTTGAAATGTGAAGACAATGAAATACGCTTATGAACTGAAGATGAAGGTGCGCGACTACGAGTGCGACCTGGAGGGAATCGTCAATAATGCGAACTACCAGCACTACATGGAACATACGCGCCACGAGTTCCTCTTGGAGGCGGGACTCAGCTTCGCCGACATGAATGCCCGCGGCATCGTGCCCGTCGTGGCACGCATCACCATCGCCTACAAGACGCCCCTGCGCAGTCGCGACGAGTTCCTTTCCTGCCTGAACATACGGCAGGAGGGCGTCCGCTACGTGTTCCGGCAGGACATCTACCGCCTCTCGGACATGAAGCTGGCGGCACGCGGCACCGTTGACACCGTTTGCCTCGTCGACGGCAAGCTCAGCCGTTGTCCCGAGATGGAATCGTTCCTGCAACCTTATTATACTGCCGAATGACCGAACAGGAAACGCTCTGCATGCTGGCACTCACCCGTGTGCCTGCACTCAACCTTGCGGCGCTCCGTATGCTCGTCTGGGAGATGGGGTCGGCCACCGCTGTCTTCGAGAACCGTATGTCGCTGCGCGAAGTGCTGCCTACCGCAGGGAAAAACACGCTCGACGCGCTGGCCTCGATGGACAGCCACCTGGAGAGGGCCAAGCAGGAGCTGGACTTCTGCCGGAAGAACCACATCCGTCTCCTCGGCCTGCACGACGAGTCCTATCCCCAGCGGCTGCGCGAGTGCCCCGATGCCCCGGTCCTGCTCTACTATATGGGCACGGCCGACCTGAACGCCCGCCACATCGTCAGCATGGTAGGCACACGCCAGATAACCGCCTACGGCAAGGACCTCTGCCACAGATTCGTGCGCGACCTGCGCGAACTCTGCCCCGATGTGCTCATCGTCAGCGGTCTGGCTTATGGCGTCGACATTCACAGTCACCGGGCAGCCCTCGACGAAGGACTCGACACCGTAGGCGTCCTGGCTCACGGACTAAACCAGATTTACCCTCCCCACCACCGCGAAACCGCCACCAAGATGGTGTCGCAGGGCGGACTTCTCACGGAGTATATGTCCGGCACGGCCATCGACAAGCGCAACTTCGTGCAGCGCAACCGCATCGTGGCAGGCATGGCGGATGCCGTCGTCGTCGTGGAGAGCGCCGAGAAGGGCGGTTCGCTCATCACGGCAGGCATCGCCCTGAGCTACGACCGTCCCGTCTGGGCCTTCCCGGGCCGCATCTTCGACGCCCACTCGTCGGGTTGCAATAAGCTCATCGGCAGCAACCGCGCGTCCCTTCTCACCAAGGCCCAAGACTTCTGTCAGGCAATGGGTTGGACCGACGACATGCAGCACAGGCAGATGCTCTCGCAGGGCGTGCAGCAGGAATTTCTGGCCGACTTCACCGACGAGGAACGGCGCGTCCTGCAAGCCCTCTCGCAGGCCGACGAGAAGCAGGCCAACATCCTTTCCGTCGAGACCGACATTCCCATGAACCGCCTCACGAGCCTCCTCTTCACGCTCGAGATGAAGGGCGCCGTGCAGATGCTCGCCGGCGGCAAGTACCGCATCCGGCATTGAACCCCGCCTGCCGTCCTTCTCCATCAAAGCCCAAGTATATATTCCCCTTGCGCCGCGTACACTTTCCCCTTGTCTCGCGGATACTTTTCCTTTGTCTCGCGTACACTTTTCCTTTGCTCCACGAAATAAAACTTTTTCAGTGGCACGGAAATATATTTCAAAGGCTTGGAAATATATTTTAGTGCCTTGGAAATTTATTTCAAAGCCTTGGAAATAGTTTTATCGCACGCAAAAAAAATTTTTCCTCCCCGCGGAGAAGGATTTTGTTCCTCGCAGGGAAGAAAAATGGTTTGTGCGGTAAGGGGTTCTTCGCCCTTAGTTGTTAATGTAAAGTCCCCAGAGCCCCATGCTGTTGGTCGTGTAGTTGACGCGGTAGCGGTAGAGCGTTCGCCCGGCGGGACCATCGGAGAGGTTGCCGCAGTCGTTGAGGTTGTAGGTGCGGTTGCAGTTCTTGCAGAAGGCGTAGCCGCTTGTCTGCAGCACGAGGGGCTTCGTGATGTTGTAGTTCTGGTAGCAGTTCGGGCAGGCGCGGTCGAAGCAGATGACGCGCGCGATGTCCTCTCCCAGTTCGGGGATTGCGAGGCGCCCCACGATGTAGCCGCTGCTCAGCCCCAGGTTGTAGCCCGCGTAGTCGCTCATGGCTGCGATGTTGATGGACGAGGACTTGCCTGCGGCATCGGTGAAGATGAGCTTCTGTCCGTCGCTCGTGATGGCGCAGAACTCGCCCATGCTCTCGCAGGCGGCGTGGAGCACGGGAGCCTGCAGCACGTTGTCGATGCTCAGGCGTGCCCGCAGGTTGCAGTATTTGTTGTTGGCCTCGCCGTCGTTGCAAGAGGCAAGGCATAGGGCTGCCCCAACCAAACCGCCCCAAAGTGTGGCTTTACTTATGCGTAGATTCATGTTCATTAAGCGTATTTTCATTTGCCTGTCAATCTCTCTTCTGCTTCCTCGGCCCGTTCGAAATGGAAGTCGTCCCACACGTTTTGCATCAGCGCGGCAATCTGTTCGGTGCAGAGGTTGCCGATGCTGCCCTCGTGGGTGTGATGCACTTCCTTCTTCGGAACGAACTTCCCGGCTTCGATGTCAAGGCCGACCTTCTTGTAGGCGTCGCGGAAAGGCATTCCCTCCGAAGCCAGGCGGTTGACTTCCTCGACGGAGAACATGAGGTCGTAGCGCGGGTCGTCGAGGATGTGGCGGTTCACTTCGAGGCGGGCGATGATGTAGGCAGCCATCTGCAGGCAGTCGCGCAGCTCCTGGAAGGCGGGCAGGAAGACCTCCTTGATGATTTGCAGGTCGCGGAAGTAGCCGCTCGGCAGGTTGTTCATGATGAGCGTCACCTGCTGGGGCAAAGCCTGGAGCTTGTTGCACTTGGCGCGTGTCAGCTCGAAGACGTCGGGGTTCTTCTTGTGAGGCATGATGCTGGAGCCCGTCGTACATTCCTTCGGAAGCTTGATGAAGCCGAAGTTCTGACTGTTGAAGAGGCAGGCGTCGAAGGCAAGCTTGCTGACGGTTCCCGCTATGCCTGCCAGGGCGAAGGCGACGTTGCGCTCGGTCTTGCCGCGTCCCATCTGGGCGTAGACCACGTTGTAGTCGAGCGAGTCGAAGCCCAGGAGCTCGGTCGTCATCGTCCTGTTCAGGGGGAACGACGAGCCGTAGCCTGCGGCGGAGCCGAGCGGGTTGCGGTTGGTGATGCGGTAGGCAGCCTGCAACAGGACGAGGTCGTCCACGAGACTCTCGGCGTAGGCTCCCAGCCAGAGGCCGAAGCTGCTGGGCATCGCCACTTGCAGATGCGTGTAGCCGGGCATCAGCACGTCCTTGTAGCGCTCGCTCTGCCGCTGCAGTTCTGTGAAGAGACTCTTGACGTCCTCAGCCACGAGGCGCAGCTGACGGCGGATGAACAGCTTCAGGTCCACCAGCACCTGGTCGTTGCGACTGCGTCCGGAGTGTATCTTCTTCCCCATGTCGCCGAGCCGGCGGGTGAGCATCAGCTCGACCTGCGAGTGCACATCCTCGATGCCGTCCTCTATGACGAACCGCCCTTCCCTGACTTCCGAGAGGATGTTCCGCAGTTCGGCCAGCAGCTTCTGCAGTTCTTCTTTCTCGAGGAGTCCGATGCTCTCGAGCATTGTGATGTGTGCCATCGAGCCGAGCACGTCGGCCTCGGCCAGGTACAT
Source organism: Bacteroidaceae bacterium (assembly GCA_017483665.1). Lineage (GTDB taxonomy): Bacteria > Bacteroidota > Bacteroidia > Bacteroidales > Bacteroidaceae > Physcousia. The sequence goes on from JAFUVM010000082.1 coordinate 51,241, forward strand.
GTCCATCTCGCGGTCGCGTCCGACGGTGAAACGCTCGATTTCCGACGCTATCTCATATCCTTTATCCCAAAGCTTCATATAAAAGTTAAAATGTTAAAGAGTTGAAGAGTTGAAGAGTTGAAAAGGGTAAAAACATTGAAAGGTGAATCTCTTTTTACCTTTTCACCTTTTTACCTTTTCACCTTTTATTAGTACGGCAGGCTTGCCAGCATTTGTGCCAGGCCGTCGACGCCCTGCTCGAGCTTCTTCCCCACCATTTGTCTGATGAAGAAGTTGAGGTCGGCCTTGAGGGTGAGACGCATGGCGCACTCGCTGTCGCCCGAGGGCAGGAGCTGAATCCACATGTTGGCAGCTACGGGCATCCCCTCGGCTGCGAACTTGATGGTCTTGTCCGGCTCGCGTTCGATGATGCGCAGCGTGGCTGTTCCTATCGGGGTGTTGCCCGAGACGCTGTCTCTGTCGAACTGCAGCTCGCGCAGCTTCTCCACGATCTGCTCCACTTGTTCAGGCTTCACCTTGTCGCCGGCTTGCTGCTTGATGCGCTCCATCGCCTCGGGGTTGTCAAGCCCCTGCTGTATGACGGCCAGGTTGTTGAGGTCGGACAGGCGCTCGTAGACGCGTCCGATGGGAGCGTATATCTTCTTTACTTCGCTTTTGTATTCAGTCATCTCGCATTTACCATTTAATCATTTACCATTTACCATTTATGTCCTCCCCTTTGGGGGAGTTAGATAGGGGCCTTCCATTTATGTCCTCCCCCTTGGGGGAGTTAGAGAGGGGCCTTCTGTTTATGTCCTCCCCTTTGGGGGAGTTAGAGGGGGGCCGAGGGCGTTAGAGGGGGGCCTTCCAGTTTGCCGGGTCTTTGCGCCACTCGTGGAGGGTCGGTATGTCTGCTTCCTTGATGTAACCTGTCTTGAGGGCTTCGGTCACGACGGCTTCGTAGTTGGTCAGGGTGACGAGCTTGACGCCGGCGGCGCGGAAGGCTTCTTCGGCAACAGGGAAACCGTATGTGTAGGAAGCCACCATGCCGATCACTTCGCAACCTGCTTCCCTCAGGGCTTCAACGGCCTTGAGGCTGCTGCCGCCCGTGCTGATGAGGTCCTCTACGACCACTACCTTCATGCCGGCCCTCAGCTCGCCTTCGATGAGGTTCGCCATGCCGTGGTCCTTTGGCTTGCTGCGGACGTAGGCAAAGGGAAGAGAGAGAGCATCGGCCACCAGAGCGCCCTGCGCAATGGCACCCGTAGCTACGCCTGCCACACCTTCAGCCTCGGGGAACTGCTCCATGACGAGGCGCGTCAGCTCCACCTTGACGAAACTGCGCAGACCGGGGAAGGAGAGTGTCTTGCGGTTGTCGCAATAGAAAGGACTCTTCCAGCCGCTTGCCCATGTAAAAGGGTTCGTCGGCTGCAACTTGATAGCTTTCACTTCGAGCAGCTTAGCTGCAAAGATTGATTCAACGTTGTGTGTCATATTGATATTATTGTTTGATGTAGTCCGTATAGATAGGGTTGCCCTTGCCTCCGAAGCAGTTGCAGGGACGCACGGCAAAGCGGTAGGCAAAGTCCCCCGGCAGTTCGCCTTCGCCGTAGACGCAGCGCACTTCGCCCTCTTCCTTGTTCTCGCCGAGGTAGCACTTAGGGGAGAAGACGCGCTTTGTCGACGTGACGTGACGCACATCGAGCCAGTCGTACTCCACCTGCACCTCGTAGTCGAAGGCGCGGACGCCCGTGTTCTTCTTCAGAACCGTTGGGAAGTGGACCGTCACCTGCTTCTGCGACGTGCCGTAGCGGTCGGTGCCTGTGCCAGTGGTGACAGTTGGCTTCGTGCCTGCAGGGAACTGCGGGATGGCGGCAGTCTTGGCGCGGTTTTCGAAGGAGAGCGGCTGTGTTGCCGAGATGGGCCAGGGCAGATACCACGGTTCGCCGATGGGTTCGTCGTAGACAAACTCGCGCTTCTCGAACGTGATGGCCGAGTCGTAGACACGCATCACCATGCCCTGCCGACCGTCCGACGGGTCCATCTTCGGCATCTGCGAGGGTGGCTTTGCCGACCAGTCGTCCTGATAAGTGTTCTCGCGGGCTGGCATCGGGTAGAGATATTTGAGCGACGAGGTGCCGATGCTCGTGAAGCTGCCTTGCCAGAGGTCGCGGTCGTCGTCGAGGGGCGAGTGGGAGTGACCCGAGAAGGCCACGGCGTTGGGGTACTCAGCCAGAAGCTTCGTCACGGTTCCGTCGTCGCGTCCCCAAGCCCAGGCGCAGTTGCAGGTGTCCTTGGGGTGCGGATGCTGGATGTAGAAGAAGGGCCGTCCGTCGGCAGTCAGTTCGGCGTTGTGCTTCTTGAGGAAGTCGGCAAGGCCGGAGATGTGGTTTTGGTTCTCCCAATGCGCACCGATGAAGTGGTAGCCTTTGACGGTCTTCATCCAAAGGGGCTGGTAGTCTTCCTTGAAGCATTGCTTCCAGGCTTCGGCCGGACGCTTGCCGATGCCTTGCGCCTCGGCAGTCTCCTTGCCCACGCTGCTGATGGTGCCGCCCCAGGTATAGGCCTCCATGTCGTGGTTGCCATAGATGAAAAGCTTCTCCGTCCGTTTCCCGTCGAGTCCTTTGTTCTTGGGGAAGACCTGGAACCAGGCGTTCGCTACGACCTGCAGCTGCGGCATGAGTCCTTGGTCAGCCATGTCGCCGGCGATGATGACGCCGTCCACTTTCTGCTGCCGGAAGTATTCGAGGGTGTGGATGAACGTGGCGGCTGTGTCGGCTCCTCGCAGGTGGATGTCGCTGACGATGCCTATCACGAGGTTCGGTTCGCCCAGCGTCGCGATGGTCTCGGCCAGGGCGGGCGTGCCCAAACAGGCTGCACCGGCCAAGGCTGTGGAGCGCTGAAGGAATTCTCTTCGGTTCATGTTCTGTGTAGCTTTGAACGATGATACAAAGGTAGGAAATAAAAACGAATGCTGCAAGGAAACATACTTTGATTTTCCGCTATTGGACACAAAACGCAAAACAACGTTAAAAAAAGCGACACGTTGCTTGCCGTATGCTGTTTTTTCTATATCTTTGCAACATGAATCCTGTGACGAAGAGACATATAGCAGCGTGGTTGCTGTTGGCAGTCTACCTGCCGATGCTCCTCCTTTCGTCGTTGCATACCCACGAGGCATCGCAGGAAACGGAACAGGCCTGCACCGAGTGCGTACACCACCAGTGCCAAGGTCATCTCGTTCAGCTTTCCGACGGGATGCACCAATGTGTGCTGTGCCAAATCCTCACGTTGACGTACATCACCGCCGTCGCCGGGATGTTGCTTTGTTATCAAACCCGCCGGAAGGTTGTCTATGCTGTGCGCCGGCGGGAAGTCTCTACGGCTTGCCTCTATGGATTCTGTCTTCGTGCTCCTCCTGTTGCCTGAAGAAGGATGACGGTCTTCCGTCCCTTTCCGGTTTTCAAACAGTCATTTATTATCATCAGGCAACGCTCCCGCCTGCCCACGCATGTGGCTTGGGGCGGAAGACATGCTGTTATTAAACAGGAGAACAAGTATTATGAAACACATTATTGTATATATAGGAGTCTGCCTGTGGGCGGTCTCCATGTCGGTCTCGGCCCAGCAGGAGCACCGGCACAGCGATTGCATAGAAGACAGCATCAACCCGATGAAGGAAGCCATCCTGAGCGAAGTGACGGTGCAAGGCGTGGCGGGTACGCAAAGACTGAAGGATGCGGCCTCGCCCTTCGTAGTCGTCTCGCCCAAGCTCTTGCACCAGAGCGTCGGCACAAACATCGTGGATGCTGTGGGACACCTGCCCGGACTGTCGCAGATAAGCACGGGAACAGGCATCTCGAAGCCCGTCATCCGTGGCCTGGGCTACAACAGAGTGGTCATCGTCGACCAGGGAATCCGTCAGGAAGGCCAGCAATGGGGCGACGAACACGGCCTTGAAGTCGACGAGCAGGGCGTGCATTCGGTGGAGGTACTCAAGGGTCCGGCCTCGCTCATGTACGGCAGCGACGCCATTGCCGGCGTGATGATACTGCACCCCGAGCGCCCGCTGGAGGAAGGAACGATGCAGGTGAAGGTGGGCGGCCAGTACCAGTCGAACAACGGTCTCTACGACTATCACGTAGGCTTTGCGGGCAACGTCGGCGGATGGCTTTGGAACTGGCACTTCCTCGACAAGGCGGCGCATTGCTACAAGAACAGCACCGACGGCTACGTGCCCGGCTCGTGGTTCAAGGAGCGCGACGTGCAGGGCATGCTGGGCGTCAACAAATCCTGGGGACACGCGTGGCTCCGTTTCTCGCACGTCAACTTTACGCCAGGCATCACGGAGGGCGAACGTGCCGACGATGAGTACGTCAGCGAACATCCCGGCACGCGGCTGGGCGACCTCGTCTGGGAGGAAGGTGCGTCGGCTTGCAGCTACGGCAGGCAGATGCCCTTTCAGAAAGTGCTGCACACGAAGGTGGTGAGCGACAATGCCTGGTACTTCGGGCCTGGCACGCTGAAGGCCGTCGTCGGCTACCAGCAGAACTTCCGCAGGGAATACGAGGCGGAGGGCGACGAGCCGACCGACTGGGATGCACTCGAACCGGCGCTGGCTATGCGTCTGCACACCGTGAACTACGACGTCAAGTACCAGCATTCGCTGCCCCACGACTGGAAGCTGCAGACGGGCATCGGCGGCATGTGGCAAAGGAACATCAACCAGGGCGAGGAGTACCTCATTCCCGACCATCATCTCTTCGACATCGGCTTCTTCGCCACGGCGGGCTGGCAGCTGGATAAATGGCACTTCTCCGGAGGCGCGCGCATCGACAACCGTCACCTCAACACCTCTTCGCTGATGGAGGACGGCAGGCTCCGCTTCGATGCCCTGAGCAAGAACTTCACGGGCGTGACGGGGAGCCTGGGCGTCGTCTGGAACGTGACCGACAGGCTGAACCTGCGACTGAATGCGGCCCGAGGGTTCCGTGCGCCGACCGTGAGCGAACTTTCTGCCAACGGCGTACACGAAGGGAGCGTCCAGTACGAGCTGGGCAATGCCGGGCTGAAGGCAGAGAAAAGCATGCAGATTGACTTGGGCGTGGACTATACGTCGCACTTCGTGAGCTTCCAGGCCTCGCTCTTCTCCAACTGGATCGACGACTACATCTTCCTTGCGCGACTGCCTTACGAGACCGACGGCTACCGCACCTATCAGTACCAGCAGGGCGACGCACGGCTCATGGGCGGCGAGGCTTCGCTCGACATCCATCCCGTCAACCCCCTGCACATCCAGAACTCCTTCTGCTATGTGCGAGGGACCTTCTCTGACTCCCAGCCCCCCTCTAACTCCCCCTTAGAGGGGGAGGACCCCCTTCCTTTAAGGGAGGGTTGGGGAGGGTCTCTGCCCTTGATGCCTGCCCCGCGATGGACTTGCAACGTGCGCTATGAGCTTCCCGATTTTGCCCGCGGACACTTGCGCCGCACCTATATCTCAGCAGGGATGGAATACAACTTCAGGCAGAACAAGTTCTTTGCACGCGACGATACGGAGACAGCGACGCCTGGCTATGCGCTTTTCGACCTGTCGTTGGGCACAGACCTGCACGTCTTCGGACACAACTGCATCGAGATTGCCGTCTCCTGCCAAAACCTCTTCGACAAGGTTTACCAGCCGCACCTCTCCCGCCTGAAGTACACCGACACCAACCTCCTGACGGGCAGGCAAGGCGTCTCGGCTATGGGCAGGAACTTCTGCGTCAAGGTCAACGTCCCCATCGACATTCACCTGTAATACAATCAGGAAAATGCCTCCACCTCGGCGGAGTAGTGGCCGTAGACGTACTCCACGACCATGCGCCCGAAGCGCCCTTGTTCGGCAACGAGACAGGAGATGAGTCCCATCGTCCAGCGCCAGTTGACCTCGATGCACGGGCAGATGCCCTCCCGGGCCAGCATCATGTCGATGCCTACGGGCCCTTCGTAGTCGAACCTCTTCAGACGTTCTTCCCACCAGCGGCGTATCTCCTGCAGATACTGCAAGGGGACGTACTGTGCCAGCCAAGCGAGCTTCTGTCCCTCGGGAGCCACCCAGTTGCCCAGGTACGCGCCCCGTTCGTTGGTATAGAAGAGCGACAGTCCCCGATACTCCACGCCGCCCTGTCCGTCGAGCCAGAACTCCAGGGCAAAGTCGGCCACCTTGTGAAGGTATCGCTCCACGACGAGGGAATGACCCTCTCCCGAAACTCTTGGACCCTCTCGCCCAAGACCAACCGGACCCTCTCCCAACCTCTCCCTTGTAGGGAGAGGAGTGGTTACATTATGTCCCTCAACGGGTCTGTCTGTATCTGCTCCTCTCCCTGCAAGGGAGAGGTTGGGAGAGGGTTCAAGAGCTTCGGGAGAGGATCCAAGAGCTTCGGGAGAGGGTCTTCTCCTTAGCCCCCTTCCGCTGCTGCTCCAAGGCTGCTTCAGCATCGCTTCGCCGTATCTGTCGACGGCCTCCTCCACTTCCTCCTTGGTCTTGCAAAGCGTGCTCTCTCCGCAGATGTGCCCGTCGAGGGGCAACTGCTCGCGGAGCTCGGCGAGCAAGGCCACGGCCGTCTGCCTGTGCGAAAGCTGACGGATGTGCTCGAGCCTCTGCGCCGAGGGCAACAGCGACTCGCGGACGCCTGCCTGCCTGAGCTGGTGACGGATGGCAGGACTCCAGCCCCACGGCAGAATCTTTGCGTCGTCGGGCAGCGAGAGCCGGTCCTCGCCGTTCCAGACGATGTCGTCGTCTCCGGCCCACCACTGCGGCAGCCACCAGAGTTCGCGCCGCATCTGCTGTATCCGTGCGGGCGGCGTATAGCCGGGCTTCCCGTCGGCCAGCGCCATGTCGTTCTCGGGATTGAAGATGTATAAAGTCAAGGGATGTATGTTTTATTGTCGTCAGTAGATGATGGAAAGCGGACTGTAGCCCGTCCCGGTTCGGGTATTCCCCTGCAAAAGTACGACAATTATTGCTACTCTCCAAATTGTAAAAGGGAAAATGCACGGTATGTTCTCCTTCGGCACACAGAGTAAAAGTCCGCGCCCCGTGCCATAAAACTATTTCAAAGGCTTGGAAATATATTTTAGTGCCTCTGAAATATATTTCCAAGCCTTTGAAATATATTTCCGTGCCACTGAAAAAGTTTTTGTCTGCGAGGTGTGAACTTTTATGTCGTGCGTGCGGGAAGTTTGTTGCCGGGACTGATTTTGGCTCCTGTGTAGTAGTGCTTGAGTATTTGCTTGTAGGTGTAGCCCTGCTCGCCCATGACGGCGGCTCCTATCTGACAGAGGCCGACGCCGTGCCCCCAGCCGTGTCCGTGCAGGATGAAGCGACCGGGGATGCTGCCTCTGACATTTTTCGTCTCGATGGTGAAGGCGCTGCTTTTCAGCGTGGAGGTGCTGAGCATGCGGCGTATCTCCAGTTCCTTGCCTACGACGAAGGACTTCTCCTGCCCTACGATGCGAAGCTTGCTGATGTGTCCGCCGGAGCCTTTCTCCACGGGTTCCAGCGCGAGGATAGGCCCGAGGTCCGTCTTCAGGTGCTCCGTGATGCGGTCGTGAATCTCCTGTTGCGTGAGTTCTTCCGTCCATTCGAAGAAGTCTTGCGTCTCAAGGTCGTAGTCGTTGAGCACCTGTCGGAGTATCTTCTTGTCGTGAGTGTTGCAGAAGGGGTCGGCCACAGAGCGCAGGTAAGGAACCGAAATGTTCTCCCAGCAGTACTGGAACTCGTTGGTCCTGCCGCCGCAGCACTTGCCGAAGCGCGCGTCGCAGATGCGTCCGTCGTACATCAGCACCTGTCCGCGCGTGGCGTTGACGGCCTCGGCGACTTGCGGATTGCTGGCTCGCGTGATGCCCTGGTAGCGCTGGCAGTGGTCGTCGGCACAGACGTCGAAGATGGTATGGTCCTCGCGGTCGTACCAACGGATGCTTTCGCCCTCGCCCTTGACGAAGGAGAAGAAGGGGGCTGCCTGCTGGGCATGTTCCTGCCGTCGCTGCATCTGTGCGTAGAGCCAGCTGCGGCTGATGACGGCTGCGGCCTTCAGGAACTCCAGCGAACAGCTGCTCTTCATCTCGCTGCTGATGACGCTCGTCAGGTAGTCCTCCACGGGCAGGATGTTGATGGCGACTATCTTGTCCTCGTCCACCACGAGCTTCAGCGTGCCGTTGAACGTCTGCGACTCCTGCCGTTCCCAATGGAAGCGTTGTCCGATGGTAACGCCGTGGAGGGTGAAGGAAGCTTCGTCAGGTCCGGTCTGTGCTCTGAACGTCAGTTCCCTGTAGACATTGTTTTTCCATCGGATGCCGCCTTCGGTGTACTCAGCCGTCTGTTCGCCTGTCACCTCGATGCCTTTGGCCTGATAGGTGCCGTTGATGCAGAAGCGGATGACGGGGGTTTTCATGATGCCGACGGAGACGGTCTCTCCCCCAACCACAGACCTCCCATCCCCCTTTAGGGGGAGTCCTTCGCCTGTTTCTCCCTCTAAAGGGGGTTGGGGGGTCTGCATGTCGGTCAGCGCCTCTATGACTGGTCTGAGTTCTTCGTCGCTCAAGGTGACTTCCCGGAGGATGCCGGCGGCTTTCTCTGCGGTCAGGGCGTTGAAGTCCTGCTCGCGGGGTGTGATGAGGAGACCGCACATGTCGAGCGCTCCGGGACTGACGAGAAGCTGGTCCTTGCCCTCGGCGTAGTAGCAGTCGGGACGGTGCTTGCTGCGGGGGAAGATGAGGGTGACGATTTCGTCAGGACGGCTCGAAGTGCCTTCCTGCCGCCAGCAGACGATGTTCAGCCTTGGCTCTGTCTCGTCGCCTACGATGGGGAGTGCCTTGTAGACGCGCTGGCAGAGGATACTGTCGCTCTCGGCAGGCATGCTGCGGATGACGAACACCGGGCAGGCGTAGCCCTCCAGGAGAAAGAGTCCGCAACGGCTTCCTACGTTGCCTGCCTCCTCCATCGATGCAGCCTGCTCGCCTGTCAGGGGGTAGAGCTTGCGCAGTTTGTTCTCGTACATCGACCAGTCGCGTTCCAGGGGTGCAACGCCGCGGCTGCCTGCCTGCAGGTGCATGTGGTCGGGACAGGAAGCGCCGCAGAGCGGTCCGTTGTAGAAGACGATGTGCCGCGGCATGTTCCAGGCCATGCGGCGCAGTGTGCCGAACGAGCTGTAGATGCTCTGCGGTGTGTGCCGGCGCATGGGGATGGTGAAGTGCTGCGGCAGGATGGGGTAGGGGTTGACGAGTATCTGGTAGTGCTTCTCCGTCATGAGCTTGTGCTGCTCTTTCGGACGGTTGTTGTCGCAGAGGAAGCAGGGGCGCTGACTGATGCTCTTCTTGTCGATGGAAGCACCCGTCGAGACGATGCGGGCAGGGTTCCACTGGGCAATAAATGCCTCCCCCGTCCCCTCCAAAGGAGGGGTGAATTGCCCTGATACGCCTTGTCGTTGACATTCGTCGAGCTTTGCTTCTCCCCGCCTTTGGAGGGGCAGGGGGAGGCTCTTTGTCTTTACTTCCTCCAGTGCCTTGTACCGCTCGGCTGCTTCAGGCCATTCCTGTAGTTCCTTTTGGAAGAAAGCATCAATCTCCTCCTCGGTCACTTTGTGCTGCCAGAGCAGGTTGAGTTGCTGACGGGCTTTGAGCTCGAGCGTTCGCAGGTGGTCCTTGTAGGTGTTGTTCTTGTTGACCTTGTCCTGGCTGAGGGCTGCGTCGCTGTTGCCTTCCCATCGGCGGCAGAGGTAGACTTCGTCGAAGATGCGTGCGATGCGGTAGCGACGGCTTATCATGAGGCCGAGCGCGTAGTCTTCGCCGTAGCTGGTATTGGGAATCTGCAGTTCGCGCAGGACGGGTGTGAAGAAGGCGCGCGGCGCTCCGAGTCCGTTGATGCGCAGTGCGTTGTTGCGGCCATTTTGCAGTGTCCACTCGCGATGGTCGATGAGGCCTGGCGGCAAGGTGTTCAGGTGGAAGTCGCACATGCGGTAGGAGCCGATGACCATTGCTGCGCCCTCGGCATAGAAGGCGTCCACCATGCGCTGCAGGGTGTGGGGCGAAGAGTAGAGGTCGTCGCTGTCGAGCTGCACCACGAAGCGTCCCACCTGCGGATGGTGCACGGCCAGGTTCCAGCAACCGCCTATGCCGAGGTCGTAGCGGTCGGGGATGAGGTGAATGAGAGACCCTTCCAAACCTCCCCTTAAAGGGGAGGCTTCCTTCGCAGAGGACTCGCCTGGATTCTCCCCCTTTAAGGGGGAGTTAGAGAGGGTCCTTATCTTCTCCGTCGTACCGTCGGTGGAGTGGTTGTCGATGACGATGACGTTGAAGGGGAACGTTGTTTCCTGTTCAAGCGCGGAGCGGATGGCGTCCTCTATGGTGCGCTCACGATTGCGGACGGGGATGATGACGGATGCTTCCACCGCGAACTCGCCTTCCGTGAGGTTCACTTCGTCGTACTCGTTGCCGTGCAGGTATGCGTTCAGGGCACGGAGATGGCGTGTGCAGGCGCGTTCCATTTCCACTTGTCGGGCGCGGTTGCGGGGGTCGACGTAATCGAACTGTTTCTGTCCGCTCAGGCGTGTGTCGTGTTCCACTTCGGTGTAGAGGAACTCGTCGACATGGAGGGGCAGCTGCTTGCGGCTGATGAAGAGCCGCAGGTCGTAGAGCGCAGCGTACTGATAGTTGTGGAGGTTGTCCTGGTCGACGTATTCCTTAATCACTTCTGTGCGGAAGAGCAGGAGGGAGCCTGTCTGGAAATCGTCGCGCACAGAGCCAAGCTGGTAGTCGATGAGCCTCACTCCCGTCCCCTCTCCGGGGAGAGGGGTGTTTGCTGCCGCCGGGTTTTGCTTCTGCTGCTGTTCTTCCCCACTTCCTGAAGATGGGGCGGGGGTGAGGCTGTAGTGGTCGCTGTAGAGCATCAGGGCCTGGCTGTCCTGTGCGATGGTGAGCAGGCGGGTCAGGGCATGGTAGCCGAGCTGGAGGGTGTCGTACTTAGTATATAATAATGTATAAGGGGCTGTGGCAGTCTCTGCGATGTGCCGGATGGCGTTTGTGCCGAAGGGGTTGTCTTCGCGCAGGAAGTTTATGCTCTGCACGTTGTCGTCGGCCTGCAGGTTCTCCAAGGTGCCGCGGACTTGCTCGTCGCTCTCGTAGGGGATGAAGCAGTCAATCATATTCTTTGCCATTTGCGGTTCCCGTTAGTAATTTCTCTGCAAAATTATATAATTTTCTGAGATTATAAGCCATTCGAGATAAATTATTAAGTTTTCTTTAGAGGAAAGTCCATGTAGGTTGCCTGCATTTGTGAAACCATTCCTCCGTTTTACCAATCTTTACCTAAATCATCTCTGTTCCCGTGCATCTCTGAACCCTTTGGCATGTACTTCAACATGACACGACACGTCAAAACGTGTTGTTTCCCTTGCGAAACTTTTTGTTGCCCCGCTGAAACAAAAAGTTTCGTGTTGGGTATGTTAAACGAAACAAGCCGAGAATTAGAACGTTAATGTTTTCTATTGGACGATTTAGGCCTAAAAAGCACTTGTTTATGTAGGTTGCTCCAAATTCATGTAGGCAACCTACATAGTGCAACAGCCTGTTATAATGTACGTTAAGTGGCATTATGTAGGTATGTAGGTTGTTTTCGAAAAAATCTCATGATAAAAAGTTTTGTTCCGAAAAAGGTTAGTGTCGAAATGTGTCTTTCGTGCCTTGTTTCCTTTTTGTCCCGCAGAAAAAACAGAAAATGCAGATAACTGTCAACTTTTTCCGTGTTTTCCTTTGCCAATTCCCTAAATATCCGTAAATTTGCAGCATCGCTCTTAGCCCACAAGTGCTAATAAATTGATACTTTATATTAGTATCACAATAATGCTTAACCTGATTTGCAGCATATTCAGAATATCTTTTATTTATATCTGATTCTGTCGTCTGTGTATTAAAGAATCCACAAAACAGATAATTTTCCGCATCGTCAATCGATTTAAATTCCTGTTTTTTTGCATGATACCCTAATCTAGAATATTGTTCAAGCGTTCGTTCAACATCGCAATCATCTAGAACTACGACTTCAGCACCATGATACATACCTTGATTTAGAACATACACCCTATATGAAGCATTCTTCTCTTTTGCTTCATATCCATATTCATGAAATAGATTGTCTAATTGTTCTACATTCATATTACACGATATTTTATTTAATTGTTCCACTACTTATACACTTAGCAATGTTACTATAGTGACGTTTTTATCATTCTAATTCATAAAGCCTTTTCATCAACCTTCCTAGCTCCGAGTACGTATAGTCTCTGCCATCTTTCAGTTTTTCTTCCACAGACCGATTGGCATTGGCCACAGCCTTTTCAAGGCTACCTCCATTACGTTCAAAGTAGTTGTGCAGACCTTTGGTCTTGATGAAGAAATCTATCATTTTGAGATACTCAACACATTGATTGAGGTCTTTGAGCAATGGTTCTTGTTCATCGTATGGTCGTGAAGTGTATCGGAAATAGTAAAGGAAAAATAGTTCTGTACAGCGGTGTGTCTCGAAGAACTCCACCTCGCAGTAGATACCTTTCTTCGGTTTGTCGATAGGCTTAGCGTACTTTGTCTTTAGCTTCTGGTATTGTGAACGCTCTGGCTCCTTGTCCTTCGTGTCCATGTCGATGATACAGAAGATATGGTTGTAACCCATTGCCACACCCTCTGCTATCTTGGCATCCAATTCCTTGATGTTGGTATGCTTCGGATAGTCTGGCTTGATGGTCAGACGCTTGAACACGTCGCATAGGGATTTGAAGTAGAAGAACTCCGTTGGCCCCTCACCCAGGATGAGTGCTGTTTGTCGTAGCTTTCCCATATCAGTCTTCCAGATTTATAAAGATACTACCCAGTTCTGGTTTGGCTCCCAATCGGCCAATGCGGTATGAATTGTAAAGCGAGAGATTCTTGTGCAAGCCAAAGGAATCGCCACGGGCATATTCGGACGAAGCTGTCTCCTTGTTTTTTTCAACAAACCATACCACACCTCGGTTCTCGTTAATCAAATCCTGAGACAAAAGAGTGGTCTCCTGACTCGTGATAATCAACTGCGACTTGTCCGAATTGAAGATGAAGACATTGAGATAGTAGTACAGCAGGTCGTTGTGCAGGTCCTCGCCCAGTTCATCAAGATAGTACACGTGAGGACTCGTTATCAGGTCGTATAGGGCATCCAATATGCGGATATACTTCTGAGTACCCTTTGACTGCCATC
>JAFUVM010000083.1 GCA_017483665.1 Bacteroidaceae bacterium
AGCAGATTTACAAATATAAAGTGTTAATAATCAATAAAGTTATAAACTAAAAATATATAGAATATGATAGATGTTTTAAAGCCCGAATTTTGTGTATCATGTACCGCTTCAACGGAGCGGAAATTGTACTAAGTTATTTTTAAACGATTACTAAAATGTGAAAAGCAAAAGGCTGGGGGGCGATGCTATGCCTGTAGTTCGTGTAATTCATTGTCAATGATTAGATATTACCTCTGTATAGTTATTTTCGGCTTCTCCTGTGCCGTCTTTGCGCAGGAGAGGCTCGACTCGGTTTGTGCCGTTGTGAAGGATGCAGCCACCGGAGAACCAATACCGTACGTCATGGTCTACGTCTCTCAGTCCTGCGGCACCATCACCAACTACGACGGCGAGTTCTGCCTGCAATGCCTTCCCACCGACGTGCTCCGCATTTCCTGCATGGGCTACCAGCGTGTCTACTGCAAGGCAGCCGAGCTCTCCGAAGCCATCCTCACGAAGCCCATTGCATCGACCTTGCGCGAAGTGACTGTCATGGCCACCGACGACATCCTGTTACGGCTGGTGCGCAAGATGCAGAAGGAAGCCAAGAAGAACAAGAAGGCCGAGGGACATTACTTCTTCCGCCTGACCACTCAGTATCCGGGCACCAACGAGCTGGCGGAAGCTTTCCTGAGCGCCAAGTCGTGTGTGCAGATTCGCGACATCACCTTCCACAGCGGCAATCGCGGCCTGCTCTCCGATGGAATCCTCGAAAACAAAGACTTGAAGGGCCTGGGCCGCACCAACATGCACCTCTTCCTGCGCTTGGCTCCCGTCTTGGTGAACTTCGATGTTTGGGACGTCGCATTCGTTCCGGCGGACATTTTCCTGAAGCGCGGACGAATCTACGACGTGTCGTGCTCGGCTTTCAAGGAGGAGGACGGCACCGAGATATGCAAGATAACGGTGACGGGCGACAGCAATATCGTCTCGAGGCCCTTGCTGGAAGGGTCGTTGTACGTCGACCGGAAGACGTGCCGCCTGCTGCACTTCGACGGACAGATGCGCGGACTGTACCTGAAAGCGTACGACCAGGCCCGCCGACGCATCACCAAAGATCTGGTGCAGTACACGATGCATGTCGACTATCGCCACGATCATGGCTTCACCGAGATAGCCAACATGTCCGGAACCATCGTGCAGGACAAGGTCATGCTCCGCTATCTCCTGTTCAACCTTGGCGACAAAGAGATTCCGTTCAGAAAGTCGGTCCGTGTGGAAGACAACATGTTGCAGACTATCGACAAGGTGGGATTTGACTCCGTCCTGTGGGACATGACCGGCATCGTGAAGCGCACACGGCAGGAGGAGCGTGTGGCTTTCGGGGACAGCACCTTCCGCATGCCCGACCGCTCGAAGTACAACGTCGCGCCCACGGTGCAGGAGCGTGAGACCAACACATACCTCAGGGATGCCATCCGCCAGCTGAAGGGCAACGCCATGCAGTTGCATCGCGGGCTTCCTCAGAGCAGCGTCCCCAAGAATCGCGTGGTGCATATAAAATAAGCGCCTTGCGCTTCCGAGATAAGCACGGGGCACTTCCGAAATAAGCGCCTTGCGCTTCCCAGATAAGCGCACAAAGGTTTTGTGATATGTGCTGAGAGATGCGCGGCAGTCACCGCACAGTTGTCCCTATTCTTCAGCTTTCTGTTCGGCTGTCTTCTGTGCTTCGATGGCTCGCAGACGCTCCATTTCTTCCTCGCTCGGCAGGTAGCGGTTCAGCATGAGACAGCCCACGAGGGCACTGGCTATCGTGCCGCACAGGATGCCCAGCTTGGCGTCGTTCAGCAGGTCGGCGTGCACGGGCGGATAGCTCAGTGCTGCCATGAACATGCTGACGGTGAAGCCTATGCCGCACAGCATGCAGATGCTGGCGAACGACTTCCAGTCGGCATTGTGCGGCATGCGGATGATGCCCAGCTTGATGCCCAGCCACGAGAAGCTCAGCACGCCGCAGAACTTGCCGACGAGCAGACCCAGGAAGACGGCCAGACCTACGCCCGAGAAGAGGCTCATGGCGTTCATGCCGGCAAAGTTGACACCTGCGTTGGCAAAGGCGAAGAGCGGGATAATCTGGTAGTTGACGGGCATCTTCAGCTCGTCCTCCATGTCCTGCAGGGGGCTGATAAGGTGGTCGCTGCCCGACTCGACGCTCTTGAGCAGGGCTATCTCCTCGTCGGTCAGCACGACGGGCTTGTTGCGGTCGGCACGTGTGACGGTGGTGCTGGGGAAGTGCTGCAGGCTGCGGCGGATGCGCTCGATGTAGAACTTCGTGCCGCGCGGCAGGTTGGCAGGTACGCAGAAGGCCAGCACGACACCGGCTATCGTGGCGTGGATGCCGCTGTTGAGCATGCAGTACCAGAGCAGCAGGCCCGTGTTGAAATAGAAGGCCTTGGTGCGGATGCCGAGCTTGTTGCCTGCGGCGAGCACGGCCACGATGGCTGCCGAGGCCAGCAGGAACCAGTTGTTCAGGTGGTCGGTGTAGCGGATGGCAATGACGACGATGCCGCCCAGGTCGTCGGCAACGGCCAGGGCTGCGAGGAAGACCTTCAGGCTGACGGGGCAACGCTTGCTGAAGATGCTCAGACAACCCAGCGAGAAGGCGATGTCCGTCGCCATCGGGATGGTCATGCCGCGCTCCATGACGGGGTCCTTCGGGCATATCAGGAAGAAGAGAATGACGGGGATTATCATGCCGCCGCACGCTCCGATGATGGGCGCCAGGGCTTTCTTCATGCTCGACAGCTCGCCGCACAGCAGTTCGCGCTTAATCTCGAGTCCGACGCTCAGGAAGAAGACGGCCATGAGGTAGTCGTTGATGAAGTCGCCCAGCGACATGGTGTGTCCGCCGTGGCTGAACACGTTGAAGTTGCCCAGGCTCAGCGAGACGGGCAGGCTCCACAGCTGCCGGTAGAGGTCGCCCCAGGGACTGTTGGCAATAATCAAGGCCAGAATGGTGGCAATGGCAAGCAGCACACTACTGCTCACGTACTTGCGTAGCATGCTGATGAAGGGATAGTTGTTCTGCATCTTCGTTTGTGTTGTATTTTTCCGCAAAGATACAAAAAAATGAAGAATGAAGAGTTAGGAATGAAGAATTAAAAGGTGCAGAAGGCTGAAAAAGTCCGTTTTATTTGTCTTTTTCGTTACTTCTTTGTACTTTTGCTGTGTGAATACCTAAATTTGCAGAAAGATGAAACGATACACGACACTTCTGGTGCTCCTTTGCGCCGTTATCTGTATGAACGCAGCCGACCGCCTGACGCTCTCCGACCTGACCGGCGGCATGTACTCAGCCCAGGGCATCTCGGGCGTGACGCCTTTGCTCGACGGCGAGAGCTACGGCTGCATCGCCCCCGGCGGCAAGCAGATTGTCCGTCACAGCTTCCGCACAGGAGAGCAGACGGGGGTCCTCTTCGACGTTGATAACGTGAAGAACCGCGTCAAGCTGGACCGCATCGACGGCTATCAGATGAGCCCCGACGAGACACACATCCTTGTTCGTACCCAGACACGGAGCATCTACCGGCACAGCCGCACGGCAGAGTATTATATATATAATGTGCGGAACCGTACCCTCGCGCACCTGAGCGAAGGCGGACCGCAAGAGCAGCCCCTGTGGAGCCGCGACGGCACGATGATTGCCTTCGTGCGCGACGGGAACCTGTTCCTCGTGAAGCTCCTGTTCAACAACAGCGAGAGCCAGGTGACGAAGGACGGCGAGTTCGGCAAGGTCATCAACGGCAAGCCCGACTGGGTGAACGAGGAAGAGTTCTCCTTCAGCCGTGCCTTCGACTTCAATGCCGACGGCACGATGCTGGCCTGGATTCGCTACGACGAGACGGAGGTGCCGCTCTTCAGCTTCCCCTGGTACAAGGGTTTGAATCCCGAAAAGAAGGATTATGCCGACTACCCCGGCTCGTACGGCTACAAGTACCCCATAGCCGGAGCACGCAACAGCACGGTCAGCGTGCACAGCTTCGACATCAAGAGCCGCGTCATCCGCAAGATGCAGCTCCCTCTGCCCGCTGACGGCTACGTGCCGCGCATCTTCTTTAGCGAGCAAGACCCCGAGCAATTGCTCGTCCTCACCCTGAACCGACACCAGGACCAGCTCGACATCTGCCTGGCCAACCCGCGGAGCACCGAGTGCCGCGTCATTCTGCGTGAACAGGCAGAACGCTATGTGCCCGAGGAAACCATCACGTCCTTCAGCACGACACCCGACGGCTTTGTCCTGCTCTCCAACCGCAGCGGCAACAAACACCTCTACCTCTACGACATGCGCGGCACGTTGCGCCGACAGATAACGAGCGGCGACTACGAGGTCTGCAACTTCTACGGCTACGACAGCAAGACGGGCAACGCCTTCTATTCCAGCAATCAGGAGAGTCCCATGCGCAAGAGCGTCTATCGGAGCGACAGCAAGGGCAAGGTGTCGCGCCTCAGCTCTTCTGCGACAGGCACGAACAGCGCCGTCTTCAGCAAAGGGTTCCGCTACTTCATGAACACATGGAGCGACCTGAACACGCCCCCGGTGGTCAGCCTCTGCGACGCTTCCGGCAAGAGCCTCAAGGTGCTGGAGGACAACGCTAACCTGCGGCAGAAGCTTGCATCTCTCAAGCTTGGCGAGCGGAAATTCTTCTCCTTCACCACAGCCGACGGCGTGAAGCTGAACGGTTTCATGGTGCTGCCGGCCGACTTCAACCTGGGTCGGAAGTACCCCGTCGTCATGCATCAGTACAGCGGACCGGGCAGTCAGCAGGTGGTCGACAGCTGGAGCGCAGGCAACATGGGCGGTTGTCTCTACGAGCAATACTTGGCCCAGGAGGGCTTCATCTGCGTCTGTGTGGACGGTCGCGGCACGGGTGGTCGCGGCAGAGAGTTCGAGCAATGCACCTACCTCAAACTCGGCCAGCTGGAGAGCCACGACCAAGTGGAGGCTGCCATCTGGCTCGGCCAGCAGGCTTACGTCGATAAGAATCGCATCGCCATCTGGGGCTGGAGCTACGGCGGCTTCAACACCTTGATGAGCATGAGCGAGGGCCGTCCCGTCTTTGCCGCAGGCGTGGCCGTGGCTGCTCCCTGCAGCTGGCGCTACTACGACAGCATCTACACCGAACGCTACATGCGCACACCCGGCGAAAACGGCAGCGGCTACGACGTCTGCCCCATCAGCCGTGCCGACAAGCTCAGCGGCAAGCTCCTGCTCATTCACGGCCTTGCCGACGACAACGTCCACTTCCGCAACGCGGCAGAGTACACCGAGGCGCTCGTGCAAGCCGACAAAGACTTCCGCGAGCTGACGTACACCAACCGCAATCACAGCATCTATGGCGGCAACACACGCAACCATCTCTTCCGTCAGATAACGGAGCACTTCAAGAGCATGAATTAGTCGCACACGCTTGACAAACGAATAAAGTAGCACAAACATGAGACGCAATACATTCCTTCTGCTTCTCCTGTCCTGCTGTTCCCTCGCATGGGCACAGCAACGTCCGGCGGGCGGAGCCACAGAGACCACGCCCTCGCGCTCGGAATACTTCTCGTGGATAAACAACACCAACGAGGGTGCCACCGAGGAACAGACGCGTATCAACCTCGACTTCTTCCGGTGGTTGCACGACGCCTACGGCATGACGCTCGACATCTACGCTTTCGATGCCGGACAAATCGACGGCTCGCAGATGTACGGCAGCATGAAGAGCGACCGCTTCCGCCGGCAGTTCCCGCGAGGCTTCCAGCCCCTGAGCCAGCAAGCCGCAGCCATGAACACCAAGCTTGGCCTTTGGTGCGGTCCCGACGGCTTCGGCGACACGGAGCAGGAGGCGCAGGAGCGCGAAGAGATGATGGTGTCGCTGGTGCGCGACTACGGCTTCGGTCTCTTCAAGATGGATGCCGTCTGCGGACAGCTTCGCCCCGAGAAGTACGACAACTTCGACCGCATGATGACCCGCATCCGCCAGTATTGTCCCGACTTTGTCCTGCTCAACCATCGCCTCGACCTCGGCCCCGGCACTCGCCACAGCACGACCTACCTGCTCGGCGGCGCTGAGACCTATATCGACGTTCACATGGCTAATAATGTCACAGCCACGCATCATCGGGTAGGGGCCATGACCCGTAAGTCGCCCGAGGGACTGACGCGTCTGACCGAAGACCACGGCGTCTGCCTCAGCTCCTGCCTCGACTACTGGGAGGACGACCTCATCCTGCAGGCCTTCGGACGCGAGCTTATCCTTGCCCCCGAGCTTTATGCCAACCCCTGGCTGCTGCGCGACGACGAGTATCCGCGCTTGGCCTACATCTTCAACCTGCATCGTCTCTACCGCGACATCCTGCCCGTCGCCAAGCGTTTGCCCGAGGCACAGTACGGCCCCGAAGCCCTCACCCGCGGCAACGGCAGGACGCAGTTCCTCACGCTCCGCAACCTCTCGTGGCAGACGAAACGCTACCGCATCCGCCTGGACGAGGAGACTGGACTCAGCAAGACGGGCAAACAGGTGCAGATGCGTCTTTATCATCCTTATATCCACGACCTTGGTCGACATCGCTACGGCGACGAAGTGGAGGTGGAGGTGCTGCCTTTCCGTAGTGCCTTGCTCAAGCTGACCACCGAACGCGAGCGCGACAAGACGCTGGTCAGCGGCATCCCGTACTACATCATCAGCGAGGTGGGGACGCCCGAGGTACAGCTTCTCGGCGAACCCGGCGAGACGTATCAGGTCAGTATCAACGGCAAACGGCAGACCGTCTCCTTTCCCGGACAGAAGCGCACCGAGCCCTACCATCGCCAGCTGCCCGCCATGCAGTCCGTCGACGTGCCCGCCGACGCCGCTTCCCTTTACTTCGCCACGGCCTTTGCCGCCGACAACAACGCCCTCGAGGTGCGCGAGCTCCGGCGCTCCGGCCCTACGCAGATACCGCAAGTGCAGGCTGCCCGCGACGCCTTCTTCCGCCAATCGCTCTTCATCGAACGCGACATCTGGGACGCAGCCCTCTTCGACGGCGACCCCGCCACAGCCTTCAGCATCGCCCAGCGCTGGGGCGACCAGCGCGTGTCGAACTCCTCGGCCCTGCTCATCGACTTGGGCAGACCCATGCAGCTCGACGAGCTTTGCCTTGATTTCCAGAACGAATACGACCTCTCGCCCCTTCGTACAGCCGAAGGCATGACGGTGAGAGCCAGCTCCGACCTCGCCTCGTGGCGCTCCGTCGTGGCCCTTGCCGACAAACGGATGCGCATCGACATGCGCGGAATGGGAGCCGTCCGCTTCGTCAAGCTGCCCGTCTGCCCCCTGCGCATCAGCGAGATTTATGGCCTGAAGGACGGCAAACCTGTTGACCGCACAGGCTGGCGTGCCAACAACCTCTTCCGCGATTACAACAGAGCGGGCGCTACGGCTCGTCAAGCTTGGCAGAGCACCTTCACCCTCGGCACGATACCCCCGGGCTCGTACCTCTGCATCGCCATCCCCGGCGAGTGCGGCAACGAAGGCGCCTGGGCGGCAGTCAAGGTGGACGGCCAGTACGTGGGCTGTCCAGACCGCGCCCCCTCCTTCATGTCCAACACGTGGGAGTGTCCCGTGCGGCGCACCTCGCACGACTACACCTACTATCTTCCCCTCACTCCCGACATGAGCGGCAAGACCATTCAGGCTTGGGCTCTGGCCTTCGGCACGCAGCAGCTCCAGCCCGAAGTCTGGGTGACAGCCTATCCCATCCCCTTCGAGACGAAGAACGTCAAGTACTGATACACAGAACGAAACGAATAGGAGAAGAGGGAACCGCGTTCCCTCTTTTTTGTTTTTCCCCGTTAACAAATTCTCTTCGACATGTCCTCTTTTTCCTAAGTTCACGTATAAAAACTATTTCCAAGCCTTGGAAATATATTTCAGAAGCTTTGAAATATATTTTAGTGCTTTGGAAATATATTTCTGTGCCACTGAAAAAGTTTTGTTCCCTTCGGCGGGGAAGTTTGTGTCGTGCAGAGGGGAAGTTGGTACTGTGCGGCGGGGAAATTGGTACTGCGCGGAGGAGAATTTTGTATTGTGCGGCGAGGATGATTGCTTCCTTCGACGAGAAGGCTTATTCCCTTTGGCGAAGGGTTTTATGCAACATAAAAAAGGAAGCCCCCACATTGTGTGGAGGCTTCCTTATCTCCCCCTAAAGGGGGTAGGGGGGTCTTTTATACGATGCCTTGCGCCATCATAGCTTTGGCAACCTTCATGAAGCCGGCCACGTTGGCGCCCTTCACGTAGTTGACATAGCCGTCGGCTTCGGTGCCGTACTTCACGCAGTTCTCGTGGATGTTCTCCATGATCCAGAGCAGCTTGGCGTCCACTTCTTCTGCACTCCAGCTGAGACGTTCGCTGTTCTGCGACATCTCGAGACCGCTGACGGACACGCCGCCGGCATTCGAAGCCTTGCCCGGAGAGTAGAGAATCTTGGCCTCCTGGAACACACGGATAGCGCCGGGCGTAGAAGGCATGTTGGCACCTTCGGCCACAGCGATGCAGCCGTTGGCAACCAGAGCCTTAGCCTGCTCCTCGTTCAGCTCGTTCTGCGTGGCACAGGGCAGGGCGATGTCGGCCTTCTCGAACCAAGGCTTTGCGCCGTCGCCCACGTACTTGGCTGTGGGATACTTGTCGAGGTATTCCTTGATGCGTCCGCGGTAGACCTGCTTGAGCTCCATGATGTAGTCCAGTTTCTCGCGGTCGATGCCGTCGGGGTCGTAGATGTAGCCGTCGCTGTCGCTCATGGTCATCACCTTGCCGCCCAGCTGCAGCACCTTCTCGGCTGCGTACTGTGCCACGTTGCCTGCGCCGGAGATGAGCACCTTCTTGCCCTCGATGGTGTCGCCCTTCGTCTTCAGCATGGCGCGGAGGAAGTAGACGGTGCCGTAGCCTGTTGCCTCGGGGCGAATCAGCGAACCGCCGAACTCCAGGCCCTTGCCTGTCAGCACGCCGCTGTACTCGCGCGTCAGTTTCTTGTACATGCCGAACATATAGCCCACTTCGCGTCCGCCAACGCCGATGTCGCCTGCGGGAACGTCCGTGTCGGGACCGATGTGGCGTGTCAGTTCCAGCATGAAGGCCTGGCAGAAACGCATCACCTCGGCATTGCTCTTGCCGCGGGGAGAGAAGTCGGAGCCGCCCTTGCCGCCGCCCATGGGCAGGGTTGTGAGTGAGTTCTTGAAGGTCTGTTCGAAGGCCAGGAACTTCAGGATGCCCAGGTTCACGCTGCTGTGGAAACGGATGCCGCCCTTGTAGGGGCCGATGGCGTTGTTGTGCTGAATGCGATAGCCCATGTTGGTCTGAATCTGACCCTTGTCGTCCATCCAGGTCACACGGAACTGATAGATGCGGTCGGGGATGCAGAGTCGCTCGATGAGGTTTGCTTTCTCAAATTCGGGGTGCTTGTTGTACTCTTCTTCGATAGTGCCCAGCACCTCTTCCACTGCTTGATGATACTCGGGTTCACCCGGGAAGCGCCTTTTCAGGTCGGCCAAAACTTTCTTTGCGTCCATAGAGTTAAATTAATTAAAGCTAATTTTTGTGTTTTGTTATCCGGGTGCAAAAGTACAGAGAAATGCGGAATCTTGCAACTTTTTGAAAGAAAAAGTTCAAAAGAAACCGCATTTTGTCACATTTCGTGCTTTGGCGTATGGTTTAAGACTGCTCGGACGCGTCTTTGTCTCCGTTCTTGAACCATCGCATATAGAGGGGCCGCATCCGCGAGAGCAGCTCGATGCCGTAGACCGGCCAGAGCGGCATGCGGCGGGCACCCGTGCGGACGGCCGGTATGTCGAGCAGCAGGAAGAGCATCGTCATCAGGCCGCTTGCCCAGATTACAATGCCGTAGATTTGCTTCAGCGCAACGGACATCATGGAATGCAGGTAGTAGGAGCCCATGAACTCGCCCATGTCGAAGCGGCTCATGTCAAGGTGGGACAGGGTCAGCTGGCTGCCGTAACGCGAGATGTCGTCGTTGAGGAAATGCGAGAAGAGCGTTGTGTAGATGCCGTAACCCGCTGCTCCGGCCAGGTACATGTGGAAGATGTTGAAGACGAAGAGCCCCATGAAGAACTGTTCGAGGTCCGGGATGCTCTCGTCCAGCGACCACATGAGCGTGGCGGCAAGTATGGCGTAGGCTGCTCCGCGAAGCATGATGGCAGGTCGCCACACCTCGAGGGGAGCGTTCACGTCGAGCATCAGATACATGATAATGGCGTAGGCCGTGATGCATCCGAAGCCGATTCCCAGCAGCTTCCACACCTTCCATTTCATCACCTTCAGCCAGAGCAAATCGATGGCGACGCCCACGTAAACGCCCGGCAAGGCCCAGAGAAACTGCTTTTCCTTCGTCAGCTCCTCCAGTCCGACGACTTCCTCGTACCAAATCTCCTCCAACGTATGTTCGCAGCCCAGCAGGAGTTCGCCGATGGCAGTCACGACGAGGATGGGCAGGACGTTACGGTAGGTGAACAGCTTGAGCGAGACGTATGGATTGCTGACGTGCGAAAGTCGGTGCATGATGAGTGCCGCGAGCATCAGCGACACGCCGAGCAGCAGCCTGAGGCCAGGGCTGTCCATCCACATCCGGTAGTCGCCATATACCATAATATATGACACCATGAGCATGAGCAGGCTGATGAGCAGGCCGCTCAGGAAGTCGATGCCTTTGAGAGGCAAGCGCCCAGGCATGGGGCAGAACGGGCGGCACAGGCATAGTTGCGTAAGCAAGATGAACGACATCGTGCCTACCGTGAAGATGTGCATCATTTGCCACGTGAAATGATGGGCAAACCATGCGGCCAGGAAGCCGCTGCCTTCGATGGCTGTCAGCAGGACGATATGCAGCACGGGGAAGAAGACGGCAAAATCGCGGCGCGGCGTTATCCAGAGTTGGATGTTCGACATGCACTCGAACGTGCCTTGTATCTTCGCCATGCCAGCCACGAAACACACGACCAGCAGGACGGGCATCGACTGGCAATGCATCGTGATGAGGTTGCAGACGGCAATGGTGATGGCTGCTCCGCAAAGCAGTTGCTGGTTGGTGAAGCGGAACTTCATGCGGAAGAGCATCGGGAAGTAGATAGCCATGCCAGCCAGTCCTGCATAGAGCAGCATCAGTAGGTCCTCTATCATGAAGTTCGTGGTGCCGCGGATGCTGTCCA
Source organism: Bacteroidaceae bacterium (assembly GCA_017483665.1). Lineage (GTDB taxonomy): Bacteria > Bacteroidota > Bacteroidia > Bacteroidales > Bacteroidaceae > Physcousia. The sequence goes on from JAFUVM010000083.1 coordinate 11,225, forward strand.
GCGCTCCCAGATACATGCCGCTGGTGAACTGCACGCACAGCACAGTCGCGACGTATATCCAGGGTTGGATGCGCTTGGGCACCCAAGGCCGGAACATGGGCATCATGAAGCCCATGCCCGCAGGTGGGGGAGGAGGGAGGGGCAGCATCTCAGTATGTTACTTTGCATTCCACGTTGTAGCCGGCACGGAGCTGTTCCAGTTTGTCTGCATCGGCCTCGTCCAGTGCGATGCGCACCGTCACCCTTTGCTCCACCTTCACGAAGTTGCCCGTGGCATTGTCAATGGGCAGGAGCGAGAAGGCCGAGCCTGTGGCGTCCGAGATGCGCTCCACACGTCCCTTGTACTCCACGTCGGGAACGGCATCGGCCGTCATCTTTACTTCCGAACCGACATGGATGTGGTGCAGTTGGCTCTCTTTGAAGTTGGCCTCCACCCATATCTCGTCGTCCGAAACGATGTTGACCATCGTCTGCCCGGGCTGCACGAGCTGCCCTTCCTGAATGTCCTTTGTGCCCAGCACGCCGTCGCATGTGGCCGTAATGTAGCAGTAGGAGAGGTTCAGCCTTGCCAGGTCGACGGCGGCACGCGCCACCTCCAGCGTGGCATTCGCTGCCGAGAGATGGTGCTGCTCGGCCTTGACGAGATGCTGAGCCGTCTGCGAGCGCTGAACCTGTTCGTAGCGGGCCTTGGCAGAGAGGTAGGCTGTATGCACATTGTCGTACTGTTGGCGCGTGACGGCATCTTCGCTGAGGAGCTTCTCGAAGCGTTTGTCCTCGCGCAGCGCGTTCTCCATCTGGGCACGCGCCTCTTCGATGCTGGCTTCCGTCACGGCGATGTTTCCTTCCGTCGTGTGGATGCTGCTGCCGGTCGCCTTGCTGCCCTGCTCGGCGCGGGCCAGGTCTGCCTCGGCTTGTGCCAAGCGCAGACGGAACTCGGCGGGTTCGATGACGACTAGCGTGTCGCCCTTGTGTACCTGTTGGAACTCGTGGAAGCGTACTTCGCGGATGAAGCCTTGCACACGAGTGTTCTGCGGCGTGATGTGCTGGCGGACGCGGGCATTGTCGGTGAACTCCACGCCAGCGAAGTGTACGAACTGAAGAGTAACGATGATTGCACCGGCCAGCAGGAAGCCGACGATGACGCAGTTGTAGATGATGGTAGTGAGTCTGTGTTTTTCCATATCGTAGAGAAGGTCTATTTGTTATACATCAGATATATTATACTCTTAAAGTGTTCCGCTCAGGAACTTCAGGCTATAGTAGTTAAGCAGTACGTTGATGCGGCTGTTGACGAGGCGAAGCTGGGCATCGAGCCGCTGGTTGGCGGCGTCCACCATGTCCGTGACGAGGGCAAGGCCGTTGTCGTAGCGGTTGTTTATCACGTCGTAGTTCTGTGTAGCCAGTTCCACGCTCTTCTGACTCGTTGCGAGCTCGGCCTGAGCTGTCTGCAGGTCGTTGTAGCCAGCCTGTATCGCATTCTCGACCTCCTCCAGCGCGTTCTGATGTTTCTGCTTGGCGGTCTCGGTTGCTTGGCGTGCCTGTCGCACCTTTTTGCTGTTCTTGTAGAGCGAGCCGAAGCGGTACTTTATGCCCACGCCCACAAAGAAGTAGTTGATGTTCTTGTCGATGTTGGGAATCTCGAAAGTGATGGGGCCGTCGAGATGTTCTTCGGCGATGAGGGCAACGGAAGGCCGGCGGGCGCTCTTCTCCAGCTTGACCTTCTGTTCGCTCATGGCGATGCCGAGCTGCGAGCGCTGGAGCGTCGGCGAGTTGTCTGTTGCCTCGGCTTGCCAGAACTGCTCCGTTGCTGCTGTTTGTCCTTGGTCCGCCGTTTCTTCCAGCGCGAAAGCTTCCGTAGGCAGAATCTCGATGTCCTGCTCCATGCCGAGGGCTGTCAGCAATTGATGATTGACGGTCTTGGCACGGTTCTGCACCTGTGTGCGTCCCAGCTTCAGGCTTTCCATCTGCAGCTCATAGCGTGTCAAGTCGTTGCGCAGGGCCACGCCTTCGCTCTGCCGCTTCTGTGTGTGGTCGATGAGCGTGGCGGTCAGGGCGATGTTCTCGTCGAAGACACGTTCCTGGTTCTTGAGGTTGTGCAGTCCGAGGTAGTAGCCCACGAGCATCATCCTGACGCGTTGCCTGTTATCCACAGCGTTTACCTCGGCCATCTTCTGTGTCAGCCGGCTCAGGTTGATGCCGCTTTCGATGGCGCCGCCAGCGTAGATTGGCATTTGAGCCGTCAGGGCGAGGTCGTTTCCGTAGTGCGGGATGTGCACACCGAAGCCGTTTGAGAAGTCGCGGTCCATGATGCGTCCGCCGCCAAGATACGAGAAGGAGACATTGGCATCCACGTCGGGCAGCCGTTCGGCCTTAGCTGCGGCCACGCCCGCCTCGGCTTCGTGGATGGCAGATTCAAAACTCTTGATGGAGGTGTTGTGCTCGTCGGCCGTACGGAACAGCTGTTCCAGCGTCATGGTCAGCGTACGGCTCTGAGCAGTCAGCCTCCCCATGTTGCCCCCGATTGCTAACAGTACAGCAACCGTGAGCAGGGATGTCTTGCTCATCATACTGATATTTTAAGATTGAATGGTTTTAGAATTGAATGATTTAAGAATGCGCATTTCGGGATGCAAAACAAGTATATGGCACGCTGCAACGCAGGCCATTCTTAAATTCTTAAGTCCTGAAATGCTGAAACCCTTAAATCTCTGCTAATGCTGACAGCTGCGTCCCCATTTATGAAAAGCATGAATGGAGTTGATTTGGTGTATTTCCAAGTTATAGTATCGTAGCGTCATGTCTTTTTGCTTTGCGGCTGCAAAGGTACGAAGGTTAATTCAAAAATCAAAATTTGTTCATTCAAAAAAGGAGGAACATGCACGATTTTTCCGTCAGTCGCGTGCCAAAGCGAGCGGAAAGATGCTTACTTCCAAGCTCGGGTCGGCGTCGAGCAGAGCCTTTGCGCAGTTGGCGAGGGTGGAGCCCGTCGTCATCACGTCGTCCACCAGCACCAGGTGTTTGCCGCGCCACTCGTCGGGAACGTAGGCTTTGTAGAGGTCTTCCGCATTCTTCCGACGCTCTTCGCCGCTGAGATTCGTTTGCGAAGTGCGGTTTTTCGTGCGTCGGAGCAGGTTCACCACAGGCACTTCCGCCACTTCCGCCATGCCGCGGGCCAGCATCTCCGCTTGGTTGTAGCCCCGTTCGAATTGCCTCCGTCGCGTCAGCGGCACGGGTACCAGCGCGTCGATGTCTTCCCAAAAGCCATCTTTCACGGCCGCCGTCGCCGCCCACCTTCCGAGGCGGACGGCCAAGTCGCACTTTCCGTGAAACTTAAAGTCGATGACCAGGTTGTGATAGAGCGAGAAGTGGTTGTAGGAAAGGTACGTCGTGGCCCGTTTGACGTCGGCTCTGTCCCACACCATCCGCAGGAGCAGGTTGTCGCCGATGTTCGTGACGCGGTATCGTGGCATACTGATAGCGCAGTAGGCGCACATTACGTTTTCGCCCTCCATCAGCAGCTTTCCGCATACCGGACAGAGTCGCGGCAGCAGCAGTTCCTTCAGGTCCGTTATCAAACTCATCTTCGCGCGCGTATATTATATATAATGTATGTAGACATTATGCCTGCGGTTGTTCTTTTTGCAAAGTTATGGCAAAAAGAGTTAAAAATTGAAAGTAGAGAGATGAAATTTGGAATAATCTTCGTAAATTTGCTCAACATTATCAATAATTAAACACTAAAGTATATGGCAACGTCAATTAAAGAACTTGATCCTCAGATTATCTGGAAGAATTTCTACCTTCTCACACAAGTGCCGCGCCCGAGCGGTCACCTCGAAAAGATTCAGCAGTTCCTGCTCGAATGGGCAAAGGAGCACGGCATCGAAGCCTTCAAGGACGATGCGGAGAACATCGTGATGCGCAAGCCTGCCACGCCCGGACGCGAAAGCGCGAAGTGCGCCGTCCTGCAGGCCCACATGGACATGGTGCCGCAGAAGGTGGACGAGAGCACCCATAACTTCGAGACCGACCCCATCGAGACCTACATCGACGGCGACTGGGTGAAGGCCAAGGGAACCACCCTCGGCAGCGACGACGGCATGGGTGTGGCTGCCATCATGGCGGTTATGGAGAGCAAGGACATCAAGCACGGACCGCTGGAGGCCCTCATCACGGCTGACGAAGAGACCTGCATGTACGGCGTCAACCACCTTTCGGCCGATACGCTGAAGGGCGACATCCTCTTGAACATCGACAACGAGACGATGGGCGAGTTCGTCATCGGCTCGGCCGGCGGCGTCAACATCAATGCTTCGATGAAGTACAAGGAAGTTGCTCCCGAGGAAGGAGACGTTGCCGTGAAGGTGATGCTCCGTGGGCTCCGTGGCGGTCACAGCGGTTTGGAAATCAACGAAGGCCGTGCCAATGCCAACAAACTGATGGCCCGCTTCGTGCGCCAGGCCACTATCGACGACGAGGCACGCCTCTGCTCCTGGCAGGGCGGCAACATGCGCAACGCCATTCCGCGTACGGCAACCGTGGTGCTCTCTATACCGAAGGAGAACTACGACGACCTGTGCGAGCTGGCCGGGTACTGCGAGCAGGTGTTCAAGGACGAGTTCCGCGGCGTGGAAGAAGGCATTTCGCTGACGGTGGAGCCGACCGCGATGCCTGCCGGACAGGTGCCCGGGGAGATACAGGACAACCTGATAGATGCGCTGATGGCCTGCCACGACGGCGTGCTGAGGAACATTCCGAGCATCCCCAGCGTCGTGGAGACGAGCTCCAACCTGGGCATCGTCACCATCGGAGAAGGCGAGGCCAGCATCCTCATCCTGGCGCGTTCGTCGGGCGAGACCATGATGGAATACATCCAGGAGATGCAGGAGAGCTGCTTCTCGATGGCTGGCATGAAGGTAGAATACGGCGGCCAGTACGGCGCTTGGCAACCGAACTTCGACAGCCCCATCACGGCCAAGATGGTGGAGGTGCATCGTCGTCTCTTCGGCGAGGAAGCCAAGGTGCAGGTCTGCCACGCAGGTCTGGAGTGCAGCATCATCGGCGGAGTCTATCCCAAGATGGACCTCGTGAGCTTCGGTCCCACGTTGCGCAGCCCGCACACGCCCGACGAGCGTTGCAACATCCCCAGCGTTGCGAAGTTCTGGGAGTTCCTCAAGGCGCTTCTCGAAGAGATCTGAACCTCACCCCCGTTAAGGGTGAGTGACGTGCCGTAATAGCTTGATAACGTAATAACGATAAATATAACATGAGAAATCTCCTCGCTTTCCTTCTTGCCCTGTGCTTCGGACTCGGCTGTCTTGCCGGCAAGAACGACGCTGTCGTAGTGGCTTACGTCACGTCGTGGACTAAGGTGATGCCCGACCCGACGGTGATGACGCACATCAACTATGCGTTCGGTCACGTCAACGACCAGTTCAATGGAGTCCGCATCGACAACGAGCAACGGCTCCGCGACATTGTCGCCCTGAAGAAGCGGCAGCCACGGCTGCGTGTCATGCTTAGCATAGGAGGGTGGGGCAGCGGCCGCTTCAGCGAGATGGCGGCTTCCGACGAGAACCGCACGGCCTTTGCCCGCGACTGCCGCCGCCTTTGCGACGAGCTGGGACTGGACGGCATCGACATCGACTGGGAATACCCCACGCAGAAGAGTGCCGGCATCAGTGCCTCGCCGCAGGACACCGAGAACTTCACCCTCCTGATGTGCGACCTCCGGAAGGCCTTGGGCAGCAGGCTCTGGCTCACCTTGGCAAGCGTCGGCAGCGCACAGTACATCGACTTCCGCAGCTGCCAGCAGTACCTCGATATGGTCAACGTCATGGCCTACGACATGGGTAATGCCCCCAAGCACCACTCGGCCCTCTTCCGCTCGGAAATCGTCGGATGGCTCAGCGCGTCGGATGCCGTGGAGGCTCATCGCAAGGCCGGTGTGCCCGACGAGAAGATTGTCCTGGGCATGCCCTTCTACGGAAGAGGCAAGAGCGGCGTGTATATGAAGTATCGCGACCGCGACAAGCACACAGAGACAGAGGTGTGGAGCAACACATCGAAGGCACCCTTCCTCAAAGATGAGAACGGCGAGTTGGTCATCGGCTTTGAGAGTCCGAGGTCGATTGCAGCGAAGTGCGCCTACATCAAGGAGCAAGGCTTGCGAGGCGCAATGTATTGGGAATATGCCGACGACAACGAACAGGGCGACCTGCAAAGAGCCGTCTGGCAAGGCGTGCTGCAAAGCGACAAAGATAGGAGTTCGGCATGTCAGAAGGCAGCCAAGCGATTAACTGCTGTTCTCGCTGAGAATCAGAAGCGGGAGGACATCACGCCAGACAGCTTCTTCTACGACTGGCGGCAGCTCAAGGCAGAGATGCTCGCTGAGAAAGACCCGACGGCTCAGGCTATCTACCGCGCTGCAATGGCTCACATGCTTTGCCAAAACCGATGGCGTTCGCAAGGCTACGGACGCAAGACCTCAAGCCACCCCGACAGCATACAGGAGTGGAGCATTAAGGAATACAATGACTATGCCATCAAACTCTATGCCCAGGCTATGCAAGACCCTGATGCCTTGCACCGTTGCAAAGTGGCAAACATAAAACCTTTGGCTGTGCCAGGCAAGGACGACGTCATCTTCGACGGCGACCTGCTCTATCTCATCTGGCAGACTTTCAAGGATGATTGCTCTGCAAGGGGGAGGGGTCTCTACCTGCATTACACGGACATCATAGACGTTTACCGCAGGCACGGACAGAGAGAGGCGGCATTGCTGCTACGCATCGATTCGCTCGAAGAAAAAGGTGGGCAGGATAAAGAAGAACTTCTTTTGAGGCTTCGCGACGAATACGCCGACCTGGATGCCTGTGCCGACGTCTATATGTTGCTCGCTGGCCTTCCTGACAAGACGAACCGGGAGAAGCAGGACCTCCTGGAAGCGGCTTTGCGGCGTTATCCCAAGAGTCGGCAGGCAGACGAGCTGAGGAACAGAATCGCCGACCTGCGGCGTCCGAGCCTATCGGCAAGGTTCAATCAGATGTATTACCCTGACAGGAACTACGACATCCCGCTCAAGATAAAGAATATGCAAACGGGCAGTCTCGCCGTGTACCGTTTGCCGAAGGACTTCGAGTTCAGCGACGACGAAAAGGACGGTACGAGGCCCGAGCAGGTCCGCCGTGCGGGGACGCTCGTCGAGACGCTGTCCATCCCGATGGAAGGCGTGGAGGCTCTCGAGACGAAGAACGACACCTTGAAGTGGCACTCTCCTGGTTTCGGGTGCTACGCCTTTGTCCTCGACGGCACGACGCAGGAGAAGACCGACGGTCATGAACCCTATGTTCACCAGTTCTCCGTGTCGGCCCTCACCTTCATGTCCGTTGCTTTGCCCGAAGGAATAGAGCGCGTGATGGTGACAGACGCGATGAGCGGCGAGCCGCAGCAGGGCGTCAAGGTCAACTTCTACAAGAGAGACGGCCGCAACTACGCTTTGCTCGGGGAGAAAACGACTGATGCCCGTGGCATAGCAGAGCTGCCCTATGACGGGAAGAGAAACTATCTGTACGTCGAACTGTCGCGCGGCGAGGACAATATGCACGAGAAGGAAAGCGTCGGATGGCGTTATTCGCGGGAAGGCGACGACAAGCTCTCGCACCATCTCAACATTTATACCGACCGCAGCATCTACCGTCCGGGACAGACCGTCTACGTGGGCGGCTTCGCTTACACACAGAGTCACGACCAGGCGCCGCAAGCCGAGGCAGGCAGGGAACTTACCCTCACGCTCCAGGATGCCAATGGCGAGGAGGTCTTGACACACACGCTGAAGACCGACGAGTTTGGCTCCTTGCAGGACAGCCTGCTGTTGTCCGAATCGGGATTGCCCGGTCATTACAGCCTTCGCGTCGGCGACAGTTGGCACGGCTTCCGCGTCGAGGAGTATCGCCGTCCGACCTTCGAGGTCAAGATGGACGCGTCGCCAGCCGTCTCGCTACCCGTCGACAGCATCACCTTGACGGGTCGTGCACTGACCTACAGCCAGTGGCCGGTGGCCGGAGCATGCGTCACGGGAACCTATCAGTGGCAGCAGAGCTGGTGGTACAAGCGTTTCGCTCCGAGCGAGCAACACAGCATCGACACCCTCTACACCGATGAGGAGGGGCGGTTCAGCATTACCGTTCCCGTCTCGAAGGAACTGAATGAGGAGCAGTTGCGCTGGGGGCAGACGCTCAGGCTCAACGTCGATGTGCTCAGCACGGAAGGCGAGACGCAGCAAGGCAGCACGCATCTGACGCTTTGCAGCACGCCGCTGCGCATGAGGGGCCACGTGCCGGAGCAGCAATGTCGCGAGAAGTTGCAGCCGTGGCGCATTGACCTCTATTCGAGCAACGACAAGCCGCTGGAGGGCGACGTGCTTTGCATGCTCACGCAGGACGGCCGGGATGTGAAGAACTTCTTCGTTCCGGCAGGCAAGGACACCATTCCCGACGTGCTCCGTAGCCTGCCCTCCGGCCATTATGAACTCAAGGCGAAAGCCGACGTCAAGGGCGACACGGCTTCGTACAAAGCAAGCTTCACCATTTTCTCTATCATGGATAAGCGTCTGCAGGGCCGTCACGACCTGTGGCTCTACACGCCCAGCGATGTGATGTCGGCAGAGAAACCGGCCCGCTTCCAGGTGGGCACGGCCCTCCCCGAAGCTTGGATATACTGCATCCTGACGGGCGAGAACGGCATCGTCCGCGACACAATCCTGCATCTCTCGGGCGAGGCAACCCTGCTCGAAGTGCCTTACGAAGAGCGGTTCCGCCATCATCTGGGTGTCTCGCTGCTGCTCATGCACGAAGGCGAACTGCGTCAACAATCGGCAGACTTCAAGCTCGAAGAACCCGACACGAAGCTCACGATGCGCTGGGACACCTTCCGCGACTACCTGCAACCTGGGCAGAAGGAGACGTGGCGGCTCACCTTGACGCGTCCCGACGGCAGTCCTGCCTCCGCCAACGTCATGGTCGGCATGTACGACGCCTCGCTCGATGCGTTGACTTCCTACAATATGTCGGCCAATATCTACCGTGGTTGCGGCCGCAACGTGACGCTTTTCGCAAGCTACCTTTGGAGCTTCAAGGATATGCACACAGCTTGGCTGAATATGCCGCCACGTTATCTGCCCGTCGAGGGCTACGACTTCGCGAGGTGGAACGAAGAGTTGTTCCAGGGCGGAAGGCCTATGACGAGAAGCGTCAGGGTGCGCGGCGTAGGAGCAAACAGGTGGGAGGATAGAGTCTTCGAAATGGTGGAACCTCCGTTGGTGGCAAAGGCTGCCGCCGTGGAGACTATGGCTTTCGCGTCTGTCGACCAGGAAGCTCTGAATGGCAAGATAGCCGGGCTCGACATCGTGGAGAGTGCGGATGACTTGGGCGACAGCGCGATGCGTCTGCGCGGCTTGGGCACGCCGGAGGAACCAGAGGAAGAGGAGGAGGCACTGGACGAGACATACGTCCGTTCCAATCTCTCCGAGCTCGCCTTCTTCTACCCGCAATTAAGGACTGACAGCAAGGGGCAGACATCCATCGAGTTCACGCTTCCCGAGGGCCTCACCTCGTGGCACCTGCACGGCCTTGCACATACCAAGGACATGATGACTGCCGAGTGGCAGGAAACGGTTGTGGCGAAGAAGGAGCTGATGGCAGAGCTGACGTTGCCGCGCTTCCTGCGCAGCGGCGACGAAGTGAGTCTGACGGCCAGCATCCGCAACGCCTCCGAGACGAGGCAGCGGGGCGAGGCTGTCTTGGAGGTCCGCGATGCGGAAAGTAACAAAGTGTTGAAGAAGATGAAAGTCAGCTTCGACCTTGAGCCAGGCAAGGAGGCAGTCCACCAGATGCCCTTCAAGGCAACAATCGACCATCCCATGCTTGCCGTGCAATGGGTTGCGAAGGCAAAGGGCAGCAGCGACGGCGAAGTGCGCTATCTGCCTGTGCTCTCCGACATGCAGAACGTCACCGAGACCCGGACATACCTGCTCAAAGGCGATACGACACTCACGCTGGACCTCTCCAGTCTCTTCGGGAGCAAGGAGCAGGGAGCAAGGAACAAGACCCTGACCATCGAGCATGTGGCCGAGCCCATCTACCTTGCTTTGCAGGCTCTGCCCTCCCTGACGGCACCGACACGCAACGACGTCCTTTCCGTCGCCTCGGCCTATTATGGCGGCAGTGTCGCTTACCATCTTGCCCACAAGTATGATTTGCGACCCGTCATCGAGCGTTGGGCGAAGGAAGAGGACTCGCAGGCTTTGGAGAGTCCGCTCGCGAAGAACCAGCAGTTGGCAGACATCCTGCTGGGCGAGACCCCGTGGATGATGGAGGCACAGCAGCAGAAAGCCAGCCGTCATCGCCTCGTTTCGCTCTTCGACGAAATGGAGCAGGAGCAGCGCCGCATGACGATGCTCGCCGCCCTCTCTGCCCGTCAGCACGACGACGGCTCGTTCGGCTGGTTCCCGGGCATGAGCGGCAGCGTCTGGATGACCAGCGAGGTTGCCACGCTTCTTGTGCGCCTTGGTGCCATCAGGGACGATGTGTTGTCCGTCCCCGAACGTCAGATTCTCGACAAAGCCATGTCGTTCCTCGCGAAGGAAATGCACGAAGACGTGGAGGCGCTCAGGAAGGAGAAGAACCCCACTTTGTCGTTCTCCCAGCTCCGCTACCTATATATATATATAATGTGTAAAGAAAAGACCCTCACAACCTCCCCCGGGGGAGAGGAGACAACGCGGTATCTCCTGTCGCTACTGAAAAAACAGGCAGGTGCTTCCTTCCCCCTTTGGGAGGACAGGGAGGGGCTTGAGCTTCGTGCCCTGGCTGCCATCGTACTGAAGAAAGCAGGCGAGGAGAAGAAGGCACAGGCCCTGATGCCTCGCATCCACGAGCAGCTCCGCCACAACGACGGTGCCTACCTGGCCTATCCCGGCGGCTCGTTTACAAGCATCGACCGCAAGGTGGAGACGCATGTCAACCTGATGGAAGCCGTGCAGACCGTCGAGCCCAAGGAAACCGACCTGCTTGCGAGGATGGCTGAATGGCTTATCCAGCAGAAGCGGACGCAGGAGTGGGAGCAGCCTGTGCAGTCGGCGGATGCGGTTTATGCGTTATTGCAGACCCCCCAACCCGCTTTACAGGGAGCAACGTCCAAGTGGAATGGTGAGATTACATTCGACAATAAAAAGCTTCTCCTAAAGGGAAATGATGGTGAACCTTGCGTCCGTGAGCGCATAGAACTTCCTCAGCAGGGAACAGGAAATGCCGTCAAGCTCCGCATCGAGCAGCAAGGCGGCGACAGAAACGTGGCTTGGGGCTCCGTCATCACGCAATATCAACTGCCAGCCGTTGAGGTGGAGAGCCATCGCGAAGGTATGACCATCCGCCGCGAACTCCCTTCCTCCTCGGGGGAAGGGTTGGGGAAGGGGGCTGTCCACGTCCGCTATACCATCACGGCCGACCGCGACTACGAATACGTTTGCCTGCGGGCTCCGCGTCCTGCGGCAGCAGAACCCGCACGGCAGCTCTCGGGCTACCGTTGGCAGAACGGCTTAGGCTTCTACCAGGCCATGCACGACGCCAGCACGGAGTACTTCATGGACCGCCTGCCACGCGGCACCTATGTCATCGAAGAGGACTGGCTCATGAGCAGCGACGGCACTTTCCTCCTGCCGCCAGCACGTCTGACGTGCCTCTACGCACCCGAGTTCCAGTCGCAGACCTCTGGCACAAGGCTCGGCGTAGCACCTTGAACGTTTCCCTCCGGCACAGGTCTGAAACTACTCCGGCACAGGTCTAAATGTTCTTCGGAACAGCTCCACAAGTTCCGAAGGCTGTGCATAAAAACTATTTCCAAGGCTTTGAAATATATTTCAGAGCCTTGGAAATATATTTTAGTGGCTTTGAAATATATTTCCGTGCCGCTGAAATTGTTTTGTTCCCTGCGGCGAGGATTTATGTCCCGTGTGTCGAGGAATTTTGTTCCTCGTACCAAAGAATTTTATTTCTCGCGGCAAGGAATCTCATGTCCGGCGGCTCGAAATCTCTTCATTTGGAGTGGAAAGTTGTTGCCTGTTGGCCCGATGCCGAATTGCTGCGGAGGGTAGTTTTGCGGTAAAAGGAAAAAAACCTTGTTTTTATTTGTCCGTCTCGAAAAAAAGAAGTAACTTTGTGACAACAACACGAAGAACAAGCCACTTTTGCCCAAAGAAACAGCCTCCATGACCCACGTGACCCTACCATGCGAAGACACGCGTCGCCTCAGCTTCTATCTGGCGATGGAGGAGTATGCGGCCCGCTCTCTGAACGATGGCGACGACCTCTTTTTCCTCTGGCAGGTGGAGCCGACTGTCATCTTTGGGCGGAATCAGGTGATAGAGAACGAGGTGAACCTGGACTACTGCCGCGAGCATGGCATCCAGTTCTACCGCCGCAAGAGCGGAGGCGGCTGCGTCTATGCCGACCTCTCGAACGTGATGATGAGCTACATCACGCGCTCCGACCAGGTGCAGACCACGTTCTCGCGCTACATGCAGATGGTCACGGCGATGCTCCGCGAGCTTGGCCTGCCTGCCACCTCCACGCAGAACAACGACGTGCTCGTCGGCGGACGGAAGGTCTCGGGCAATGCCTACTACCACATCCCCGGGCATAGCGTCGTGCACGGCACCCTGCTCTTCGACACCGACATGCAGCACATGCTCTCGGCCATCACGCCGCCTCGGGCGAAGCTCGACAAGCACGGCGTGGAAAGCGTGCGGCAACGCATCACCCTCCTCAAGGAGCACACCTCGCTCACCATCGGCGAGTTCAAGCGCTTCGCCGTGGAAAAGCTCTGCTCCGACACGCTCCTCCTTACCGAAGAGGACATCAGAAACATCGAAACCATTGAACAGGAATACCTAAGCCCCGAGTTCATTATGAAGGGTTCACGCCTCCCTCGTAATAGCGAAACAACGTCATAACGTCATAACAAAAAGCGAAAACAATATGGAAAAAAAAACATGTCTCTACGACCGCCACGTGGCACTCGGCGCACTCATGTCGCCCTTCGGCGGTTTCATCATGCCCATCCAGTACACGAACATCACCGACGAGCACATGGCCGTGCGCCAGCATTGCGGTGTCTTCGACGTCAGTCACATGGGCGAAGTGCGCATCACCGGTCCCGATGCCGAGCGCTACGTGCAGCACATCTTCACGAACGACGTCAGCGGAGCGCCCCTCGGACAGATTTACTACGGCATGATGCTCTACCCGAACGGCGGTACGGTGGACGATTTGCTTGTCTACAAGATGGGCGAGAACGACTTCTTCCTCGTCATCAACGCCGCCAACATCGACAAGGACGTGGCCTGGATGAAGGAGCACACCGAGGGCTTCGACATCAAGCTCGACCATCAGAGCGACTACTACGGCCAGCTTGCCGTGCAAGGTCCCGAGGCAGAGGCCGTCGTGGAGGAAGTGCTTGGCATCCCCTGCAAAGAGTTGAAGTTCTATACGGCAAAGGTAGTGGGCGACATTATCGTGAGCCGCACAGGCTATACAGGCGAGGACGGCTTCGAGATCTACGGGTCGCACGAGTTCACCCAGCAGGCTTGGGACAAGCTCATCGCAAGCAGTCGCTGCAAGCCCTGCGGCCTCGGTTGTCGCGACACCCTGCGCTTCGAGGTCGGTCTGCCCCTTTACGGCGATGAGCTCAGCGCAGACATCTCCCCCGTCATGGCCGGCCTGTCGATGTTCTGCAAGCTCGACAAGCCCGAGTTCATCGGCAAGGAAGCCCTCGCAGAACAGAAGGCTAACGGCGTGCCCCAGAAGCTTGTCGGCATCGAACTTGCAGACAAGGCCATCCCCCGTCACGGCTATCCCGTCCTCAACGCCGACGGCGAGCAGGTGGGCGAAGTGACGACGGGCTACCATTGCCTCAGCGTCGACAAGAGTGTCTGCATGGCCCTCGTCAAGACAGAGTTCGCCAAACTCGACACACCCCTCTGCGTCCAGATACGCAAGAAAGTGTTCCCCGGCACAGTTGTCAAAAAGAAATTCTACGATAAACACTATAAGAAATAGGACCCTCCCCCTGCCCCCTCCCTTGTCGGGAGGGGAGTAGTTACCATTGGAACTAAACTTAAATTATTATAAACTTAAAAGAATGACCCTATAACCTCTTCCGCTCAAAAAACATTAAACTCTTCCCCTACAAGGGGAAGCGGGGAGGGGGTCCGATTATCATGTCTAAAGTTATTGAAGGACTCTACTACTCGGAGTCGCACGAATACGTAAGAGTAGAAGGCGAATACGGTTTCATCGGTATCACAGACTATGCACAGCATGCCCTTGGCAACGTGGTCTACGTCGACATGCCCGAGGTGGACGACGAAGTGACGGCTGGCGAAGAGTTCGGCGCCGTAGAGAGCGTCAAGGCGGCCAGCGACCTCATCTCGCCCGTCAGCGGCACCGTAGTGGAGGTCAACGAAGCCCTCGAGGACGAACCCGAACTGCTCAACAAGGACGCTTTCGGCAACTGGATCATCAAGGTTCAGCTCTCCGACCCCGCCGAGCTCGATGCCCTCATGGACGCAAAGGCTTACGAAAGCCATTGCGCAGAGTAAAACCCATAAGTCCCATAAGACCCATATGACCTATAAATACTTTCCTCAAACAGATGCCGACCTTCAGGCAATGCTCCAGAAGGCCGGTGTCAAGGACCTCGACGGCCTCTATGCCCAGATTCCGGAGAGCATTCGCTACCGTGGCGACTACAACATCCCTTTGGAAATGAGCGAACAGGAGGTGCGCGAGGTCTTTGCTAAGCTTGGATCGCAGAACCAGGAGTTGACGTGCTTCGCAGGCTTCGGCGTGTACGACCACTACACGCCCTCCGTCATACCCAGCCTGTTGCAGCGCTCCGAGTTCCTCACTTCCTACACCCCCTATCAGGCCGAGATTTCGCAGGGCACCCTGCACTACATCTTCGAGTACCAAAGCATGATGACCGAGCTGACAGGCATGGACATCTCGAACGCCTCGATGTACGACGGCACGACCGCCGCTGCCGAGGCCATGATGATGAGCGTGGCTGCAGGCAAGAAGGCCAATAAAGTGCTGGTATCGGCCGGCATGAATCCCCGCACACGCCAGGTGCTCGACACCTATGCCCTGCATCAAGGCATCGAGCTCGTGACGCTTCCCCTGAAGGACGGCGTGACTTCAAGGGAAAACCTTGAAGCGCTGCTGGCCGAAGGCGGTGTGGCAGGCGTCATGGTGCAGCAGCCTAACGTCTACGGCATCGTGGAAGACTTCTCGGGCTTTGCCGATGCCTGTCACGAAAAGAAGGCGCTCTTCATCGTGGACAGCGTGGCAGCCGACCTCGCCGTGCTCAAGACACCCGGCGAATGGGGCGCCGACATCGCAGTAGGCGACGGACAAAGCCTGGGCATCCCCATGCTCTTCGGCGGTCCGTACGTCGGCTATATGTGCTGCACCGAGAAGCTCATCCGCAAGATGCCCGGGCGCATCGTAGGCATGACGAAGGACAGTCGCGACCAGCGTGCCTTCGTCCTCACCCTGCAAGCCCGCGAGCAACACATCCGCAGGCAGAAGGCAACCTCCAACATCTGCTCCAACCAGAGCCTGATGGCACTCTTCGTGACCGTCTACCTCTCGCTTCTCGGCAAGCAGGGCATCAAGGAGGCAGCCCAGCTCTCCTACGCCGGAGCACATTATCTCTGCGACGAACTCACGAAGACGGGCAAGTTCCGTCTCGCCTACGACAAGCCGTTCTTCAACGAATTCTTCGTGAAGTACGACGGCGACGTGGATGCCCTCTACCAGCGCTTCATCGATGCCGGCTTCCTGGGCGGCGTCAAGATGGACGGCGGACTGCTGTTTGCCGTCACGGAGAAACGTACGAAAGAAGAAATTGACAACCTCGTAAAGATTGCAGCCCTATGAACAACAAACTATATGGAAACCTGATCTTCGAACTCTCGAAGGAGGGTCGCAAAGGTTATAGCCTGCCGAAGAACAACTTTGGCTCCTACGAGATACCCGCTTCGATGCAGCGTGCGGAAGAGGCTCAGCTGCCGGAATGCGACGAAATGACCGTCGTGCGCCACTACACGAACCTCTCCAACAACAACTTCGGCGTCGACACCGGCTTCTATCCCTTAGGCTCCTGGACCATGAAGTACAATCCGAAGATCAACGAAGAGATGGCCGCTTTACCTAAGTTCCAATGCCTCCATCCCGAACAGCCCGCAGCTACCACCAAGGGAGCACTCGCTCTCGTTTCGCTCTTGGAACGGTCGCTTTGCGAACTGACCGGCCTTGCCCACTTCACCTTCAAGCCCTATGCCGGAGCCCACGGCGAGCTGACCGGCCTGATGACCATCGACAACTATCATCGTTCGTGCGGCGACGTGCGCAAGAAGGTCATTGTGCCCGACTCGGCCCACGGCACCAATCCTGCCTCCGCAGCTGTGTGCGGCCTGGAGATTGTCGAGGTGAAGTCGCTGGCCGATGGTACTGTCGACTTCGACGACCTGCAGCGCATCGTTGCTGAACAAGGTGCTGAGATTGCCGCCATGATGATGACGAACCCCAATACGCTGGGCCTCTTCGAGACACGCATCCCGGAGATTGCCAAGCTCATCCACGGCTGTGGCGGCCTCATGTACTACGACGGAGCAAACCTCAACCCGATGCTCGGAGCCTGCCGCCCCGGCGATATGGGCTTCGACGTGATGCACATCAACCTGCACAAGACGTTCTCTACGCCTCATGGCGGCGGCGGTCCCGGTGCCGGTCCCGTCGGTGTGCGCGAAGGCTTGCAGGAATTTTTCCCCTTCGTTTCACCCTATTATGGCAACTTCGGTGTGATGATGCGTGCCTATGCCTACATCCTTTCTCTCGGACGCGAACACGTCAAGGAGGTCGGTCCGCTGGCCGTGCTCAATGCCAACTACATCAAGGAGAGCCTGAAGGACGTCTACGAACTGCCCATCGACACCATCTGTTGCCATGAGTTCGTGTTCGACGGCTTGAAGGACAAGTCGACGGGCGTGACGACGATGGACGTGGCAAAGCGTCTGCTCGACTACGGTTACCATGCTCCCACGATTTACTTCCCGTTGCTCTTCCACGAGAGTCTCATGATAGAACCTACCGAGAACGAGTCGAAAGAAACACTGGATGCCTTCATTGACGTGATGCGCAGGATAGCCGAGGAAGCCCGGACGAACCCCGACGAGGTGAAGTCTGCGCCTCACACAACGCCCATCGGCCGCGTAGACGACGTCCTTGCTGCCAAAAAACCAATCACGACTTATAGGCAGTTGAAGGCAGAAGCCCAATTATGAATTGTGAATTGAAAATTATGAATTGTTCTAACCTTATTGTCATCGGTGCGGGCCCTGGAGGGTACCGCACCGCTGAGTATGCTGCCAAGGCGGGCCTGAAGGTCGTCGTCTTCGAAGGCGCTGAGGTGGGAGGCACTTGCCTGAACGTGGGATGCATCCCAACGAAGACCTACGTGCACAGCGGCTCTTTTGCTGAGGCACGCGAACGTCTGCTGACGGTTGTGCCCGGACTTCGTGCCGGCGTGGAGGGCATCTTGTCGCATCCCAACATCACTCTGGTCAAGGAGAAGGCTGAGTTCGTGGATGCCAAAACCGTAAGGGCCGTCTCCTCGGGCGAGACTTGGAGCGCAGACAACATCATCGTTGCCACAGGCTCGGAGAGCAAGATGATTCCTGTGCCGGGCATCGACGGCCCCAACGTCCTCGACTCCACGGGCCTGCTGAACCTCGACACCCTTCCCGCAAAGCTCTGCATCATCGGTGCCGGCGTGATAGGGATGGAGTTTGCCAGCGTGTTCAGCCGCTTCGGAACGCAGGTCACGGTGATTGAGTTCCTGAAGGAATGTCTCCCCGCCCTCGACAGCGACATCGCCAAGCGCCTGCGCAAGCAGATGGAGAAGGAAGGCATCACCTTCAACATGCAATGTGGCGTGAAGGAGATTGCCGACGGCAAAGTGTTCTTCGAAAACAAGAAGGGACAGACGGAAAGCGTTGAGGCTGACGTCATCCTGGTTGCTACGGGTCGCAAGCCCCGCGTGCAGGCAGACTTTGCGAAAGCCGGATTTGTCTACGACGAGCGCAAAGGCATCCAGACGGACGAGAACTTCGAGACGACCGTGAAGGGCATCTATGCCATTGGCGACGTGAACGGCCGGCAGATGCTTGCCCATGCTGCCGAGATGCAAGGCATCCGTGTGGTGAACCGCATTCTTGGCAAAGAGGACGGCATCCGCCTGGATGTGATGCCCGCTGCCATCTTCACCGAACCGGAGGCCGCTTGTGTCGGTCCGTCGGAAGACCAGCTGAAGGCCGATGTTGTTCAGTTCGAGTGCCACAAGTCCTTTTATCGTGCCAACGGCAAGGCTATGTCGATGGGCAAGACGGAGGGTATGGTGAAGCTCTGCTGCGAGCCCGGCGAAGGCAAGCTGCTCAGCGCCCATGTCTACGGTGCCCATGCTGCCGACCTCGTCCAGGAGGTGACAGCCTACATCACCCTCGGCGCCACGCTCCGTCAGCTTCGCGAGACGGTCCACATCCACCCGACGCTCTCCGAAGTGCTCATCGAGGTTAACTGACACTTCTTCTGCGTTTTTCCCTACACGCCTGCACGTATTCTTGCTTTCTGTCAGGTGAAAGAAAGAATTTGTGCAGGCGTGTTGTTTAATTTCGACTACTATCAGGAGATTCTGTCGAGCGGCGAAGACATCGAAGTGCTCGAACCCCTCTGGCTCCGCAAAGAGATAGCAGGAATAATTAACAGGATGTGGAACAAATATAAGAATGACGTATAATGAAAGACTTTGCAGCAATAGATTTTGAGACCGCCAACAACGAGCGCAGCAGCGTCTGCTCTGTCGGCATCGTTATCGTAAGGAATGGCGAGATGGTCGATTCCTTCTACTCCCTCATTCAGCCCGAGCCGAACTATTATAACTACTGGTGCTCGCAGGTGCATGGCCTTTGCCGGAGAGACACAGACGATGCCCCTGTCTTCCCAAAAGTCTGGGCACAGATAGAGCCGCTGATAGAGGGTCTGCCCCTTGTGGCCCACAACAGGCCCTTCGACGAGAGCTGTCTGAAAGCCGTCTTCCGCGTCTATCGGATGGACTATCCCGACTACGAGTTCCTCGACACGCTTTGCGTCTCCCGCCGCAAGTTCCCTTCCCTGCCGAACCACCAGCTCCAGACCGTCGCCCAGGCCTGCGGCTTCTGCATGCAGAACCACCACCACGCCCTCGCCGATGCCGAGGCATGTGCCTGGATAGCAAGGGAGATACTCTGATTGTCGTCCAAAGATTTAGCAGGATTTGAGGAATAATCGTAATTTTGCAAAAAGATTAAGAGCTATGGAGGAGAATAAGATAATAATCTATCAGACAGAGGACGGACAGACGCAGGTTGACGTCCGGCTGGAAAATGAGACTGTATGGCTTACGCAAGCTCAGATGGCTGAACTGTTTCAGAAGGATAGAACGGTAATAACACGTCACATTAACAATGTGTTTAAAGAAGGAGAATTGGAGAAAGAAGAGGTATGTGCAAAATATGCACACACCACTCGACATGGAGCTTTGGCTGGTAGAACACAAATTCAGGAAACTGTTCTATACAACCTTGATGTTATCATTTCTGTCGGCTATCGCGTGAAGAGCAAGCGTGGTACTGTCTTCCGCATATGGGCCAACAAGATTCTGAAAGACTACCTCATCAAGGGTTATGCCGTCAACGAGCGCATACGAAAGGGGCAGATAGGCGAACTGCGTCAGCTGGTTGGAATGCTTGGGCGTGCCGTACAGAGTCAGCCTCTGCTCTCCACCGACGAAACGAATGCTCTCTTCGAAGTAGTAACGGACTACACCTACGCTCTCGACACGCTCGACAACTACGACTACGAGCGACTGACCATCGAAAAGACTACGAAGGAAGAACCCTTCCACGCCACCTACGAGAATGCGATGGAAGAGATTCGTCGCCTTCGCGAGAAGTTTGGCGGCTCCGTCTTGTTCGGCAACGAGAAGGACGACTCTTTCAAGAGCAGCATCGGACAGATCTATCAGACCTTCGGCGGCGAGGAACTCTATCCCAGCGTAGAGGAGAAAGCCGCCATGCTCTTGTATCTCGTCACCAAGAACCACTCCTTCAGCGACGGAAACAAACGTATCGCTGCCACGCTGTTCCTCTGGTTCCTCAACAACAACGGCATCCTCTACCGCAAAGACGGCTCAAAACGTCTCGCCGACAACACCCTTGTCGCCCTGACCCTGATGATTGCCGAGAGCAAGACGGAAGAAAAAGACGTGATGGTAAAGGTCGTGGTGAACCTGATTAACCAGAGGAATGCCTAAAATGGCATGTGCCTGGATTGCAAGAGAAATACTGTAAGTAAAAAGAATGTTATGAAATACTGGTTACATAGAATAACAGGTGGAGATAATGCATTGGGATTCGCTCATCCTCTATTGTTTACCCACCACTTTTTATCCATCGGCTGGAGCGATTTCTCCTCAGATGCATTTGTGAGGCAAGTGCAGACTGAAGGAGAAACAGCCATAGAAAGCGCCATGCAAGCTGAAGGATGGGGCTTGCCCAAAAACAGATGGAACCTATGGCGTTTTATAATGGAGATGAAGAAGGGAGACATTGTCCTGGTTCCCACAAGTCAGGAGTTTAGCCTGTTTGAAATTGAAGACGACTTCATCTATTCAAATGATTCCATAGACGCTTCTCTTTTTATGGATTGGAACGGAAAGCAAGCCATTCGACAAGAAAACGGTTATTATTATAATGAAAACGGCCAGCCTATAGACTTGGGCTTCTATAGAAGGGTGAAGCCAATTCTGTATAACATACCACGAATGGGGTTTGCCGACCAAAAACTGATTTCCAGAATGAAAATCCGACAGACAAATGCGGATATTTCAGACCTGAAGGATTCTATAGAGAATGCACTGAAGGCTTACGAAGAGCATAAGCCAATCAATCTGAAAGAGAAAATTATGGCGCAACCGACAAACCCTGTGGAGTGCGTATAGTCGCTAACCCAAAAACATGTTGCTAAACGGTACATAATTGCAAAAAAGTTATTACCTTTGCACCATGAATCGTAGCAGCAATATAAATATGTACGAGGGCCTTGCCT
>JAFUVM010000084.1 GCA_017483665.1 Bacteroidaceae bacterium
ACTTTTCACTTTTCACTTTTCACTTTATTTTCGTACCTTTGCGCCCGAAATGAAGAACTTTAACGAACTTGGGCTTGCCGAACCGCTCCTGCAAGCCATTGAAGAACTGGGTTACGAACACCCCATGCCCGTGCAGGAGGAAGTGATTCCCTACCTGCTCAGTCAAGAAACAGACCTTATAGCGCTGGCACAGACAGGCACAGGCAAAACCGCTGCCTACGGCCTGCCGCTGCTGCAGAAGACCATTCAGGACCGACACCACCGGACCCTCTCCCAGCCTCTCCCTTATAGGGAAAGGAGTGATTACCATTCTTCCACTGAGGACTCCATTGGTGACTTCTCCTCTCCCTACAAGGGAGAGGCCGGGAGAGGGTCCGGGGCCGGAGAGTCGCCTTCTATCGTCATCCTCAGCCCGACGCGCGAGCTGTGCCTGCAGATAGCGGACGACCTGGAGGGCTTCAGCAAGTATCTGCCCGACGTGCGCATCCTGGCCGTCTACGGCGGCACGAACATCGAGCCGCAGATACGCGCCCTCAAGGCCGGCACGGACATCATCGTGGCAACACCAGGCCGGCTGATGGACCTCGTGAAGCGCGGCGTGGCCGACCTCTCCGGCGTGCAGTACGTTGTGCTCGACGAGGCGGACGAGATGCTGTCGATGGGTTTCCAGGAGGACCTGGACAGCATCCTGGAAGGCATCCCCAGCCAGCACCGTACGCTCCTCTTCAGCGCTACGATGAGCCGCGAGATAGAACGCATAGCACAGAACTACCTGACCGATGCCACACAGATACAGGTGGGCAGCCGAAACGAAGGGGCCGAGAACGTGAACCACATATATTATATGGTACACGCGCGCGACAAATACCTTGCCCTGAAACGCGTCGTCGACTTCTACCCGCGCATCTACGCCATCATCTTCTGCCGCACACGCCTGGAGACGCAGGAAGTGGCGGACAACCTCATCCGCGACGGCTACAATGCCGATGCCCTGCACGGCGACCTCTCGCAGCAGCAGCGCGACCTGACGATGCAGCGCTTCCGCAGGCATCGTATACAGCTCCTCGTGGCAACCGACGTGGCGGCACGCGGATTGGACGTGGACGACCTGACACACGTCATCAACTACGGCATGCCGGACGACGTGGAGAACTACACACACCGCTCCGGACGCACCGGACGCGCCGGCAAGAAGGGCACAAGCATCTGCATCATCGGCATGCGCGAACGCTCGAAGATAAAGCAGGTGGAGAAGGAGATACAGAAAACCTTCGAGCAAGGCACCCTGCCCGAGCCGCGCGACATCTGCACCAAACAGCTCTATCATGTCATCGACGAGATAGAGCGCGTGGAGGTGGACGAAGAGGAGATTGCCCCCTTCATGGACGAGGTGCAGAAGCGCTGGGCTTGGCTCGACAAGGACGACCTCATCCGCCGCGTGCTCTCGCGCGAGTTCGGCCGCTTCCTCCAGTACTACGCCAATGCGCCGGAGATAGAAGACCCCAAGGAGCAAGGAGCAAGGGGCAAGGGGCAAGGGAAGAGAGACAAATCGCGCCAGGCCGAGGAAGGCTACGTCCGCCTCTTCCTGAATGTCGGCAAGATAGACGGCATGTATGCCCGCGAGATTATAGGCATGATCAACAAGAACGTGCAGGGCGACAAGGTGGCCGTCGGTCGCATCGACCTGATGAAGAGCTTCTCGTTCATCGAAGTCAAGCAGGACGACCTCAACCGCGTACTGAAGGGACTGAAGCACGGCGTGACGGTGAAGGGCCGCAGCGTCGTGGTCGACGTGGCAACAGAGGCACAAGCCCCCTCTGACTCCCCCTCTAAGGGGAGAAGAAAAGGAAGCACTCCGGTCAAAGAACAAAAGGCCGTTCCGTCGAAACAACCGTACAAGAAGAAAAGCCTCCCCGTAGAGGGAGAGGCTGGAAGAAGGTCTAAGCCTTCACGCGAAGAACGCGGCTACACCGAGCCTCGCGGCAGGAAATTCAAGAAGGAGGACTGGATGAAGTTCCTCCACCCCGCAGAGTCCGGCAAAAAGGACTTTAAGCTGAAGGGCGATATACCCGACTTCAGCGAAGAAGGCTGGGCAAGGAGGAAACCGAAGAAGAAGAAATAAGAGTACCCTGTTGTCCTTTCAGGAGGGACAAACAGTAAACGATAAAAAGGAAAAAGACAAGATGAAAAAGACAATCCTTTGCGCCGTATTGTGCGTACTTTCGTGTCTCTCCCGTGCCGACGAAGGCATGTGGATGCTGAACAACATCGACCCGAAGACGGCAAAGGCCATGCGCGGCCTCGGCCTCAAACTTTCGCCCGACCAGCTCTACAGCACCGAGCATGCCAGCCTGAAGGACTGCGTGGTGGACTTCGGCGACTTCTGCTCCGGCGTCATCGTGAGCCGCGACGGACTGGTCTTCACCAACCATCACTGCGGATACGGCGCCATCCAGAAGCTCTCGACGCCGGAGGACGACATCCTCACGAACGGCTTCGTGGCACACGAACGCAGCGAGGAACGCCCTGCCGAAGGGCTCTTCGTGAAGTTCCTGCAGCGCACTGAGGACTGCACCGAACGCATCGTGCAGGCCCTCAACGCCGTCTACGCAGCACACCCCGGCGAGTCCATCACGGAGCTCGACTGGCAGTACACCGACAGCATCATGGGAGCCGTGGAAAGCGAACTGCGGAAGGCCAACCCGGGCCTGGACTGCGTGGTCAGGGCCTACTACGAGAACAATGCCTTCTACGCAAGCTTCTACAAAGTCTACCGCGACATCCGTCTCGTCTTCACGGCAACGGAGACGCTCGGCAAGTTCGGCGGCGACACCGACAACTGGATGTGGCCACGTCAGACGTGCGACTTCAGCGTCTTCCGCATCTATGCCGACAAGGACGGAGAGCCTGCCGACTACAGCGAGGAGAACGTTCCCCTCCACTGCAACAACTACGCCCGCATTGCCACCAAAGGCTACCGCAACGGCGAATTCTGCATGACAGTAGGCTACCCGGGCAGCACCAGCCGATACATGAGTTCATGGGGCATCGACGAGCGCGTGAACGCCGTCAACGTCAGCACCATACAGGTGAGAGGCAAGAAGCAGGAAGTGTGGAAGCGCTTCATGGACGCCGACCGAGCCGTCGGCATCAAGTACGCCAGCAAATGGGCCGGCAGCAGCAACTACTGGAAGAACAGCATCGGCATGAACAAAGCCATTGCAGACCTCGGTGTCATCGCTCAGAAGCAGCGCCTGGAGGAAAGGCTCCGGGGCTGGTACGGAGGCCGCAAGGACCTCAGCGACCGCTTCGGCACGATGTTCGGCAAGCTCGAGAAAGCCTACACCGGACGTCACGACGACGTCTACGCAATGGGCTTCTTCCGCGAGACCTTCGTCCGGGGCATCGAGCTCTACCGCGTTGCAAGCATGCTGAATACGATGCCGCAGGATGCCGACAGCACCGAGGCTGCACAGGTCCGCAGTCGCATGGAGGCGTTCTTCAAGGACTATGATGCCAAGCTGGACGAGGCGACGATGGCAGCCCTGCTCCGCAACTACCGCGAGCAGGTGAAGGAACGTCGCTACTGGCCCGAGTGCTATGCCACCATCGACAGCCTCTACGGAGGCGACGAAGCGGCTTACGCTCACAATGTCTTTGCCCGCACCATCTGCACTGACGTCTCGGCCGTCGACAAGCTGCTTGCCGACAGCACACTGCGCGACACCGACCCTGCCCTGCTCTACGCTTCGGACATTCCCGTGAAGATACAGGAGATAGGCGGCAGCAGCCGCGACGCCTCGGCCGTCATCGAATACAACGAGCACCTGCTCACGCAGGCCCTGCTCGAAATGGAACAGGAACAGCCGCACTACAGCGATGCAAACTTCACCATGCGCCTCTCTTATGGGTACATCCAGGACTACACCGCAAGCGGACAGCACTACCAGTACTACACCAACGCGCAGAGCCTGCTCGACAAAGCCGCCAGGCAAGGTGAGATAGAAGACTACAAGCTGGAGGACGACATCGTCAGCCTGATGAAGAAAGGCGACTGGGGCCGCTATGCCGACCGCAGGACGGGCGACATGCACCTGTGCTTCCTCTCCAACAACGACATCACGGGCGGCAACTCCGGCTCGCCGATGTTCAACGGCCGGGGCGAGCTGCTCGGCCTGGCCTTCGACGGCAACTGGGACGCCATGTCGGGCGACATATCCTTCGACAGCAACCTGCAGCGGTGCATCGGCGTCGACGTCCGCTTCATGCTCTTCATCATCGACAAATGGGGCAAGGCCGACAACCTGATAAAGGAGCTCGCACGCTGACGTCCTGCAAGCTTCCCGCCCCCTTCCGACGGCGAAGACATCACTCAAATGCCAAGTACGCTTCGCAAACGTGCAAACAAGGGTAAATAAATCGCCGCACGAAGTTAAAAAATCAAAAGGCCGCTTTCCTATGTCGGAAGAAAATCGTAACTTTGCACCCGCAAAAAGCAGGATACAAGGTAAAAAGCTTAACAGAAAAACAAACAAAACCAATAAATTTCAACAACAATCAACATGGCAACATTAGATCTGACAAAGTATGGCATCACCGGCAGCACCGTGATTGCCCACAACCCCTCCTACGAGTTCCTTTTCGAGGAAGAGACTAAGGCTGGCCTGACCGGCTACGACAAGGGTCAGAACACCGAGCTCAACGCAGTGAACGTAATGACCGGCATCTACACCGGCCGCAGCCCCAAGGACAAGTACATCGTCATGGACGAGAAGTCGAAGAACACCGTATGGTGGACCTCCGAGGAGTACAAGAACGACAACCACCCCATGAGCGAAGAGGTTTGGGCAAAGGTGAAGGCACTCGCCGTGAAGGAGCTTTGCAACAAGGAACTGTACGTCGTAGACGCATTCTGCGGCGCTAACGAAGGCACACGCCTGGCTGTACGCTTCATCGTAGAGGTAGCCTGGCAGGCACACTTCGTGAAGAACATGTTCATCCAGCCCACAGCCGAGGAACTGGAGAAGTTCGAGCCCAACTTCGTCATCTACAATGCCAGCAAGGCAAAGGTGGAGAACTACAAGGAGCTCGGCCTCAACAGCGAGACCTGCGTAGCCTTCAACGTGACAAGCCGCGAACAGTGCATCATCAACACATGGTACGGCGGCGAGATGAAGAAGGGCATGTTCTCCATGCAGAACTACTATCTGCCCCTCGACGGCATCGCCAGCATGCACTGCTCCGCCAACACCGACATGCAGGGCAAGAACACAGCCATCTTCTTTGGCCTCAGCGGCACCGGTAAGACCACCCTCTCCACCGACCCGAAGCGCCTGCTCATCGGCGACGACGAGCACGGATGGGACGACGAGGGCGTGTTCAACCTCGAAGGCGGCTGCTACGCTAAGGTCATCAACCTGAGCAAGGAGAACGAGCCCGACATTTACGGTGCCATCAAGCGCAACGCACTTCTGGAGAACGTCACCGTCGACAAGGACGGCAAGATTGACTTCGCCGACAAGAGCGTCACCGAAAACACACGCGTCAGCTACCCCATCGAGCACATCGAGAAGATTGCCAAGAAGGTGAACGGCAAGAGCGCAGGTCCCGACGCAAAGAACGTCATCTTCCTCAGCGCCGACGCATTCGGTGTACTGCCTCCCGTCAGCATCCTCACTCCCGAGCAGACGAAGTACTACTTCCTCTCTGGCTTCACAGCTAAGCTGGCAGGCACAGAGCGCGGCATCACAGAGCCCACTCCCACCTTCAGCGCATGCTTCGGCCAGGCATTCCTCGAGCTGCATCCCACAAAGTATGCCGAGGAGCTCGTCAAGAAGATGGAGAAGAGCGGCGCAAAGGCTTATCTGGTGAACACTGGCTGGAACGGCACAGGCAAGCGCATCAGCATCCCCGACACACGTGGCATCATCGATGCTATCCTCGACGGCAGCATCCTGAAGGCTGAGACCAAGAAGATTCCTTACTTCGACTTCGAGGTGCCCACAGCTCTGCCCAACGTAAATCCCGCCATTCTCGATCCTCGCGACACCTATGCAACTGCCGCAGAGTGGGAAGAGAAGGCCAAGGATCTGGCAGCCCGCTTCATCAAGAACTTCAAGAAGTACGAAGGCAACGAAGCCGGCAAGGCTCTCGTCGCTGCAGGTCCGAAGCTGTAAGATATTAAAGCGAAGGCCCAGCAGCAACGAACATCCT
>JAFUVM010000085.1 GCA_017483665.1 Bacteroidaceae bacterium
CCCTAATCTCTAATCTCTAATCCCTACTCCCTAATCTTTATTCTTACTATCCTTGAACAGCAGGGCAAACAGTATGGCGACCACCAGTGTGTAGCCAGCGAAGATGAACCAGCTTGTCTGCCATCCGGCAACGACTTCTGCTCCTGTGGCACCGGCTGCCTGAGGCGTGAAGACATAGTGATTGATGACAGCCTGCGCCACCAGCGTTCCGATGAAGGCTCCCAGACCGTTAGTCATCATCATGAAGAGCCCTTGTGCCGAGCTGCGGATGCTGTCGTCGGTTTCCTGGTTGATGAAGAGCGAGCCGGAGATGTTGAAGAAGTCGAAGGCAACGCCGTACACAATCATAGAGAGCAGGAAGAGCCACACACCGCTGCCGGGGTTGCCCAAGCCGAAGAAGCCGAAGCGGAACACCCAGCCAAGCAAGGCAATGAGCACGACCTTCTTAATGCCGAAGCGCGACAGGAAGAAGGGAATGAGCAGGATGCAAAGCGTCTCGCTTATCTGGCTCAAGGAGATGAGGATGTTGGCATGCTGAACGCCAAACGTCGACTGATACTCCTCTATGCCTCCGAAGCTTGTGATGAAGGGGTTGGCATATCCGTTCGAGATTTGCAGGCAGAAGCCCAGAAGCATGGCAAATATCAGGAACATTGCCATGCGCGGATTCAAGAACAGGCGGAAAGCGTTCAGCCCGAGTGCCTCGAAAAGTGTCTTCTGCTGACCGCTGCCTTTCTCTATCTTCATGCGAGGCATCGTCAAGGAGTAAGCGGCCATGACGAGACTCAGGCAACCGCTCACCATCCATTGGCCTGGCGTGGACTGAAGGCCGCAGAGGTCCACTACCCACATCGTAATGATGAAACCGACGGTCCCCCATACACGAATAGGCGGAAAGGCTTTCACCGTGTCAAGCCCAGCTTTCTCCAACGCAGAATAAGCCACTGAATAACTGAGAGCTATGGTCGGCATAAAGAAGGCAACCGAGAGCGTGTAAAGCGAGAAGAGTGTGGCAAACTGCACCTCGCCGCCAGCCTGATAGCCGTACAGCGATGCGGCAATCATAAAGACACCGGCCAAGGCGTGACACAGGCTCAGCACGCGCTGACCTTCCATCCAACGGTCGGCCAAGATGCCCATCAAGGCAGGCATGAAGATGCTGACAATGCCTTGCACGGAATAGAACCAGCCGATGTGCGAGCCGAGACCGACCCCTGCAAGGTAAGTTCCCATCGAGGTCAGGTAAGCACCCCATACGGCAAACTCAAGGAAATTGAGAAGTGTTAGGCGAAACTTGATATTAGACATGTTATTAAGCTTTACTGTTTATTCATTTACGTATTTACTCCACATAAAGCACGAGCCCCTTCAGGTACTCTCCCTCGGGATGATAGATGTTGACAGGGTGGTCGGCTGGCTGGTGCAGCTGATGCAAGATGCGGACCTTGCGCCGAGCCATTGCTGCGGCCGTGAAGACTGCCGTGCGGAAGTGGTCCTTGTCGACAGCCTGCGAACAGCTGAAGGTAAAGAGTATGCCTCCGGGCTGTATCATCTCGAAGGCCTTGGCGTTGAGCTTCGTATAGCCGCGCAGGGCATTGTGCAGGGCATCCTTGTGCTTGGCGAAAGCAGGAGGGTCGAGAATGATGAGGTCGTAAGGGGAGACGATGGGAGGCTTCTCCATGAACTTGAAGGCATCTTCGGCAAAGGCTGCATGCCGGTTGTCGCCCGGAAAGTTAAGCTCCATGTTGGCATCCACCAGCTCCACGGCCTTGGCACTGCTGTCCACGGAATGTACCAGCTCTGCCCCGCCCCGCATGGCATAGACACTGAAGCCGCCAGTGTAGCAGAACATGTTGAGCACCTTGCGTCCACGGGCATAGCGTTCCACGAGGGAACGGTTGTCGCGCTGGTCGATGAAGAAGCCTGTCTTCTGTCCCTTGAACCAGTCGATGTGGAAGGCCAGCCCGTTCTCGTAGGCAACGTCGTTGCCGCTCTCGCCCCAGAGGAAGCCGTTCTCCTGTCCGAGCTGAGCCTTGAAGGGGAGCGTCGTTTCGCTTTTATAATAGATGGCCTTGAGCTGCTCGCCAAAGACCTCCCTGAGTGCTTCTGCTATCTCATGGCGACAGACATGCATGCCGACGCTGTGAGCCTGCATGACTGCCGTTGCGCCATAGATGTCGATGACAAGCCCGGGCAGATTGTCGCCTTCGCCATGAACCAGCCGATAGGTGTCGTTCCCCTCCCTGTCGGCAATGCCGATGCTGCGACGGACCTCCAGAGCTGCAGCAATGCGCTTCTGCCAGAAAGTCTGGTCGATGTGCTGACGCCTGAACGTAAGGACGCGCACGGCAATGCTGCCTATCTGCCAATGTCCGATGGCAAGGAACTTCCCGTCGGAGGACAACACTTCGACGGTGTCGCCTTCATCCAGCGGGGCATCTCCCTCGGTGTGATGGATGGCTCCGCTGAATATCCAGGGATGATAGCGCCGGAGACTTTCTTCCTTGCCCCTTCTGAGTATTATCTTTTTCAATTCATGATTGACATTCGTCGAGCTTTGCTTCATAATTCTCAATTCATTATTACATGCGTAGGCTAATCTGTCTCTTCGTCCTTCTTCACTTCTACTTCAAACCCTTCCTTCTGCATACGCATCATTTCCTTGTACAGCTGGATGCAGGCCCATGCGTCGGTGGCTGCATATTGTTGTTGCGATTCGCTCAGGCTGTCGGCTTCCCAGTTGGTGAGCTGCTGGCCTTTGCTTATCTTTTTGCCCAGGAGGTTGGCATAGAGCTTCTGCAAGCTCCTGTCCTCAATGCCCATTTCCCCTGCCATGTTCTGCAGTTCGACGAAGGTGCCGGGCTTGAAGCGTTTGCGCTGGCTCAGCGAACGCAGGTCGTCGTGCCAGGAAAGTCCGACCTTTGTAATCGAATCATCCTTCAGCAAGTTGACGAGACACAAGGGGAAGCCCATCTGGTTGAGACGGAAAAGGAAGCAGACATCCTGGCTGCTCACCTGCAGGAGCGCTACGGAATACTGCCGCCCCTTGGTGAAGGAGGGACGAGTCTCTGTGTCGAAGCCCAAGATAGGTTGCTTCTGAAGGTAGTGGACAGCCCGTTCCGCATCGCGCTCGCTGGTGATGACTTCAATGTGGCCGGGAAAGACAGCACGGGGCAGGTCGGCGATGTGGCTCTTGTCGTATCTGTCAACTATTCTCTTCATTGTCATCTCCATTTCTCAATAAGCTGTAACGGATGCGATGCAGTTGTCTGAGGGTGTCGAGAAGAGTCTGCCCCCAATAGAGTTCGAAGCTGTCGCGCAACAGCCAGAGAGCGTCGGGCATGCAAGGCTCCAGGCGCTGCTGATAGACAGCCACAAAGTTGCGCAGGGCCTGATAGACATCAGCAAGACCTTCGCTGACGGAGCACCAGCGGCTCTCTTCGGTCTGCAAATCCTCGTCCCACACCAGCATCTCGTACTCGTCGTGCCTGTGCAAAAGGCTGTAGGCACCGGACCGCACATAGTTGTAGTCGTCTTCCGTCACCTGGCCGTCCGGCACGAAGGCTCCATCTGTCTCCACCTCTGGCAGGAGTTGCACCTTCATATAAACAAGAGGCAACAACTTGAGCAGAGTTCCCACGAACTCCATTGCCGTACGTTCCTCGCTCTTCTCAAGCAGGGCACAATACTCGGCAGCAACCGTGACGAACTCCAACGTCTCGTGAGCATAGGATGGATTGTCTGCCCGATTCGACATACTTGCTTGTTTTTCCATTTTTCTGTGCAAAGATATAAAGAAGAAGGCGAAAAAACAAAAAAATTCTTTGTGCAAAAGAGGGAAATTGCTAACTTTGCACCATTACGCAATAAAAAACGCCATGAAATACAAGATTACACTCATTATTTGCTGCCTGTTTTCATCCTTTATGGCAGCTTACGCACAATCGGAAATCATCACACTTCGTGTCATGACGTACAACATCCGTCACGGAGCAGGAATGGACGATGTGGTCGACCTTGACCGTCAGGCAAAGATTATCCAAGATGCCCGCCCCGACATCGTCGGTCTGCAGGAAGTGGACAGCATCGTGCCCCGTTCGGGGAAAGTGGACGAAACGGCTTATCTGGCCGAACACCTCGGGATGTATGGCACCTACGGCCCTGCCATCCCGCTCAGCGGTGGCAAGTACGGCGTCGCTATCCTCAGCAAGGAACGCCCGCTGTCTGTGCACAACATTCCCTTGCCAGGAAAGGAGCCCAGAACCCTACTGGTCTGTGAGTTCCAGAACTATGTGTTTGCCACGACGCACCTCGACCTCGAGGAAGAGAACCGACTGGCCTCGCTGCCCATCATCATCGAGGAAGCTTCGCACCACGAGAAGCCCTTCTTCATCTGCGGCGACTGGAACGACGAGCCTGGCTCCAAGCTCATCACGACAATGAAGAAGAACTTCGTCTTCATGAATAACATCACAGACACCAGCTCCTCCTACACCTTCCCGGCCAACAAACCGACCATCACCATCGACTACATAGCCAGCCTGGGCCGCGTCTTCCGGTCTGTGCGGAGCAAGAAGGTTATCAACGAACCCGTCGCTTCCGACCATCGTCCCGTTTTCCTGGAAGTAAGGTTCGACCAGCCCACCGACGTCCATTCCGTTACTGCGAACGAAGGTAACTTGCCGGCAGAGGACATTTACGACCTCTCCGGCAAGAAGGTTACGAACAAGAAGCTTTCCCCTGGCGTCTACATCCAAAAGAAGAAAGACAAGAAGAGGAAGTTCGTGTCGAAGGATTAAAGGCTGGCACCTTTACTTTACCAGCACTTTCTTTCCATTCCTTATATATATACCGGGCTGCAGACGGGCTTGCGGATGCAGTTGCCGTCCGTCCAAGGTGTAGAGTCCTGTCTGCTCGTCGGCCGCCTTGTTCAGGCTGATACCTGTTGCATCGTCGATGGCATGGTACTTGAGGACAAAGCCCGTGGCGCACCACCAGCCTTCGCGATTGTCGCTTGTGGCAGTGGCGTTGCCGAAGGAATGCCATTTGCCTGTGACGGCTCCATGCTTTGAGCTGACGAAGCCGAGCGTGAGCGAACCGTTGGGCTCGACATAGATGGGAGTGGTGGCAAGCGTGTCCCATACTTCGGGAACAGGCAGGTCGAAGTAGTCCTTGCGCAGCGTTGGCGTCCTGGCCTCTGCGTTTCCGCTCTTGAGGTAGCCGTGCTGGTCGGAGATGCAGAAGTGCTCGGTGGTTGCCATGCATTCCATCATATAATAGCCTTCCTCCAGATCCGTCAGCGTCTGACAGATTTCCATCGTGGCGTTTTGGTTCAGTGTGCTCCACCATGCATTCCAGCAAGTCTTGCCGAACTTTGTGGCAGTACGCTGGTCACCGTCCTTGAATGTTCCGGCTTTCACCTGCCAGCCGTCGGACTTCTCGCCCTGGAACGACGGACTCTTGGGCTGCTTCTTGTATCGGGCAAAGGCCAGGTTGCTGTCCATGAGCGTCTTGAGCTGAGCTGTGCCTTTCAGAACCTCGCTGGCCGAGGAGGCGTTCTCTATGTCATCCAGCAGGGCAAGCATCTCCTCATAGTTGGGACAAGGCTTTTGCTGAACAGCTTTCAACGTGGCGGACATGATGCCGACGTCCTCCAATGCCTTTATAGCTGCGAGGTGGTCGGCAAGTGCTTCTTCGGCTTGTCCGAAGGCAGTCCGGTCGGTTCCGCTGATGGCTTCCATGCGGGCTCGCAGGTCTTCGTTGAGAGTTGCATAGCTTGTGTTGTGGGCAATCTGAGCTTCGGCTCTGAGCTTTGCCTTCACTATGCCATCGCGGACGGCGTCTTCCCGTGTGGGAAAGAGCTGCCGGAGCTGCAAGGCATCTATCTGAGCCTTGGCTGCCAGGGCATAGAACGCGAGGACGCCTTTGGGGTAAGTCTCGGCATTGAAGACGAAGGTCTCTACGTTCCAGTCGGTGCCGTCGGTGGCTTTGGCAACTTCTTTCTTCAGCGTGATGCCGTCTTCCGAGAGGCAGAGCCTGGTGTATCTGCCGCAGTTGCGGGTGGCGATGCGGAAGACGTAGTTCTCCCCGGCTGTGAGGTCGACCACCTTCTTGACGGCGCTTGCCGTGTTCATGCTGCCCTGCAAGTGCGATTGCAGGTAGGGCCCGCCGTTATAGCCGCCGTCGCCTACGACTTGGAATGCAGGTTCCGCGAGAGCCTCGTCTTTTCCGTTGGTCCAGTCGGTGAAGCCCAAGTCGAAGTCTCCGTTTGCCAACATGTTGCCGCCGGCAAAGAGGAGCTGACCGTCTACCTCGAAGGCATCGCCCAGAGCCATTTCGTTGGAGGTGAAGTATTCCTTGCCGAACAGGTCGATGAGGTGCAGGCGGTAGAGGACGTTCTCGTCGGCATTGTCTATTTCGTAGGAATAGTTGGATGCCATCTCCTTCTGTCTGATGGTGTCGAGCACAACCCATCGGCCCAGTTCGTCCTTCATCTGCACCTCCATGAGCTGGTTGAATTCGCCGTTTGCGTCGTACCATGTGAGACGCGTCTTGCCCGTCGTAAGCGTTTTCCGCGTGAACTTCGACGGACCGTATTGCGGAGGTGTGGTCGGCACGAAGTCGTACTTGCCGTTGTAGCCAAGGTCGGCATTGATGCTGGCATAGTACTTGCCGGCCTCGGTGAGGGAGCCGTTCTTATAGAGTTTCGATGGGTCGCGCTCGAAGTTCCAGTAGTAATAGCGCTCGATGCAGTCGTTGTTGTTCATGACGGGACAGATGCGCTTCAGCACCTCGGCATTCTGACTTTCGCTGACTCCGCTGGCGAAGGCGCCGTTGCTGTTCCACGAAGCGCCCCACACCCACTCGGAAATCCAGACAGGGCGGCCGGTGGAGTTCGTCCAGTTCTTGATGGAGCTGAAGTTGCCTTCGGGCCAATAGCAATGCAGGTCGATGATGTCGCAGCGCCATCCGCGGGCGTCGATGCTGTCGATGAAGCGCTTCAGGTAGCCTGTTCCGTTGGTATAGTCGCTGCCGTCCCACGAAGAGGGCGAGCACAGACGCATGCCCGTAGCCATAAGGTCCTCCCAGTTGGCAAGCACGGCATCCACGTCCTCCGTCTTTCCCTTGGGGTCGTCGGCTGTGTTCATGGGCTCGTTGTTGGTCTTCATGTGGGGCGACGTGGTGCAGGCTCCAAGGCTGGCAGGCGAGGGATAGTTCTCGTAGATGTGGTGCGGCACGTTCTCAATGTCGGGCGACATGTCGCTGGTTGTGCCCCAGGTGTAGGTGCTGGTGACGTTCAGGGCCGCACAGGCATTCTTGTCGCCGCCTGCGGCAGCCAGCTGAGGCTTGCCGGTATCGTACCAGCGGAAGATGCGGTAGGAGGTTATCTTGCGGTCGAGCACAGCTGGCAGCGTGGGCACTTCCAGGTCGGCATTGGCTGCAATGAAGCAACGGCTGTAGCCCCGTCCGGAGGCTCTCGTGGAGAAGGTGACCATGTAGCCGCGTTTGAGCTTGAAGGAACGGATGCGGTTGTTCAGCTTCCTTTCGGAGAGGGTGTTCATGTAGCCGCCTGAGTTCTCCAGACCGAATTCGTTGCACGACTCTCCCTGATACCTCTGCCCGTCATAGACTGTCAGCGGGCGGAAGCCTTTCGCATAGGGCAGGATGATGCAGCCGCGGTTGTAGAGCTTCACCTGGCAGTTCGTGCCGTTGACTGCCCGGGCGCCGTCTATCTGGACATGTCCAAGCCAATTGGCGATAGCTGCGGACGGCTTCACCTGCGCAAGGATGACCACGGCATGCTCGGTGTTGACGATGTTCACCGAGCCGTCCTCGGTGAAGGGTTCGGCACCGGTGATGATGAAGTCGACGTTTCGCGTTACGGTCATAGCCGAAACCACCTTAGCGATGTTCTGTTTCGAGTTTGCTGCCGACAGGCCTTGCATCAGGCAGAACGCGGCAAGCAGGAGGATTGTGCGTATCAGTTTCATATTCTTCATGGTGTATGTTTAATCTATTTGACAGCACCGTCGCGAAGCATTTGGCGGGCTTCCTCTATCATGGAGTCGGTGCCCTGGGCGGCGAGGCTTACGTCGAGGGATGCATACCTGTCGGGCTCTATGCCGAACTCGATGTGCTGCTTCCTTGCATCGAACGAGGGACTGGCGCTGAAGCGGACGCTCCAACCGATGGGCAGCTCGCTGGAGAGCGGCAGGCCGGAGCCGCCGCCGGTCTGGTCGCCAAGCACCTGGACAAGGGGCATCTCCTTCATGTTCCGCACGAAGGTGTTGGCGGCACTGTAGCACGAACGGTTGACGAGCAGCACGACGGGCTTTTGCCACCTGACACCCTGGGCAGGCTCGATGTATTCTGCCCTCAGTTCGGAGAAGTCGTCGTGGCCGGTTCCTGTCTTGTGGCAGACGTAGCCCACCAGCCTTTTCTCGTTTGTGAAGCGTCGGGAAAGGCGTTCGGCATTGGTCAGTTCACCGCCGCCGTTGCCGCGTATGTCCAGTATCATGCCGCTGCACAGGCGCAGGTACTGGAGCATGTCTTCCAGGTTGCCGTCGCCGATGGCATCGGAGAAACTCTCGTAGACGACGTAGGCTGTGTTGTCGGGCAATATGGTGTACTTCAGTCCGCTGCTAATGCGGTAGTCCGTGCCGAGGTATTGCTGGCGAAGCTCTTCGTCGAGGTTCAGCGGAAAGTCTTCCTTCCACGACCAGTTGCGGCCCAGGTCGAGGCTCGTAGAGATGTTCACGTGGCCGTCCTTCAGCTCGGAGAGCATCTGGCAAAGCACTTCGAAGAGCTGTATGCGCGTCATCTTAGGCCCGAGCTTAGCCGTGTACTTCGTGCGGATGTCTGCCCAGTTGATGCCGAGCTGCTGCTCCTTGTACGAGAGGAAACAGTAGCGTTGGTCGATGAGCGTCCACAGGGCATCGAGGTTGCCCTGCGGCGTGTCGTCGTAGGCATAGTCGCTCCGCTGGCAGGACATCACAAATGCCGACATGCACACAAGCAATAAAGTCTGAAGCCTTCTTATTCTCATTCCTTATTATATATTAACTTATCTTTCTACTCCTCCCCTTTGGGGGAGGCCGGGAGAGGGGCTCTTCATCAGCTGGAAGTGCCGCACGAAACCAATCATGAACGAGTGGCTGACGTCGTGGTACTTCAGGCTGCGGGCATTGCTCTGCCTGATGTCGCAGAGGTAGCCGATGCGCCATGTGACACGCTTCAGGCGGAAGTCAAGCAACAGCAACTGGCGGAGGCTGAGGCTGTTGCCCGGATGGGCGCAGATGAGGTCGTGCCCTACCCCTCGTTGGGAAATCTCGTAGTACGACTCGCCGAACTCGGGACAGAACATCATGCCCAGCATCGGCAGGTCGGCCTGGTAGCTCAGTCGCATGGGTAAACGTCGGGGATGACCGTTCCTATGCCCCAGGGGGATGCCGAAGTCATAGCCGGCTCCGGCGGAAAGGGAAAGGTCGATGCTGAACCGTCCCTGAGCCGGATTGTTCCCGTTGCGGTCGTTATAGAGGAAGCCGAGGTCGGCACCAATCAGTCCGCCGCCTTTCAGGTCGAGGTGCGGCAAGGGTGAGTAGTGGTAGTGCCAACCTGCATCGTAGGCCAGACGCCCGCCCCAATACTTGGCGGACGATGCCGGATTGTCGGTCTTCGTGAAGGCTCCCTGCAGGGTGCTCTGGAAGGAGATGTGCCGATGGGCCATACGTGTCATCCGCTCCGCCTGCAAGAGGAAGTTCAGCTGCAAGCCCTTGTACTCCATCGGCGACAGATAGGTGTCGAGCTGACCGGTCCGTCCCACACCCAAGAGCAACGTCCGGGCCGACGGACTCCGCTGCGCCACAGGCACCAGTTCCTGTTCCTCGGCAAGGCACACAGCAGTCGCCGCACAGAGCATCCAAGCCGTGCACAGCAACTTCGCGAATCGTTCTGAACTAATCATTTCGTTTGCAAAGGTACGAAATATAAATGAAAAATGAAAAGTGAAAAATGAAAAATGCAGGAAAAACACATCTATTTTTGCCGAACGACGTGCTTACAAAACCATAAGTCCACGTCACAAAACTATTTCAGTGGCTTGGAAATATATTTTAGTGGCTCTGAAATATATTTCCAAGCCTTTGAAATAGATTTCAGAGCCACTGAAAAAGTTTTATCCTTCGCCGTGAGAAACTTTAGAATATGGCAAACGCAAAATGTCCAAAGCACCTGGGCAAAAAGTTCTTTGACTCGAAATCTATGGAATGGCGGCGTTTTTTACTTGCGGCGCGGCTTGCTGAGGAAGCGGCGAAGGGGTTCGTCGTACAGAAGCATGCTCAGAACTGCCACGACGAGCGAGACGACGAAGGTGAGCACCAGGGGGAGCCAGGGCTGGGAGTAGCCTTCGTAGGGATGGCCGTCGCGACCGACCCAAGCGATGAAGAGGTAGACGAAGGGGAAATGAACGGCATACAGGGGATAGGACAGACGGCCGAGGAAGGAGACTGCCCGCTGACGCCAGCCCGATACTGTGCCGCGTGCTGAAAACCAGATGAGTGCTGGGAAGAGCGAGAGGAGGCAAACGAGCTGATATATCGTCTCGACATCTTTATCCAAGAGCGAGGGCATGCCCAGCAGGACGACAAGGGCCAGACTGCCCAGCAGGAAGACGTGTCCGCGGAGAAGCTTGGGATTCCGATGGCGGAAGACGCGGGCCATGAGGAGTCCCATAGGATAGGCATAGAGCATGCGCAAGGCTCCGCCCAGCATGTTCGTCGGTTCGGACGACCATCCGTATGCCACTCCGCCATCCGGCATCAGCAGGGCGAATGCGGCAAGGGAGCAGATGCTGCCTGCCACCCACACACGGAGCCATCGCTCGGAGAGCCGATGCAACATCAGGCCATAGAGCAGACTGCCGATGTACTCGAAGAAGAGCGACCAGTGGGGGCCGTTCAGAGGGAAGCTCTCGGTGTTTCCGCGAACGTCGAGACCCGCGGGCGAAGGTATCAGGAAAATAGCGAGCAAGATGGCAAGCATGACGGCCTGGATGCCCACTTCCGTTCCGTCCCACTTGACGCTGCCTTGTACGAGGAAGCAGGCGGCCCCGATAAGGATACCCATCACCACCATGGGATGCAGACGGATGAGCCTGCGGCGGACGAAGCCGCCCAGCGTCATGCCGTCGGTCCACTGGCGGTCGTAGGCATAGCCCATGACGAAGCCGGAGAGGATGAAGAAGAAGTCGACCCCGAGGAAGCCGTGAAAGAACTCGGGCACCGGCGTCGGCCACACATAGAAACTCTTGGCATCGTTGAAGAGATGGTACAGCAGCACCATCAGGGCTGCAACGCCTCGCATGCCGTCGAGGATGTCGTAGCGTACTCTGTTTCCAGCTTGCATTATTATTTCATTAATACATTATTACTCTCCTCCCCTTTGGGGGGGGCGGGAGAGGGGCTTTTTCCTATTCGAAGTTGAGCGTAAAGACAATCATCCTGCTGTGCCCGCCATTGACGGCCCTGGTGTACTTGAGCAGCGTTCCGTCAATGAGGTCGCTGCGGTCCTTCTGGATGATGTCCAACAAGCCAAAGCAGAACTTGAGTTCGGGGATGAGCTTGAAGTAAGGCAGGTAGATGTCGCACCCCATGCCGACCTCCAGATAGATGTCGAACGGCTTGAGGCGCAGGGCATCGTGCTTGCGGGCGGTGAGGTCGACCATCGGGTTGATGCCGGCTATGAGGTACGGGCGGAAGTTGTTGTAGCGCGGCGCGGCAAACTTCAGGTCGATGGGCACGGAGATATAAGTGCTCTTGAAGACCTGCGTGCTGTCGGCTCCGCTCTTCTGTTCATGGTAGACGGCATGCTTCTG
This sequence comes from Bacteroidaceae bacterium, assembly GCA_017483665.1. GTDB lineage: Bacteria > Bacteroidota > Bacteroidia > Bacteroidales > Bacteroidaceae > Physcousia. The sequence goes on from JAFUVM010000085.1 coordinate 11,873, forward strand.
TCCGAAGTGGATGGTCGGCGTCAGACGCAGAGACAGGTATTTGTTCAAACGCAGGTCTCCGATCACGCCCACCGTGAAGCCCGGGCTGTAGTTGTCGATTTCGGCATACCACTGCTCGCCCGTCTCGGGGTCGATGTAGCCGTTGTTCTCCAGCTCGATGTCCTGCATGTGCAGTCCAAGCAGGAAACCATAATGCAACCGCCGCTCGTCGATGTACGGGCGGTTCTGCACCTTACGCTCCTGTGCCGCCAGGCTAAGGGCGAAGAGAAATAGGACGAACGAGAAAAGTTTTCTCTTATTATGTTCAAACATCACTATAATAACGTATCAAGTGCCCGTTTTATTGCATGAATCATTGTTTTTGGTGACAAAGACGAAAAAAGTCGTCAAAAATTATTGCCGCTGTCACTATTTTTAGTTATCTTTGCAGTCAGAAATCGAGAAAAAGTAAAATAACAATTAAAATTAACAAAGACTATGGCTTACGTAATTGGTGATGATTGTGTTGCTTGCGGCACATGTATCGACGAATGTCCCGTAGGAGCTATCTCCGAAGGCGAAAAGTATTCAATCGACCCCGAACAGTGCACCGAGTGCGGCACTTGCGCTGATGCATGCCCCAGCGGCGCTATCTCCCTGTAATCAACGATTCAGGTTCAGAGAATAAAAGGGAAGGGAATAGAGTCTCACCGCGAGATGTCTATTCCCTTCTTTGTTTTCATTTTAACACGGCGTGCGCTTCCGGAATAAGCGCAAGGCTCTTCCGGATTAAGCGCAAGGCTCTTCCGAAATAAGCGCGAGGCTCTTCCGGATTAAGCGCCGTGCTCTTCCGGAACAAGGGCAACGGCCTATAATCCGACTTCCACTGTTCCGACGAACCGGGCGTTCTTCCCCTGGTGGTCGACAAGGACTTCGTGTCCGCGCTTGTCCTTGATGTACTGAGGCGCCTCGAAATATGTGTGCGAGTGCCCGCCAAGGAGCATGTCAAGGCCAGTAGTGTGGCTGATGAAGTCTTTGTCCATGTCGGGTTCGTCCAAGAAGCCCAGATGGCTCAGGCAGATAACAATGTCGCAATGCTCTTCTCCGCGCAAACGGTCGATAACGGGCTGGGCTGCTTTGGCAGGCCTGGTGTAGCGCATGCCTTCCCAGTTGTGCTTTGTGATGAGACCCTCCGGCTGCGGGCAGACACCGAAGACGCCTACGCGCACGCCCGCGCGTTCTATTATTATATATGGTTTGACGAGCCCTTCGCAAGGAGTGCCGGTGAAGTCGTAGTTGCAGCAAACGAAGGGGAACTCCGCCATACGGATGAGGCGGGCAAGGTTCTCCAGGCCGAAGTCGAACTCATGGTTGCCGATGGTGCAGGCATCGTAGTGCATCTGGTTCATCAGCTTCACCTCAACCTCGCCCTGATACAGGTTGTAGTAGACCGACCCTTGACTGAAGTCGCCGCAGTCGAAGAACAAAGCATTGCCGGGATGCTCCTTCCGAATCTGGTCGAAGAGTGCAACACGACGCATATAGCCGCCCTTGTCGGCCTGAGCCGTATCGCTGAAGTTCGGCGAGATTGGCTCGATGCAGGAGTGTGTGTCGCTGGTGTGGACAACGAACAGCGAGCGTATTGGAGCTCCCCCTACCCCATTCAGGGGGAGAAGGATGCACAGTAGGAATAACAACTCCCATCTTACTTTTGCAACGGAATTTGTTCTTATCAGTTTATTCATCACCATTCTTTTACTGATTGTTTCTTATTTTATAATTCCCCCTAAAGAGGGTCAGGGGGTCTGCCTAACGGTTATTCTCCCCTCTATCTTGCTGTCTATGATTCTGTGCTTCAACACAGATTCCATCATTGCCTCGCGAGCAAGCAAGCCCGTCTCGTGCCGCTTCACGGCATTCTTCAGGGCAAACATCTTGTCGTTGCCTTCGGCCAGATAGTCGATGGTGGCAACCATATAGGTGCGATGCGGATCAATTTCCTTGCCATCGACAGTGCAGGAGAGCAGCTTGCCGTCGGACGTGATTTCCATGCGGACGCTGCTGCTCACGGCTTCGCCCCCGACGGCAGCGATGTCGTTCATCAGTTCGAGCAGGTCGGACCCTTTCATCTCGAGCACAACCACGTAGTTCTCGAAAGGCGAGATAAGGATGATGTCGCCGCGACGGACTATGCCCTCGGGCATGTTGTTGCGCAGGCCGCCCACATTGAACAGGCCCATGTCGGCAGGAGCCAGGCCGGTGGCTGTTCCGGCCTCCACCATCACATCTGCCGCCCAGTTGCCGAGCAGACTCTCCGGCCTTCCCTTCGGCATTGCCACACGGCTCATGCCAAGCACCGGAGCCATGATACTGTCCACGCTGGCCTTGTAGGGAGCCACAATGGCTGCGGCCTCGGCCGACGGCGTGGCATCCAGTTGTGATGTCACTTCCACACGCTCCCAGCAAAAGGAACGCACCTTGTAATCCTGTGCATGCAGGGCGACAAATGGTAGCAAAAGAAATAATAGAGACCTTATTCTAAGCATCGTTTCACACGTTTTAATGCACAAAAGTACATAATTTTACGCAAAAAGCAAAAATTCTTCATTCTTAATTCTTCCTTTTTAATTTTATTTGTACCTTTGCACCCGCTTTCCCATAGGTCGCTGGCAGGAAAAGAGAGACCTGTTATGCCTATGTGCGATCGACAAAACAATTTTTAAACAAATAAGCATTATGGCTGATTTAATCAAAATTGCTGAAGAAGCATTTGCAACAGGCAAGAGCCATCCCGCATTCAAGGCTGGTGACACAGTGACCGTTGCTTACAAAATTGTCGAAGGTAACAAGGAGCGTATCCAGCTCTACCGTGGTGTCTGCATCAAGATCAGCGGTCACGGAGCAAACAAGCGCTTCACTGTCCGCAAGATGTCGGGCACCGTTGGCGTGGAACGTATCTTCCCCATCAGCAGCCCCAACATCGACAGCATCCAGGTGAACAAGGTTGGTAAGGTACGCCGCGCCAAGCTCTACTACCTGCGCAACCTCACCGGCAAGAAGGCTCGCATCGCCGAGAAGCGCGTCGGCGCACAGAAGGAGGCATAAGCCACTACCCTGTCCTTCAACATCCGATTCACGGAAACAGAAGAAGCCCCAGACCTCACAAGGCCAGGGGCTTCTTTCATTTCTAGTCACCGAACTTCTTACTTCTTTATCTTCTCCCAAGTGTTGTTCTGCGAAGCATCGATGGCAAAGAGGATTTCGTAAGCCTTCTCCTTTTCTTCCGACGTACCCTTCTTGGCAAAGATGTTGACCAGTTCGTCGCGCTTATACTCGGTAAAGAGCTGAGCCACCTTCGTCATGTTCTTTGCCTTGTTGGCTTCGCGGAGCAGTTCCAGTCCGTCGGCAATGGCAGCTCGTGCGCTGTCGGGAGCCTCGGCCATGCGGTCGAGCCCCTTGCGATGGTAGATGTAGTTGAACTCCCGCATCATTTCCAACGAACCGTCCATGTAGTCATTGAGCAGGCCAAAGCGGTTGCCGCTGTCGCCAAAGGCTTTCCAGCCCGGGAACCCCATGCTCTCGCCGGCTGTGGCAATGTCCTCAGCGGTGTGGAAGCAGTCCGTTCCGCCCTTCAGCGACATTGTGTCGAGGTCCATACCTATTATCATATAGGCATAGTAGGCCAGAAGTGCAACGAGATTGTTGTCTATCTGGTTCTCCTGATACTCGAGCTGGTCGAACTCTGTAAACACAAAGCTAAAGTCGGCGTCGTTGACAGAATAGGCCACGGTATTGTACGACGAACCATAAACCGGACGGGTACTGCTCATGAGGAGCGTACACTCGAACGTATTCTCGTCCAGATTGCAGGTCCTGACCGTGATGTTGAAGTTGCACTGAATCTTCTCATTCTCGCGGAAAGGAATCTCCGTCCATTTATGATTGTTGAGGAAATCGGCCAGCTTCGTCTGCAAAGCTTCGAACAAATCCGTGCGGGGGCTCTCTATCTGTGTGTAATTGACAGTAACCTTGGCATCCAGCTCCTGCGCCTTCAAGGAATGAAGAGCAAAGAGACAAAAGAGAAGAACAAGAACTCGGCGCATAACTATAAACATTGATTGATGAAGTCTACTATATCCTCGGCCACTTCCCTCTTCGACTTGGTATCGTAGGCTGTGAGGTTGTGGCGGTCGATGATGGTCACTTTGTTTGTGTCGACACGAAAGCCGGCGCCCTTGTCCTGAAGGCTGTTCAGGACGATGAAGTCCAGATTCTTGCTCTTCAGCTTCTTGCGGGCATTGGTCTGTTCGTGGTCGGTCTCAAGGGCAAAGCCTACCATCAGCTGACCTTTGCGCTTCATCGCGCCGAGGGCAGCTGCGATGTCTTGCGTGGGCTGAAGCTCAAGTGTCAGGTCATCTCCCTTCCGCTTGATTTTCTTGTCGGCTTTAACCTTAGGCGTAAAGTCGGCCACGGCAGCACAGAGGATAGTGATGTCGGCTTCGGAGAAATGTCCGACTGCTGCCTCGTACATCTCGCCGGCACTCTCCACGTCGATGCGATGAATGGCCGGATGCCTGGTGCTCAGCGTGACGGGACCGCTGACGAGTGTCACATCAGCTCCCCTTTCAGCACAGACTTCGGCCAAGGCAAAGCCCATCTTCCCGCTGCTGTAGTTGCCAATGAACCGCACCGGATCAATCTTCTCGTATGTCGGGCCTGCTGTGATAAGCACCTTCTTGCCTGAGAGTGAAGCCTGCTTTGCAAAGAACTGTTCCAGCTCCTCGACAATCCTTTCCGGTTCTTCCATGCGTCCCTTCCCCTCCAGGCTTGATGCAAGGAATCCCGTGCCCGGCTCGATGATGTAATTGCCATAGGAAAGGAGTTGCTGCAGGTTCTTCTGCGTAGAGGGATGGGCGTACATGTCGAGGTCCATTGCGGGAGCCACGAAGACGGGAACCCTGGCTTTCCCCTCGGTCATCGAGCCTTGCTTCATGCTCAGATAGGTGGTGACGAGCATGTTGTCCGCAATGCCGTTTGCCATCTTGCCAATAGTGCTTGCCGTAGCAGGTGCGATGAGCATAGCATCGGCCCACAAGCCGAGGTCGACATGCGAGTGCCAACTGCCGTCGCGGCGGTCGAAGAACTCGCTGACGACTGGTTTGTGCGTCAGGGTTGAGAATGTCAGGGGCGTGACGAACTCCTTGGCTGCAGGCGTCATCACGACCTGCACCTCAGCTCCCTTCTTGATGAGGAGCCGCACGAGGAAGCACGCTTTGTAGGCCGCAATGCTTCCTGTGACGCCAAGGACTATCTTCTTATTTTCCAGCATACTTTAACGCAAGTCGTTCAAGTGTTTGTTTTGTATTCTGTGTGAAGTCGCCCTGCAGCATCCAGTGCTTGTAACTGGGGTCCTTGCGGAGGACGTCGCGCACTCGCTGCCCCTTGTACTTGCCGAAGTTCACTATCTCCACGTTGTTCTCATCGTAGACAAAGCGGCAGGCAAGGTCAACGCCTCGCGACATCTGGGTGAAGTCGGCCAAGAAGGGGACATCGTTCTGCAGGGTGTCGGAGTAGCGGTCGAGCTGCGCCTCGAGAACCTCAAGTGTAGCACGAGTGTCGGCCAGGGCACTGTGGGCATCCTCCAGATTGCGCCCGCAGTAGAACTTATAGGCAGCCACAAGGGTGCGCTGCTCCATCTTGTGGAAGATGTTCTGCACGTCGACCAGTTTCTTCTCCTCGATGTGAATATCAATTCCGACAATGGCAAACTCCTCGGCCAGCATGGGCACATCGAAGCGGTTGCTGTTGTAGCCGGCCAAATCGCAGCCCTCGAACACGCGAGCCAGCTCCGGAGCCTTCTCGGCAAACGTAGGACAATCCTTGACGTCCTCGTCCGTGATGCCGTGCACGTCGCTGCTTTCCTTCGGTATATGCACTCCGGGATTGAAGCGCATCGTCTCCGCCCGTTCGCATCCGTTAGGGTCCAGGCGGATATAGCACAGTTCCACGATGTGATCTTTGCCGATGGTCAGCCCCGTCGTTTCGAGGTCGAAGAAGATAATCGGTCTTTCGAGCTTGAGTTTCATTATTAATTAATACATAATTCATAATTCACAATTCATAAATCAAGCCAGGCCTGAGTTATGAAATCTTGTGAATTATGAATTAACGATTATGGATTTGTTCGAATCAGTCTTCTACGCGCATAGGCATGAGCAGCATGAGCACCTCGTCATCGGGATTGTCATCGGCAGGACGAATCACACCGGGACGGCTGGGGTCGGCCACCTCAATCTTCAGCGTCTCGCTGTCCAGTATGCCTACAATCTCAAGCAGGAATGTGCAGCTGAAGCCAATGCTGATGGGGTTGCTTGTGTACTCGCAGAGGATGAACTCCTCGGCACGGGTAGAATAGTCGCTGTCCTGACCGGTCAGCGTGATGTTGTTGTTGGCAAGCTCCAGCTTCACGAGGCCGCTGCTCTGATTGCAGAAGACGCTGACACGCTTCAGGGCACTGATGAGTGCCTGACGGTCGACGTTTGCCGAGAAGGGATTGTTCTCGGGAATGACGGCGTTATAGTTCGGATAGCGTCCTTCGATGAGGCGGAAGTGCATCACCATATCGGCAGAGGAAATCGTTGCCTTTTCCGAGTCGAAGGCAATGGTGATGTTCTCGTCGGCCTTCGTGAGCACAGCCTTCAGGACTGTTGACACCTTCTTCTGCAGGATGAAGCCTGCGGTCAGACCGCTCTTCACCGTGCGGTTTGTGTTGCGCACCAACTTGCGACCATCCGTACCGGCAAAGACGATGCAGTCGGGCTTGATGTCGACATAGATGCCGTTCATCACCAGACGAATCTCGTCGTTAGCCGTGGCGAAAAGGCAACGATTAATGCCATTGAGCAGGACGCTGGCAGGCATTTCGATGCGCGTGGCATCCTCGCCCACCGTCTTTGCCATCGGATAGGGAGCTGCATCCATTGCCATGACAGCGAAGGAGCCGGAGCTGTGGACCACCTTCACCTCCTGCGTGTCGGGGTTGTAGCCAATGCTGAGGGGTTGCTCCACCAGTTCCTTCATCGACTCCATGATGGTCTTTGCTGGGATGCAGAAACGGGCGTCGCCGCTCTGCTCCACCGTAGGAACGGACGTAATGAAGTATTTCTCGCTGTCGGATGCCGTGATGGTGATTGTTCCGCCGTTCACGTCGAGGAGGAAACAATCCAGGATAGGCATAGAGTTCTTGCTGGCCATCACCTTGCTGGCAGCAGTCAGACGGCTGTAGAAAGCCGTACTTGATACTTTGAAATTCATATAGCTATTGTTGTTTATGTTTGATTTCGCCGTACAAAGTTATATTATTTTCGTGCTTTCCCAAAGAAAAATAATAAAAAAAACGCATTGTAATATAATTTTGAATTCTTTAATTTTGAATTTTGAATTAAACTCATTACCTTTGCACCGCAAATAGACAAATAAAGGTATAAAATGGAAGCAACAGGTAAGATTATAGCCGAATTCAACGAACGCGGCGGTGTCAGCAACAGAACTGGTAACGAATGGAAAGCCAAATCCTATGTATTGGAGGTTCCGGGCGACTTTCCGCGCAAGCTGGTCTTCGACGTTTTCGGAGTCGACAGACTGCAGGCATTCAACATACAGATAGGTGAATTGCTGACCGTTCACTTTGACATTGATGCACACGAATACAATGGCCGTTGGTTCAACGACGTCCGCGCTTTCCGTGTGGATCGCGGTCAGGCCGCTCCTGCTCCTGCCGCAGCTCCCGAGGCTGCTCCTGCAGCTGCACCCGCAGCACAGGCTCCTCAGGCAGCTCCCCAGGCAGCTCCCCAGCCGGCTCCCGTAGCTGCAGACCCTTTCGAGGCTCCTTCGGCTACCGACGACCTGCCATTCTAAGCAATTCATAATTCACAATTCATTATTCATAATTAAATATATTGCTAAGACTTCAGCGTATGCCTATATTATGAATTGTGAATTATACATTATGAATTAATCAAGGCTCCGTAGCTTAGCTGTATAGAGCGTCAGATTCCGGTTCTGAAGGTCCTGGGTTAGAATCCCAGCGGAGTCACTAAGCCAAAGTACAACACCGCAATGGCACAAAGCAAAAGGCCGCAGATTCCCTCTGCGGCCTTTTGCTTTGTATCAGAATCCGGGCTTAACCTTGACCTTCCTGCCCTCTATGTAGATGCCGCGTGAAGGCTTTTCATTGATGCGGCGGCCTTGCAGGTCGTAGGCTTCCCATCTCCTCGGAGAGGGGTTAGGGGTGAGGCTGTTCGGGGTATCACCAAGAACTATCGGCATCTTCTGCCACGGGGCCTTTGTGCCGCCCTGGGTGTAGGGGTCGTTCCAGCCTGTCGTCTTCCAGTCCACAAGCAAGTAAGCTCGCAGGGCACCGACAAGAAGCCTCACCCCCTGCCCCTCTCCGGGGAGAGGGGAGCAATCGGACGTCTGGTCGATGATGTCATAATAGAAGGAGCTTCCCCCGTCCCCTCCGAAGGAGGGAAGAA
>JAFUVM010000086.1 GCA_017483665.1 Bacteroidaceae bacterium
AAATAGTCCATAGTCCATAGTCCAGAGTTCATAGTCCATAGTCCAAAGTCCATAGTCCATAGTCCATAGTTCATAGTCCATAGTTCATAGTCCATAGTTCATAGTCCATAGTTCATAGTCCATAGTTCATAGTTCATAGTTCATAGTCCATAGTTCATAGTCCATAGTCCACAGTCTATAGTCCATAGTCCATAGTTCATAGTTCATAGTTATGAAGCGTATTATACTTCTGTTTATTCTTCACTTTTCACTCTTCACTCTTCACTTTGCATTTGCGCAGGAACGGATGCGCGACATCTATGCCGCAGCTCCCGACAGTATCTTCCCGCTCCTGACCAGGAACAACCGCCTCGACCAGATTGACTTCCGCGAGAACAACATGCCGGCCGTCGTGAAGAACCGCTTCGACGGACACTCTGAACTGCTCGTCCTCACCGACCGCTACCTGAAGCTTCAGCTCTCTGAACATTGCACCGTCGAGATGCGTCTGCTCTCCGACAGCAGCTTGGCTTCCGCCTCTTTGCTACGCTTGGATTCATGCGGAGCGGACACCTGCCTTCTGTTCTGCATGGTGGAAACCTTCAGCGCACCCGCTCCCGACAGCCGCATCCGTTTCTTCGATGCCCAATGGCATGAACTGCCGCAATCCATCGAACGCCCCTCCGTCGACGACTTCCTCAGCGACGACGTCGACACCGACACGCGTCTCGCCCTCCAGGCCCTTCCCCTCATCAAGGCATCCCTTTCCCCCGACGACGACACCATCACCTTCTCCCTCCAAACCTCCGAGCTCACCCGCGACCAACGCAAAGGCATCGAAGGCAAGACACACGAGATAAATACGAACATCCATATCTCCTTGACCTTCTAAAGTTTCGGGAAATACCAGGACATTCATGTTCCTGCTAAATTTTCTTCACTCAAAATTTTCGTAAACTACCTACATACCTACATAAGCGAGGTTTACGCATTAACATTCTGTAGGTTACACTATGTAGGTTGCCTACATTTCTGAAATCATTCCGCCATTTCACCGATTTTGACCTAAAACACTTCTGTTTTCGGGTCTCTCGGAACATGCCGACACATACTTTAACATGATGCGACACGTCAAAACGTCTTGTTTCCCCTTTGAAACTTTTTGTTTCCTCAGTGAAACAAATAGTTTCGCATTGGATATGTTAAACGAAACAAGCAGAGCTTCAGTAAGATAACGTGTGAATGCCGTCAACAAGTCATTAAAATACTCCTTTTTATGTAGGTATGCTTTGTTTTATGTAGGCAACCTACATTGTATAACTGCCTTATCTAAAGTGTGTTAATTGGCATTATGTAGGTATGTAGGTTGTTTTTGAAAATTCTGTTCGACAAATAATGTTTTGTTCCGAAAAAGGATAGTGCAAAGATGAAAAATCGCGTGAAAAAACGTTGTCTTATGTGCAAGTACCCCAAAAATGACGTGTTGGCGACAGTATCGAAATCCAGAAGGATATAGACAAAATCACGAATGCTTACGTCATAGGGCATGAACAAACGAGGGTGTGTCAAATCATAAAAGAGAGTATGTTCTTATGCCCTGCCCAACCATAGCAGAAGCATGCTGAGCAGGACGAGGGCAAGGTCGATGGCTTTGCTCCGCAAGTTCTTCTCGTGGAAGAGCAAGGCGCCAAGCATGAAGCTGACCAATACGCTACCGCGACGCACCATGCTCACCACGCTCACCAGGGCTCCGTCCAGCGAGAGGCTGTAGAAGTAGACGTAGTCGGCAATACAGAGGAAGATGCTGATGAACAGGATGCTCCATCGCCAGCTGAAAGAAGCTCCAGCCCCCTCCCGACCTCCCCCGGGGGGGAGAAGACTCGCCGCGGATGCCTCTCCTCCTCGGTGGAGAGGTTTGGAGAGGGGGCTTTTCATCCACAGCAGCACCACACCCATCATCGCGGCTTGGTAGAAGTTGTACCAGCATTGCACGGTCAGTCTGGGCAGACCCAGGCCTCCGTCTGCTGCCATCAGATACTTGTCGTAGAGTCCGCTGACTGCTCCCAGCACGGCAGCCCCCACCGTACACATTATCCAGCGGTTGTGCTTGAAGTCGATGCCTTCCTTGCGTCCGCTGCGGCTCAGCAGGAAGAAGCTCAGGATGGCGAGCACGACGCCGGCCCATTGCAGCACGTTCAGCCTCTCGCCAAAGATAAGCAAGGCCCCGACGAGCACCATCACAGGCCGCGTGGCGTTGATGGGGCCGACAATCGTGATGGGCAAGTGCTTCATGCCGATGTAGCCAAGCAGCCAGCTGCTCAGCACGATGCAGGCCTTCAGCAGGATGTAGCGTTGCACCTCCCATCCCCCGAAAGGCGTCCGGAAAGCCATCGGCAGGAAGATAACGGAGCAGAACAGTGTGTTGAGGAACAGTACAGGAACAACCGCATTATCCCGCAGCGCATGTTTCTTCGAGACATCGTAGAAACCCAGCAGAGCCGCACTCAGAAATGCAAAGGCCAACCACATTGTTTAGTTTAGAGTTTAGAGTTTAGAGTTTAGAGTATAGTGTTTAGAGTTGAGAGTTAATGGTTATTTTGCTTATCGTCCTAAAATACATCTGTGATTTTAGAATAGTGAATCATAGTCAACTTCCCCGGCAATAATTCTTGGACTGCCCTCATATTTGGTTGACAGGATATCACGGCGTTCGTCATACCACACACACCTGATGCCTGCGAGATGGAACAGCAATTGTGAGATGTCGGATGTGAAGAATGCCTGCCTTCTGTTTTCCTCAAGCCGGCGAACCAGTTCTTGGTGCAACCTAAGGTATCTCGGCGTGCACCAGATCCACATGGGTACTTCAAACTCCTGGCGGGCTGTCTGCTTCGTCGGTTTTTTGAACAATCGTCCTCTTACCGGAAGGTCATCATAGACCTCATCGCCATGATCTGCAACATATACAACGATGGCCTCTTCCTCTTCATATAGGCGCATTATGCTGTCAACAACCATGTCGTTATAGCGGGTCGCATTGTCGTAGTGCATTATAGCAGACACATCTTTCTCATTCTTTCCCGTGTTTGCATAGTCTCTTTGTGAAAAAGTCCCAAGCTGATGCGGATAGCGTTTTGAGCAGTCAACGTGTTGCCCGATGAGGTGAATGATGTCAAAGGTGAAAGGAATTTCAGGATGTTTGTCTTGGTAGTCGGCCACCTGCCTTACGAGGCCCATGTCATAGCGGGCAGCCCTGCTGCTGCGATAATCAAACAGTGTGTCGCTTAGCTCCATGTCGGAGAGGAAGAAATGGCCGGCTTGATTGGTCGGTCCCTTATGCAGTCCATCGAGTGGGTATTGGTTGGAGAAAAACCTTACATCATAGCCTGCACGTCGGAACAGCACGGGGAACAGCGGATAGGTGCTGAATTCTCCGTCTTTTCCGTAACTCCATGTAGAGAACAGGTCAAGGAATACGTTGCTTGTGATATTCCAGGGTGTAACAGCATCCGCGAAGACAAACAGGTTTCCCTCCTTTTCTCGCTGTTGCTGGAAGGGTGTCGTCTCCAGACGATAGCCATAGAGCGATGCATGATGCTTGTTGTAGCTCTCGCCAATAACCAGCACAATATGAGGGGAGAGGTGGGTACAACTGTCCACTGTGGCCTTTGTCGTGGCGTTTTTGATTCTCTGCAAGGTGATACCTGACAGGTGAGCCACGTGCCAGGAGTATGCCAGTCGGTGCAGGGGAGTGTACATTGTATGGTGACCAGCGCGGAAGATGAGTTCTTCTGTGCTTTTCTGGTCGTTGTTGGATAGCATTTGCCAACCAAATTGTAGTGCATGTGGCAATTCACAGACAAATACTGTGATAAACAGGCCAAGCAATAGGTATCGGGCTTTACCTGTCCGCCTATGAAGCGGGATGCCCGGCATGAGCAGATATGAAACGGGGAAAAGCAAGGCCAGTATCAGCAAAGAAGTGATTCTCCACTGTCTGAGAACATCGTATCCCACAAAGAAAGACAAGAACTCCCGAGCCTCGCGAAAATCTGTCTGCAGTACGGCTGAGAGAAGTTTTGGGGAAAGGGGGGACAGAAGATATATCTGGCAGTAACAGTCCACGATACATACTGCAATAATGAATTCTCCCAAGATTACTTGGACAATCATTCGCAATGTGCCGGGAAAGAGAGCTGTTGCCAAACCCATGAGAATCATGGTCAGGCATGAAGCTGTAAGACAATAAACTATCAACCCGTCCGTCGTGTCAGTACACAACAGACAGGCTGACAGTCCAAATATCAGAAAGTTGCTATATCGCCGGGTGTCGGCTAACTTCGTTATTTCTTGGTAAGTACCCATTCGGGAGTGCCCTGCGGACGATCGTTCAAGCACAGCTTGCCGCCATCGAACCAGAAGTAGAAGGTTTCCGTACCTCCACTACCGCTGGAAGAAGAAGAATCGTCTTTGTCGCTGAACTTGACAATCATGACTCCGGTATTGGTGTCTTTATCCAGATTATAGGTGAAATTGTAGGTCTCTGACTCGTCGTCTTCACTTATAGTAAACGTTCCGGTGTTGTTGCTGCGGAATACGATGGTGACCTTCTCATCCTCATCCCCTCCGGTTCCTTGGCCTACCCATGTTCCGGTGACAGCATCGTTGTCTTCATCCTTATTGCTGCTGCATGAGGAGGTGACAACCACATTAAGCACAGCCATAAACACAATGGCTAAGATGCTCCAAAAAAGTTTTTTGTTCATTGCTCTAAAATTAATTGTGTATTGTTGCAATATTGCCTTTCATTTTGCGTAAATCGCAACAAAGGTACTCAAAAATAATATCAGTCCCAACTTTTGTTTGAAGATTCTTTGGATTTTTTGTTGTTTTGCAATTCTTTGCACAAAAAATTGCATGTAATTGAATAATAAGTCGTACCTTTGCAGATGTATTATGACTTTCTGAACCCCGTGGTTTGAATTAATTAAAATGTTTTGAAAAGATGAAAAAGTTCGTAATGATTATGGCTGCAATGCTGGCAGTCAGCCTTAGTGTCTGCTCACAGACAAACAAAGCGAAGACAAAAGTCCTGGTAGCCTACTTCTCGGCATCAGGCGTGACGAGGGGTGTTGCCAAGCAACTCTCTGAGCTGGCAGGCGGAACCTTGCACGAAATCAAGCCCGAACAGCCCTACACGGATGCCGACCTCGACTGGCGCAACAAGCAGAGCCGTTCGTCGGTGGAGATGCAGGACAAGTCCTCGCGACCTGCCATCACCGACAAGCTTGCAAACCTGAAGGGCTACGACGTCGTCTATGTCGGCTTCCCCATCTGGTGGAACACCTGTCCCACGATTGTCAACACCTTCATGGAGTCCTACGACTTCAAGGGCAAGACCGTCATCCCGTTCGCCACTTCCGGCGGCAGCAGCATCAAGCAAGCTTGCGAAGATCTGAAGGCTGCCTATCCTAAGCTGAGCTGGAAGGAAGGCAAGCTGCTGAACCGTGCGTCGAAGAAAGATATTGAGGAATGGGTAAAGACTGTGTCGAAATGAAGAATCGCCTCGGTTGGCTTGCCTTTGCCATGCTGGCTGTAGCGACAAATGCGTTCGCTCAGGCCGGCGAGAGTGACAACTTCGTAAGCATCTCCGGCACGAAGCTCTTGGGGCGCGACGGGCAGACGCTCGTGATGCGCGGCACGAACTGCGGCAACTGGATGGTGCGCGAGCCGTACATGATGAACACCTCGGGCAACCTGGACCGCCAGTTCAAGTTCGATCAGATGCTGGCCGACGTCTGCGGCGAGGAAAAGGTGGAGGAGTTCGACCGCCTCTGGATGGACAATAACTTCTGCGAGGAGGACATGAAGTTCCTTGCCCAGCAGGGCTTCAACACCCTGCGCGTGCCCATGCACTACAAGTATTTCACCCTGCCCATCGAGAAGGAACCTGTGGCCGGCGAACAGACCTGGCTGCAGGAAGGCTTCGACCGCATCGATTCCATGTGCGTCTGGGCCGAACGCTGGGGCATCCTGCTCGTCCTGGACATGCACGCCTGTCCGGGCGGTCAGTCCTCGGGCGACATCTGCGACTACGATTCCTCCAAGCCCTCTTTGTGGGAGAGTGCTGCCAACCGCACGAAGCTTGCAGCCCTGTGGCAGAAGATAGCCGAACGCTACAAGGACGAGAAGTGCGTGGCGGCATACGACCTCATCAACGAGACCAACTGGACACTTGCCAGCAGCAACAAACTGCTGTGGGATACCTTCAAGGCCATCATCAAGGCCATCCGTCAGGTCGATACCAACCACATCGTCATCCTGGAAGGCAATTCCTACAGCAACGACTATACTGGTTTCCCCTCGGCAAAGATGGACAGCAAGATGATGCTGCAGTACCATCGCTACGGCGTCTACAACACCAAAAGCCAGGTGCAAGGCATGGCCGATATGGCTACGAAGTACAAATGTCCCGTCTTCATCGGCGAGTTTGGCGAGAACAGCAACTCGTGGACGGCCGGATGTGTGCGCCTCTACGAGGAAGCGATGCAGTTCGGCGGCTGGACCTGCTGGCCGATGAAGAAGAGCAACATCAACAGCATCCTGCAGGTGAAGCGCGTCAGCAGCTACGACAAAGTCATCAGCCAGTGGCAGGACGGCACCCGCCCCTCGGCTTCGACGCTCTGGAGCGCCTGCAAGGCTTGGGCCACGGCACAGCACATCAGCCGTTGCACCGTGCGTACGGACTACCTCGACGCTCTCCTGCGCCGTCCCTTCAACGACGATTGCCTGCCGTTTGTCAGCACAAAGACAGGCGATTACGTTTACGCCGCACACTACGACATGGGCGCTCCCGGCCGGGCATACTGGGACACGGACGATGCCTCTTACCAGTACAGCGGCGAGAGCTTCACAACGTGGCAGCACGGATGGACCTATCGCAACGACGGCGTGGACCTGTACAGCGGCCCGGGCGATGCCAAGAGCTGCGGCTACTATGTGGGAGAGACGAAGGACGGCGAATGGCTTCAGTACACGATAGATAACCCTTACGAGACAGCCACATGGTCGATGCAGCTGCGCTATGCCATCAGCTCCGGCACGTCGACCGTCCGCATCACCGTGGACGACCGTCCCGTCACGGCCTCCACGAAGCTCCAGTCCACAGGGAGTAACACCACTTGGGCCACAAAGACCTTTACGGGCATCACCCTGCCGAAGGGAACCTTGCGTGTGCGCGTATATATAGAAAAAGGTGGACTCAACATCAACTGGCTGCGCTTCTACAGCATGAAGCAGGCCACAGAACAGGAGCTTCAAGCCTTGGAGCCCGATACAGCCCCCGAGCGCAACCACCTCGTCAGCGGCGACTGCGAATATCAAGGAGCGTGGCAGACGGCATCGTTGGCATCCATAAACAACGCCAAGTACACCTGGAACTCAACCACAAATGTGCCTTCCGGCGGTAGCGGCGGCGCTCTGTGCATTTCCTCGGCACGCAGCCATTCGCTCAACACCGTAGTCTACCAACCGGTGGAGGTCGTGGCCGGACACGTCTATGCAGCCGATGTGGCTGTGCGCGGTGCCAGCGGCAACGGGGAGTTCTGGATACAGGCCTTCATGGTAAAGGACAAGCCAAAGGACTATGCCGATTCCGGTCTGGAGGAAGCCAACACCATAGGTCAGCTGAACTCGTGGAAAGACGGTTCGCTGGCAGCCTACGACGGCATGATGTCCGCCAAGGCCAAGGCCGGCAGCAGTCATGGCGCCGGCGTGATGAAGTGGAAGGCAACGTCTACGGGCACCGTCTACTTCGCCCTGAAGGTCGGCTCGAACAAAACGTCGTTCAGCTACAGCTTCGACAACTTCACCCTCACCGACCTCACCGACATAGAGACGGGAATCGAAGGCATCGGAGAGGCTTCAGAAGGCATCGGCCAGGAAGCGTCGGCCACCCCCGCGCCCCAGGTCTACAACATTTCAGGCCAGCCCGTCGGCCCCAACCCGAAGCATCCCGGCATATACATCATCTCCAGCGGCAAGCAAACGCGAAAGGTCGTGGTACGGTAGAAGAAACTGACAATGAAGAGGGTGTGTCAAAATACAACCAATAACTTTTAACCACGAATTGCACTAATTACACGAATTTATAATTAACTAACAACCAACAGCTAATCCATTCGTGAAATTAGTGAAACGTTTCACGCTTTATTGTCGCCATCATACACCATCATACACCATCATCTGTATAATAATACTGGTATAACCCTTATGAGTCACACTATTCCTGCAATATCAGATGCCACTTTTTTGATTTCCCAGTAGTTTTGTGATGGCAGGTCATACACCAGGACATCGTTTCTGAACGATATGGAGGTTCCACGACAGAGCAAGTCACCGATGTATGAAACAAGGTCGAAGAGGTTATGACCTCTCACATGGAGATAGGCATTCTGCTCGTTTACGCCCAGGGCCTGACAATATGTCTTTTCAACTTCAAGGTCAACCGACTGAGCAAATGGACTATTCAGATGCGGTTCAAAGTTCTTGGCAATCCTTTCTATCAGCAGTTTACCGTTGTCAGCCAGTTCTGTGCGTTTGCATTGGTTGGACAGACAAGCGGAAAACATACGCATACTGAAATCCAGCTTGGCGTTCTTCAAACAAAAGAGCAACAGTAACAATGGCTTATACAGTACCTCGGATAGTGCCGTCAAGAACTGCTGGTAGTCGAATGTTGCAGCTTTGTCTGGGCAGACTTTTTCAAACCGTCGCTGTAATGCAGAGGCTTCGCAATAGTGGTTTTCCCATGAGTAGGTGTAAGTCTGGCAGATGTAGTCGCCAGCGTCAAGACCTGGCTCCTGCATCAGATAGCGCATGTCACTGTCTATGCAGATGAAGAATCGCTTAGACAAATAAGGACGATATTTCAAGCATTGCTCACAACCCTTAGTGTCAAACCCTTTGGGACTACGACTATGAGTGATAAAGTAATAATGTCCAGGATGCTGAATCTGAAGCATGGCATTCCAAAATTCTTTATCGTCTACATCCTCCAAATGAACGCTAGCCACGACACCACTCTGCATCAGCGGCACATTGGCAAAGAACTGTGCTTGTTCCTGATATACGTCAGCCATTACTTTCGAGTATTAATGGTTATATCTTCCATATGGATGGCCTTATCGCCCCAACCGTCTGAGAATATCATTGGTGAATGGGTTGTCAGGATGATCTGCACGTTGGGGTTCAGTTGTAGTATCATATCAATTAGTTTGTATTGCCAACTGATGTGCATGGAAATCTCCGGCTCATCAAGCATCAAGATATATTCCTCACCACGCTCCAGCAGAACGGTGAGTAAAATAATCAGGAGTTGCTTCTCACCCGATGATAGTTCTTTGGGATAGATGCCAATAGCATTATCCTTCAAGAAGACAAGTTTGGTGGAATCATTGGAAAGCGTTTTTCCTGTCTCGGCAAAACACTCGTTCACAAGGCTTATGAACAAATTCTTCCGCTCATTAATCTTGTCGAGTTCTGACTTTGTGATACTGCTGTTTAAATTGATGCGTTCGGTCAGTTCCTTCACCAAGTCAGAGAGGTAATAGCCATAATCGCTCTGTAGCTTCTCCAATCGTGTGTCAAGATAACTATCTTGACTGCTCTTGCCGTCACCTTTCACATCGAAGGTGGAAACGAAATCAAGTTTCAGTAATTTGTGGTAGTCTGACTCTGAAACCTTATTACCATTCAGCATTGGTGTCCATGAGGTGACATTCTTAAGTATGTCTTCACCATCTTTGTCCTTGGAAAGCAAATTTTCTGTCTCATGGTACTCCATAACCATATCATCCTTAAAGGTGACTTTTGTTAGACGACTTTGGAAGAATTGTCCGTTTTTCTCGTAGGCTATGGCATGACGCAGCAGTCGCAGCAGCGTTGTCTTGAACGTGCCGTTGTTGCCTACGATGATATTCACGTGCTCGTCCAGCGAAGCACTGAAGGCATATTCGTAATACAGATTGTCGATACAGAAATCCTTAATTCTCATATATCCTTAATTTTGGGTGCAAAGTTACTAATTTATTCTCAGATATGTATATGCGATTGAAAATTAATAGGGTATATTATGTTCCTTGCAATATCTCTCCTGTTCCTCATCCGATTCAAAAATCTTGTCGCAAGTGGACTCAAAAGAATCTTTCGCTTCCTTGATATACTTCTCTGGCGCATTAAGCACTTTCGATATTTTGTCGATGAAGGTGCAGAAATCACGATTCAGATTGTTCAGTTTCTCAATAGTGTTGTAATCAAGCGCTTTTTCCCGTGCAGGATAAAGAATCGTCCAATTGCCATCTTGCATTTGTATAATGCGATTATATTTCTTTGTCATATCTTGTTGGCTTAATCTTTATCTGTTCCCTTTCGCTCTGTTGTGTGTCTTGCACAACATCTGGCAGTTTTCTATATCTGTACTGCCGCCTTTGCTCCATGCGGTTACATGGTCGGCATCCATTTCTTCCAACTTCCAGATGCGGCGGGCATTCTGGTCGTGACCGATGGCGCAGTAGGGGCAATTGCTCACGCCCTCTGCCTTTGCCTTGTCGGTCTGTTGCTGATACACTTTGCGCATGGTTGGTTTATCAAACAAACGGACATTCAACAGCTTTGTATCTTGACAGCCGCCAAGCACATACTCAAACACGCCTCGGCGATTCCCTACGAAATCGTCGTGCATCAACTCACGTACTTTCCCAGACAATTCTGTATGGTTCAATGGCAGCGAATGAAAACGTTCGTAGAGTTCGCCCCAGTTCAAGCCTTGCATTTCAGGGTATACATCGTCGAACTTACTATCTACCCAATCAATCACGGTGTTGAAGTAGGTCTTTATCTCGTTAATGTTTGTATCGCGGCGGTGAGTGCTCATATAGTTTGCCACATTGCCCTTGCTCACCCATTCCAATGCCGTAGCCAAGAACTGCTGACGATTGGCAGGCCCTTTCACGTAACTCTCCCAACGCTGAATGTGAGAACTCTGAGAATTGCTGAACTCGGCTTTACAAAGAGTCACAAACTCTCCGCTGAAAATAGCATTCAGTTTTTCTTGCTCATTGAGAGGTATGCCAACGATATTGATTGTCTCAAACCATTCTTTGATTTCTTCCTCGGCATGTTCGCCCTCACCTTCACAAATATAGACCAATAGCTCGGTATTGAGAATCTTGTTTTGCATTCCCTCATTCAACCCATCGAATATCTGTTCCAGTCCGTTAATCTTCACGGCAAACTTGTTCTTCAGAAAGCGGCCTAATGATGTGATGCGCTGCTGCCCGTCTAATACTTCCAATCGTCCATCTTCTTTTCGGTTGAAATAAATCAGCCCCAGCGGGTAGCCTTTCAGCACAGACTCAATGACTGCCACATCGCGCTTGCCGTCGGCATAAATGTAGTTACGCTGATATTCTGGTTGGATGGTTAACTGGCCTGCCAAGCCATAAAGGCCTTTTCCTTCCAGTTCGTTATACTCAAAGCCGTCGCAAATCTGCCGGGCGGTATATATTTTCAGTTCTGTTTTCATCGCTTAATATATGATTCTGAAATAGTCGAGCGCAGCCTTATACTCATCTTGTGCCGTCAGGCACGTGTCGGCCAGATAGCCGTCTATGTGTCCCCATTCACGCAGCCCCCGGTAGTAGAACATCTTCAGTTCATCGGTGATGATGAATGGCACGATGTTGCTTCTGAGACATTCCTTGAACATGATGAGACGCCCCACGCGGCCGTTGCCATCCTGAAACGGATGAATACGCTCGAAGCGCACGTGCAGGTCAAGGATGTCATTGAAACCACGTCCGCTGTTCTGATAATCCTCCAACAGACGGCCCATCTCTGTCGCTACCTGTTCCGGCGGACAAGTTGACTCGCCGCCCACCTCATTAGGGAGATGCTTGTAGTCACCAACGGCAAACCAGTCCTTGCGGCTGTCGCTGGTTCCCGTTTTCAAGATACCGTGCAGAGACTTAATCAGTTCTTCTGTGAGCGGCAGCTCGGCTTTGTCAATCATCAGGTCGATGCAGCGGAAATGGTTGACGGTCTCCACGATGTCATTCACGTTCAGCGTCTCATCGGCGGTCACGCCTATGGTATTGGTCTCAAAGATATAGCGCGTCTGCTCGTGGGTCAGCCGGCTGCCTTCTATATGGTTGGAGTTGTAGGTCAGGTCTATCTGTGTCTTGTGATAGATGCCACCCTTCATCTTCATCTCTTTCTGTTCGCGAAGAATGTCAAGCAGGTTATATCGGTCGTTTGTCATATTTTCAGTTCTGTCTTCATTGTTATATAGATTCCAACATTCTCTTAAATTCGTCTTCGGTAGGTAAATATAGTTTGTAGCGCGAAGCGAAAATCTGTTTGCCTTCGTTCAGTACTGAATATTTCACGATGGCCTCGCTCTTTTGAGAGCATAGAATGATGCCCAGCGTCGGATTGTCATCCTCGTTTCGGTAGAGCGCGTCGAACATGCGGATATAACTGTCCATCTGTCCGACATCTTCATGCGTCAACTTGCCTAACTTCAGGTCTATCAGTACATGACATTTCAAAATGCTATGATAGAAAACGAGGTCAACATAGAAGTCTTCGTCGTCGTAGCGCATACGCCGCTGCCTGGCCACAAAACAGAACCCACGGCCCAGCTCCAGCAAGAACTGCTGCAGGTGGTCTATGAGTGCTAGCTCAATGTCGCTTTCGTGCAACGCCGGGTAGTCTTTCAAGTCAAGAAACTCCAGCACGAAGGGATCGTGGATGAATTGCTCAGGCTTCAGTTCGCTCATCTTTTGTTTGGCCTCTGCCATGACCGATGCTTTTTCTCTGCTTGCCAGCAGCCGCTCATAGTAGAGGGTTGAAATCTGCCGGTCCATCTGTCGGGTGCTCCACACGCCGTCTGCCGCTTCGTTCATATACCAGAGGCGAGCCTGCTCGTTTTCGACACTAATCAGGCGGCGATAGTGCGACCATGTCAATTCGGGACGCAGTGTGTCCCGAATCTTAAACATCAGATAGAACTGTCGCATCTTTCGCAGTTCGCGTTCATCGAATCCCTTGCCAAAATCCTTGGTCAGCCGTGCCGCCAATTCTTTCAGGAGTCCCTTCCCGTAGTCAGCTCTGGCGGCTCCTTGCTGCTCATGCTCCACAATTTGTTGGCCTATGAGCCAGTAACTTTCCACCATGGCAAAATTTACGGCAGTATATGCCTGCTGTCGCGCACCTGACAAAATCTGGCGAATGTTGCCATACAGATTGTCAAACTGATTTTGCGATACTATTTCGGTGTTCATATTACGATTGCTTCTTGCGGATGAGTATTCTTGCGTATGGCTTCACTGGGTAGCCGTCTTCCATATAGTAAAGTTGACCTTGTCTTAGACTGGGATTTAGTTTCTTCAATTCTGGTGGGAAGGGCTTTAATCCTAACTCCTTGCCCGAATCTCCTTCTGCAATGCCAATGATCTCAAATTGTTCAGGACAGTATTTGTCAAGGAAAGATTTTGGCAAGCCCATCGCTCCCTCATAGTCAGATGGAATTGCATCAGTATATGGGATTTCTATTGCATCATAATTATCGTAGTGGATATAATCCTCCCGTCCTCGTATCTCTTTATGTTTGCTATGCTTAAAGTTCTCTGCCATCGTCATTAAACGCAAAGGTTGATGGCGACGTCCGTGGTCAATATTGGTAAACCAGCAACAATTACGAAACTTAACAAGACTTGTGTTTTCGTCATACACACCATCAGCGTAGCTTTCCCGAGGAGCGTCAACGCGAAAGTAAGCATTTCCATTTTGGAACCCATTGCCAAGCCACATTTTGTTTTCCTTTATCAATGGGAATATCTCTTTGTAAGTGACAGCATTCATATTGCCGATGATGATAAACTGCTTCTGGGCTTCCATTAACCAAAGAACAAACTCTCTAAACAGCGAGAACGGCGGATTAGTTACAATGATGTCTGCCTCGTCACGCAGTTGGCGTATTTCCTTGCTACGGAAATCACCGTCACCCTCCAGATACTGCCATTGCAAATCTTCGATGTTGATACGATTATCGCCTGTCACATCACGTTCAAGCACAAATATCTTACCATGCGTTTTGCTTTTGTCGGCGTCGAAGTGCGGCTGCTCAGTCTCAAAAAGTGTCGGCTGATACGGCAACTTGTATTTCTTGCTTTCGGGGGCATAACTCGTGGAGATTAACTTCTTCAAGCCCAACAGTTCAAAGTTCTGAGCAAAGAACTTGGTGAAGTTACTCCACTCTGGGTCGTCGCAAGGTAGCAGTACCGTCTTACCACGAAACACATTGGGGTCGTAGTCCAGATAGGCGTTTATCTCCTTCTGAATATCGGGATATTGCGTATAGAACTCATCGTTCTTTGCCGTCTTCGCATTTGCTAAGTTCGTATTTGCCATACTTGTTCGCTTCCGATTTTTTAATTATTGCCTACAAAGTTACTCAATTTTATTGAGTATTCGGCCAGTAACGTACAAAAAAGAATAATTTTAAGGGCAATTTAATGAGAATGTGTGGGTGTGGCCCGCTTTGTGGCTTTGCGCAAGAAAGGATAACGACACGTGGGTAGATAGCTAACGACATGTGGTTAGATGGCTAACGACACGTGGTTAGTCGGCTAACGACACGTGGGTAGTCGGGGAACACGGCGTGCTCTTCCGAAATAAGCGCGAGGCTCTTCGGGAATAAGCGCTAGGCTCTTCGGGAATAAGCGCGAGGCTCTTCTGAAATAAGCGCGAGGCTAAATCGAAGTACTCGTCACTCGTCAGGTTTCGCGGGTAAGGTACAAATTGTCAATTGCTTAGTGCCCTGACGGGTACATGACGCACTCATCAGGCACTCGTCAGGTTCTTACCGGCTGATTCTCTGGTTCTTGAATGCGAAACCTGATGAGTGACGAGTGTTTTTGTTTTGTGTGGGCTGTTTTGCAGAATCCCCGTTTTCAGTATTGGATGTCGACGAGGAAGAGTGCTTTGCCCGGGACGCTTTCGCCGGCGCTGCAGCGGTCCTTGGCTTCGATGATGCGACGGAGGTCTTCGATGCCGATTCTGCCCCGGCCGACCTCGACAAGGGTTCCCACGATGGCGCGGACCATGTTGCGCAGGAAGCGGTTGGCTGTGATGGTGAAGCGCCACTGCCCAGGGGCAAGCTCGTCCCAATGGGCGTCGCGAAGGTCGCAGAGGTTCGTCTTCGTGTCGGTGCCCGTCTTCGAGAAGCTGGTGAAGTCCTTGTATTCGAGGAGCACCTTTGCCGCCGCGTTCATCTGCTCGAAGTCGAGTTTGTAGGGCACTTGCCAGCTGTAAGCCTGCAGGAAGGGGTCTTTGCGGGTGTGGATGAAGTAGTGGTAGGTGCGCGATGTGGCCGAGAAGCGTGCGTGCATGTCGGGGGCGACGGGACGGATGTCCTGCACGGCGATGTCCGGCGGCAGGAGCTTGTTCAAGGCCCTCTCTAACTCACAGACCCTCTCTAACTCCCCCTTAAAGGGGGAGGACTCCCTCCCTTTAAGGGAGGGCAGGGGAGGGTCTAAGTCGAAGTGCGCCACCATCATGCGGGCATGGACGCCGGCATCGGTCCGGCCTGCTCCGACAACCTCGATGGGCTGCCTGAGAAGCGTGGAGAGCGCATCCTGCAGTCGCTCTTGCACGCTGTCGCCATTGGGCTGAATCTGCCAGCCGTGGTAGCGCGTGCCGTCGTAGGAGAGGGTGATGAAGAAACGCATTAGGTTAATTCAAAATTAATAAATTCAAAATTCAAAATAAATTCTTCACTCTTCATTCTTCACTCTTCATTCTTCACTCTTCACTCTTCATTCTTCACTCTTCATTCTTCATTCTTCACTCTTCATTTTTGCAAGATCTTCCTTCTGTTCCTGATGACGATTCCCTTCCTGCTTCGGGGAACCTGCCGGCCCATGAGGTCGAAGGACTTGCTGTTTGTCGTTTCATGCCATGTGCCGTCTTCGGTGATGAAAGGCAGGGCATCAGGGATGCTCATGGCAGTCACCTTGACATCCTTTATCTCCCAGCAATAGGCAGCCGAGCTGTTGCTGATGTAGCGGAAGGCAAGCGTTACCTTTCCGCCGCAGAAGGCGTCGAGGCTGATGTCGCCCGAAGAAACAAAGTTCGTGAAGCTGCTGCTCGACTGGAGCGGCGGGAAGGTGGCGTCGAGCTTGAACCAGGTCGCGTCCTCGGGAACTCCGTCGTAGTCGTTGCTGATGAGCACCTGGAAGTAAGTGTCCTTCACGGCGACCGTCTTGTTGTAGCCTGTGGCATGCTGGAAGGTGAGCACGGCATCGTCCTTTGCCGTCAAGTCGAGACTTACCATGAGGTATTCGTCGGCTTCCTTTCCGGGAAGGTTGTAGGCATTGGCTTTGGCTCCGTATTTGCTGTCGCTTGTCCATGCAGAGCCGCTGCTGCCCTCCGAGGTGCGAACGAAGAAGGGGGAGAGGCCGGATTGCAGCGTGCAGTCGACCAGAGTGGCGAGTACGGGCTTTATGTCGGGGTCGTCGTCGGTCTTGCCGCCAGTTGATGTGCCGGTGGTCGAGAAGGCATAGTCCACGCTGTCGCCCCAGATGTACTCGGCCAGGTTGGGGAAGTCGACGAAGGGATTGCGGTTGCCTTGCTCTTTGTAGACACGTTCGTTGCGTGTGATTTCCCAATCGCTGACGGGGTCGTTCTTGGACCATTGCAGCAGCATCGGCAGGATGTCGGCCTTCAAGGTCGGGTAGTCTTCGCGAGCGAACGAGACGTTCACGTCGCTGCGGTTCTCCCAATTGACATCGGGGTAACACGTCGCCACGTAAAAGAAGATTCGTGCGAAGTCACCCTTATATTCGTCGCAAGGCTCAAACACCATGTAGCCATTGCTGTCGCGTCCGGTCTTCATGCGCGTATTGGTAGTGCCCTTCGAGGGGTACGACACGGAGCCCGTCACCACGCCCAGGGGATAGTTTCCCTTTGCGCTGTTGGCCTTCGACTCCGACGGAATCACCTGGAAGAGGTCGTTGCCAACCGCGATGCCGGTCCCGCCGCCCCACCAGCTCTGTGGAGCCACATGCTCTTTGTTCATGCCGCTCACGGCCGAACCGGTCCCTGTGAAGTAATGCACCTCGTCGCTGTAGTAGTCCATCACCTTGTGCTGTCCCTGTGCATTCGTCTTGTCCAGGTAGTCCACCTTTTCGTACGACACCCACAGATTGCCGTAGCCAATCTTCGTGTGGGGTGCAATCACATCGTGCATGGCAGCTTTGAGCGCAGCCATCTTCTTGCCGTCGACGCCTTTATAGTAGTCCTTGGGGACGTCGGCAACCGCTGCGTACGGCAGCAGAAGCAGAAGGAACATTAGCAGGGATTTCTGTCTTATCATGGTGTTTGAAGGTTTCAACGTGTGCAAAGTTACAGCTTTTAATTCAAAATTCAAAGTGAATAAATTCAAAATTCAAGGGAAGGCAGTAAAAAGAGGCTGAGCTCTGCCCGTGTCAGCATCCGCTGAAGGCTACATCCTCGAAAGTGAGGGTGGGAATGAGCTCTGCTTCCCAGGGGTCGGCGTCGTTGTCGACATGGCTCAGGCGTTTCCACACGTCGAGTATGTTGCCGGTGATGTTCATGCCGCTCACGGGCTGGACGATGATGCCGTCCTCGATGAGAAAGCCCTCGATGCCGTAGGAGAAGTTGCCCGTCACGGGGTCGCAGTTGCCGCCGTTGAAGTCGGTGACGAGGATGGTAAGACCACCGAGACCCCCTCTAACTCCCCCTTTAGGGGGAGGACTCATTCTCGCTGAATGCTTGCCGCACACGGTTTTCCCCCTAACGGGGGAGTTAGAGGGGGTCTGGGGGAGCGGGGAGGGGGCTTTGCTTGCCATAATCAGCCTGTGGATGCCTTGCGTCGTCGGGGCCATGCCGAGCTTCTTGCTCATGGGGGTATCGATGAAGTAGGTCATGAGACGCCCTTCGGTGAAGAGCTCCCTGCGCTTT
The DNA here is from genome assembly GCA_017483665.1 of Bacteroidaceae bacterium. Classification (GTDB taxonomy): domain Bacteria; phylum Bacteroidota; class Bacteroidia; order Bacteroidales; family Bacteroidaceae; genus Physcousia. The sequence goes on from JAFUVM010000086.1 coordinate 18,025, forward strand.
GTCGCTACGCCGTCGTAGTCGAAGAGAGAGGCGCCGCGTGTGCCGGGCTGGAGCGGGTCGTCCAAAATGTTGACAAGCGGCGAGACGACTTGCTCTCCGAGCTTGCCCCAGAGGAAGGATGTCCGTTGCTGCAAGGCCTGTCCGTTCATGGCACTCAGGATGGGCTGCAGGAAGTTCCCTGCGCACGGCGACTCCAGTATCATGCGGTAGCGTCCGCTGGGTGCAGGCCGCTGGCCTATCTTGCGGAGCGTACGGCTGAGGGCAACGGGGGCGATGCCTGTGCGCGGCATCTGCTGGAAGAAGATGCGCGACTCGCCCCACCCGTCCATGGGATGCTGACCGCCTTCGCCCTCCACGGTGATGATGCTTGTCAGGGTGCAGTAGCTGCTCTGCTCGCTTTGGTCGAAGCCGTTCGAAATGAGGTAGTGCGCCTGGTGCTGTCGGTCGGTGTAGCGTGTCTGCATGCTGATGATGCGCTTGTCGCTTCCGTCCACTTCAGCCGCAGTTTCCTGCAGCAGCTTTATCTTTTCCTCGGGAGCAATCTCGGAGAGCGTGGCATCGAAGTTCCTCAGGTCCGGCCCCCCGCCTTTGTAGTAACGTGCTGGGTCGGCAAGCGTCCTGCTCTCGTCGGGCTCCAGCAGGCGTGTCGTTTCGAAGGCAGTCTTGATGAACGTGCTGACGCTATCCGGTCGCAAGTCGTTCGTGTAGAAGAAACCGTCGCGCCCGTCGAGGTAGAGGTTGACGGCGAGCGAAAGGGACGTGGCATGCAGCATCTTCTCCACCTTCCCGTCGCGCAGAATGATGTTGTCCTCGTGGTTCTCCAGCAGGACAAGCTTGTAGTCGAGCCTGGCAGGAAGCTTCTTGATGACCTCTTCGGCGAAGTATATTATTGATTGACCATTGACCATTGACCGTTGACCATTAAGAGCGGTAGCAAATTCTTCATTCTTAACTCTTCATTCTTCATTTCTTTTATCCCACAATCAACTTGTCTATCAGCACCGTTGGAAGTCCTTGGCTGACGGCTGCCTTCTGCCCCTCCTTGCCGCACATGCTGGCGCTGTGGTCGATGCGAAGGTTGTCGCCCACCATGCTGATGCGCTTCAGAGCTTCGGGACCGTTGCCGATGATGTTGAGGTCGCGCAGAGGTCGGGTCAGCTTGCCATTCTCGATGAGCCAACCTGTCTTCATGAAGAAGGTGAAGTCGCCCGCGCCTATCTGCACCTGTCCGTTGGTGAACGACTCCGCATAAATGCCTCGGCGCACACTTCGGATGATGTCTTCCTCCTTTGCCTGCCCCGGCAACATGTAGGTAGACCGCATGCGCGGAATGGGCGTGCAGCGGAAACTCTCGCGACGGCCGTTGCCTGTGGGCTTCACGCCAAAGTGACGGGCCGAGATGCGGTCGTAGAGGAAACTGTTGAGCTTGCCTTCGTGGACGAGAACAGTACGTTGCCCCGGGATGCCTTCGTCGTCGTAGCGAAGCATACCGGCGTCGTTCGGGAGCGTCCCGTCGTCGACGATGCTGATGCTCGGGTGACAGATCTGTTTGCCGAGCTGTCCGGTGAAGATGCTGTCGCCGGTGCGGATGAAGTCGGCTTCGAAGGCATGTCCGATGGCTTCGTGCAGGAGGATGCCGCTGCTGCCGGCTGCCATCACGACGGGCATCTCGCCGCCTTCAATCTGCGAGGCAGAGAAGAGGAAGTCCGTTCGCCTGATGGCTTCGCTGACAACTTCTTCGATGAGTGCGTCGGAAAAGAACTCCCCACCCATCTGCAGCATACGGGAGGCGAAGCCCATCTGTGTCTTGCTGCCACGCTCCATGACGATGCTCACCGAGAGCGACGAGCGGGGGCGGAAGTCGTGAAATGTCGTCCCGTCGCTGGCTGCGAACTGCACCTCCTGCATCCGCTGCGAGACGTAGGCCTTTACCCTGATGACAGAATCATCAAGCACATGGGCTTTCGCCTCGACGTCAAGCAGGAACTGGTAAGCCCCCTCCCCGCTCCCCCTTTGGGGGAGTGCTTTTGAGCGGCGAGGCACCGGCTTTGAGGCACTCCCCCAAAGGGGGAGCGGGGAGGGGGCTTTGATGCTTTTTGCCGCCTTCGCCAGCCCTTCCTCGCTGAGGTCCATCGTGTAGGCATAGCGTGTCTCGCCGTCTTGTACGGTACGGATACCTGCACCATAAAGGCAGACCTGCTGTGCCTGACTCACCTTGCCATCCTGCAGCACCATGCTGCTGATGCCGGTGTTCTCGGCAAAGATGTCGGCGTACCCGCCGCCGTTTTTCTTACTTGTCAAGGTATTCAGCTAAGGTCTTTCCGAGTTCTTCGCCGCGGAGGTTAGCCTTGATGACCTTGCCGTCGGGACCGAAGAAGACGGTTGCGGGGATGCCTTTGATGTTGTAGAGGTCGCTTGCAGCACATTGCCAGCCCTTCAGGTCGCTGATCTGAGGCCATGTGATGCCCAGGTCCTTGACGCCCTTCTCCCAGGCAGCCTTGTCGTTGTCGAAGGAGATGCCGACCACTTCGAAGCCTTTGTCCTTGTACTTCTCGTAGTTAGCCTTCACGTTCGGCATTTCCTGACGGCAGGGACCGCACCAGCTTGCCCAGAAGTCGACGAGGACATACTTGCCCTTGCCCACGTAGTCTGTGAGGTGGCACTCCTTGTCGTTCAGGTCCTTGCCCACGAAGTCTACCACGGGAGCGCCGGGCAGTTTGTTCTTTTCGCCGCTGATGGAGGCCACTACGGGTGCGAGCATCTTGTTGTCCTTGTACTTGTAGTCCTTCAGGAAGCTCTCCACGAATTCCACGCCGAGAGCGTCGCCAGCGGTACGGAGGAAGTGAACGGGAACGAGGTTGTCCTTGTTCTCCTGGATGATTTGCTTTTGCGTGGCGGCGATGTCCTCCATGATGGCATCGTAACGCTTGTTGAAGCCTTCCATCACGTCCTCGGGAACTTCGCCGTTATACTTCTGATGGGTTTCGCTGTACTCCTTCATCAGGTCCTCCAGCGGAGAGCTTACCACGTTCAAACGCTCCATGGCTTCGGCAAACATCATGTTCTGCTCTGAGCCTTTCGTTATCTCGGCATTACCGTCCTTGACGGTCACTTCGATGGATTTTCCGTCGATGATGACGGGGCAGAGCGGCTGACGTCCGTCGGCGCTGCGGCCTATCATGGCAATCGTGGGCTCGACGGTGTCGATGGCAAACGTGACGGTGCCGTCGGCCACCTGTCCTTCGGCAAGTACCTGACGGTTGAACATGCCCATGAGGAACGTGGGCTGCGGGTTGCCCAGGTCGCCTGTGACCTTAATCTCCGACTTCGTCTCGGCGCAAGCCACCAGGCAGATGGCTGCGAGCAGGATCAAAAAGAAATTCCTTTTCATAGTGAGTTTATGTGTTAGTGAATTGATATAGATATTCGTTTTACCTGTGCAAAGGTACGAAAAGCAGAGCGAAGTACAAAAGGAAGCCACATGTTTTTTTCGTTTCTGCAAGGGAATGTGCCATACAGGTATGTATGCCGACATGAAACCAACAAACCGCGGTGTCATAATTAACACGAAGGGCTTACTCGGATTGAACAGGCTGTTATTTAACCACGAATTACGCGAATTGCACGAATTGACAACACCCTTGAACTTGGGAGATAATTCGTGTAATTCGCGTAATTCGTGGTAAAGATGTCCGAGTAAACCGTTGTTGTGGAGAATATGTGGCGTGGTCTTTCGGCCTTAGAAGCCAAAGTATCGCTTGGCATTATAGTAGCTGATGTCCTCTACCATCTGCCGGATGAAGGGCATTTCCTCGGCGGGCAGCTTGCCTTCCTCCACGTCGCG
>JAFUVM010000087.1 GCA_017483665.1 Bacteroidaceae bacterium
CAACATCGAGCGTGCTATCAAGAACGCTATGGGCAAGGACCAGAGCGACTACAAGAGCGTGACCTACGAAGGATATGGCCCTCACGGCATCGCTATCTTCGTCGACACACTGACCGACAACACCACTCGCACCGTGGCCGACGTGCGCAGCATCTTCAATAAGTTCTCCGGCAACATGGGAACGACCGGCTCGCTCTCTTTCCTCTTCGACCACAAGTGTGTCTTCACCTTCAAGAAGAAGGACGGCATGGACATGGACGACTTCATCCTTGACATGATCGACTGCGGCGTGGAAGAAGAGTACGACGAGGAGTACGACGAGGAGAAGGACGTGACCACCATCACCATCTACGGCGAGCCGACCAGCTTCAACGCTATCCAGAAGAAGCTGGAGGCAGACGGCTTCGAGGAAGTGGGCGGTGAGTTCACCTACATCCCCAACGACCTGAAGGACGTGACACCCGAACAGCGCGAGACCATCAACAAGATGGTGGAGAAGCTCGAGGAGTTCGACGACGTGCAGACCGTCTACACCAACATGAAGCCCGAAGAGTAGGGTTCTACGATGTCAAGCCAGAACAAATAACGCATCATCATGGAACTTCAAGTAGGACAGGTGCAGGAGCGCGACGGCGAGCAGGAGTTGCTCTACAAGACCAGTGGCACGTGCAGCCAGTTCATTGAGGTCGGCGTAAAGGACGGTAAGGTGAGCAAATGTCTGTTCTACGGCGGCTGCAGCGGCAACACCCAGGGCTTGTCGAAGCTCGTGGCGGGCATGTCGCCAAAGGATGTCATCAGCCGTCTGGACGGCATCCGCTGCGGCACAAAGCGTACTTCTTGCCCCGACCAGCTTTGCCGTGCCCTCGAACAACTGCAAGGCACTACACCGACCGGCACGAATCAGTAAGCCACAAATTACTCGGTTCTACACGAATCTGAATAATAGAGACAACGGATTGAGCGGATTAAACGGATTTTCTTTACGCCGAATGCAAAGGCGTAGCCAATCCGTTTAATCCGCTCAATCCGTTGTTATATAATGATTCGTGTTAATCCGTCCAATCCGTAGCTCAGAACTTATCTTCCTGCGATGCGCTTTGAAGGCCGGCGAACGAGTCGTTGGTGCCGATGGCATTGGCAATGCGGTCGCTTTCGGCCATCTCTTCCGGCGTCATCTTGGGCGAGACGAAGCGCCCGCCCATGTCGCTTTCCTGCGAGTTGGGTAGGGGAACGACGTTGTCGAGGTCGGTGAAGCGTGCCAGTTCGCTGCGGAACGCCAGTTTGATGTCGCCCACGGAGCCGTTGCGGTGCTTTGCCACGATGAACATGGCCTTGCCGTGCCAGTCGTAGCCCTGTTCGTCGGTGAATATCTTGTAGTACTCGGGACGGTGGATGAAGCAGACGATGTCGGCGTCCTGCTCGATGGCACCCGACTCGCGGAGGTCGCTCAGCTGCGGCCGCTTGCCCTCGATGCCTTCGCGACTTTCCACGCCACGGTTCAGCTGGCTCAGCGCAATGATGGGGATGTTCAGCTCCTTGGCAAGTCCCTTCAGGGCACGGCTCACGGAGCTTACTTCCTCCTGACGGCTGTTGATGTTCAGTCCGCTGGCATGCATCAGTTGCAGATAGTCTATCATGATGGCTTTCACGCCGTACTCGCGCACCAGGCGTCGTGCCTTCGTCTGCAGTTCGAAGACGCTGAGCGACGGGGTGTCGTCGATGTAGATGGGTGCGTTGTAGAGCTGGCGGACGCGGTTGTCGAGCTGTCCCCATTCGTAGGGAGCCAGCTGTCCGCTGCGCAGTTTCTCGCCGCTCAACTCGCTGACGTTCACCATGAGACGCTGCACAAGCTGCTGGTTGCTCATCTCCAGGCTGAACATGGCGCAGGGTATCTTGTTGTCCACGGCCATACGCTTTATCATGGAGAGCACGAAGGCCGTTTTACCCATTGCTGGTCGTGCCGCGATGATGATGAGGTCGCTGTTCTGCCAGCCGTTGGTTATCTTGTCCAGTTCGCGGAAGCCCGTCGGCAGTCCGCTCAGTCCGCCCTCCTTGGCCTGTGCCTTCTGGATGAGCTCGATGACCTGGCTGATGATGGGGTCAATCTGCGTGAAGTCCTTCTTCATGTTCTTCTGCGAGATGGCGAAGAGCATGCTTTCGGCTTCCTGCATGAGGTCGGCCACGTCGACTGTTGCGTCGAAAGCCTTCGTCTGCACCAGGCTTGCGAAGGTGATGAGCTGTCGTTGGAGCGACTTCTGTGCGATGACTTTGGCGTGGTATTCGATGTGAGCCGAACTTGCCACCTGCGCATTGATCTGCATCAGATAGACCTCGCCGCCTGCGGCTTCCAGACTGTCGACTCGCTCCAGTTGCTCGATGACGGTCATGATGTCGACGGGCTTCTGCTCGGCGTTCAGTGTCTGGATAGCCTGATAGATGAGCTGGTGACGGTGGTCGTAGAAGCTTTCGGGCTTGAGCAGTTCGGCCACGAGGCCGTAAGCATCCTGCTCCACCATGAGCGCTCCGAGCACGGCGACTTCCATGTCGAGGCTCTGCGGCTGCTTGTGTCCATATTGGTCTACCTGAGGCACTTCCACTATCTTCGTTGTGCCGGAACGTCTTCTTCCTGTCGATTCTGCCATGTCTTGTGGGTCTGTTTGGATTCAATGAGAATGCAAAGTTACAAATAAGCATGCGAAAAGCAAAAGGAAAACGTGTTTTTATTTTGTTATTGTTCGATAGTTTCACTACAGACGCCCACGCAGGAGGGAACATCCCTGTGCACTTCTTCCGGAAGAGCCTCGCGCCTATTTCGGAAGCGCCTTGCGCTTATTTCGGAAGCGCCTTGCTCTTATTTTGGAAGCGCCTTGCGCTTATTTCAAAAGAGCACGGAGATGTTTGACTCCTGGCAGGGAGATAATAAAAAAGCGGCGCACCGCAATGGATGCACCGCTTGATGTGTTAGCCGAGGTTCGCTCGCCTCGATGTCTTACGTGTTAGCGAAGAACCTTCTTGCCACCAACGATGTTGATGCCTTTCTGCATCTTGCTGATGCGCTGGCCAGCGAGGTTGACTATCGTCGAGCCTTGCTTGTAGATTGAAGATTCTTCATTCTTCATTCTTAATTCTTCATTTATGCCTGTTGCGTCGTCACCCTCGAAGTAGAAGGCCTTCACGCCTGATGCTGTGGCTGCCTCAAGATAAGCCTTGCCTTCTGCAACCTTTGTACCAGTCTCTACGGCATAGAAGCCAACCTTTTCGCCTCTGGGCTGAGCCAGGACGAAGATGCCGCCGTTGCCTTCCACTGTGCCGTCGGAAGCCTTCAGCTCGTTGCCGCTCACGTCGCTGAGATTGTCAGCAACGGTAGGAATCAGCGTGAAGGTGCCTTCGCCCTTGAGTACGACAGGTGTGCCCTTGGGAACGGCTGTCACCTGGGTCAGTGCGACGTACTCACCATTGATGGCAGCTGTATATGCAGCCACGTTGGCGGGGAAGATTTCGTTGTGCTTCGTGACATAGGTGGCATAGCCGGCCTCGCCGACGGTTACCTCGTCAATCCAGTCGACAACCTTGATGTTGCCCAGGCCGACATTGCCTTTTCCCTTCTCAGTGTAAACCCACTTGATGAAGCGGACGTCGGCTTCGAGCGGGAGAGCTTCGGTCTGGAGGTTGCCAAGGGCTGTGTAAGAGGCGATGTCTGCATATTCTTCGCCGTCGGCAGATGTCTGAACGGTGAAGGTACCGTCCGCAAAGCCGTTACCCTTGATGTCGAAGAATACCATGGCAGCTTCCTTGTCTATCTTGACAATGAGGTAGTCGCCTGTGCTGTCGAACCTGAACTTGGTGGTTGAAGCACTATAGTCATTGCCAAGGCCGTTCTGGGTGAAGCCTGTGGGCAGATCGCTCTTTCCACCATTGTAAGCGAACGGAACGACTGCGTAGTCAGCAACAATGCCGGGCTCCTGTGTGACGGTGATGAGGTCGGAATAAACATCAGCTCCGTCTTCATTGAGGGCATGTACCTTCATGTAGGCTGTGCGAGCCTCAGCGCCGGGGTTGGGGTCGACGATGTAGTCGATGTAGCCATCTTCGTTGATTTCGGCAATAATCCAGTCGTAGGTGGCTGTGGTCTCTCCGTCTGCCTCGTAGAATTCTACGTCAGCCGTATAGTCCGTGAAGTTCCTGTAGCTGACACCAATCACGCCGTCCACGCCTTCGGCCGATACCTCTACGGATGTCGTCCTCAGTTCAATGCTGGGCTCAACGACATCGGTACGTGAAAGCGACACAAGCTGATTGCCCTGAGCGAACTCGTAGGTAGTGTTGTACTTCGTCAGGTTGCCATAGATAACGACGATGTCGCCCACCTGAATGTCGTCGGCAGAGGTGAAGCTCTTGCCGTTGTAGCTCATGCCGCGAAAAGCCTGCAGCTGGTCGGCTTCCTCTGTTCCGTCCTCAGAGATGTTGTAGGAGATGTTGCCATACTTCTCGCTGTAGGCAGTCACAATCTTCGACACGATACCCGTTGCATAGACGCCTGTTACGCCAGCGCCTGCATCGATGGCAGCGCGAGCCTGTGCCACGGTGTAGGGATTGTCCGCTGTGCCGGGAGCGTTGGGGTCGCTGTTGGTGACGGTCATGGTGTAGGTCTTGCTGCTGGGTTTGTAGACGTCCTCCACGCCAGCGTAGGAAGCGGTGAAGGTGACCGAACCGGCTGCGACGAGGGTGACAGCACCTGTCGAAGCGTCGATGGTGGCAACTTCATCGTTGTTGCCGCTCCATGTGATGGCAGCCTCCTGGATGGGAGCACCGTCGGCAGTGTTGACGGTGGCAGTCAGAGCGCCTGCTTCTGTGCCGTCGAAGACATTCGTGTTGGTGATGCCGGATGCATCGATGTCGACAAACGTAGCTGCGGCATTGGAATTGCCCTCTTCGTAGGTGACGGTGATGCTTGCAATTCTGCGGTTACCTTTTGTGCCGCCGATGGTGAAGGTCACTTCATTTTCGGAGCCCGTCCATGTGTTGGTTTCGAATGTGCCCTTGTCTGTTGTGATGGCATTTGTGCCATCTCCGGAGCCAAAAGCCAGTTCGATTGTTGTGATGGTGTAGTCCGAGGATACGGTGAAGAAGTTTGAACCATAGCAACGAACAGCTGTTCCCGTAGTGTAGTACGTGGGCGCGTTGCTATTTGTGCCTTTGTTGAAGGTGACGGTGAATGCTGTTCCTTTGTAAACTTCAACGGCTTGTCCATTGTCATAGCCTTTTTCAGAGAAGACTACGCTCTCAGTCTCTGCCCATGCTGTTCCTGCCAGGGCGGTTGTCATTACGGCTACGATCATACCGACGCGCAGCCAAAATCCTTTAAGTAGTTTTTGTTTCATCGTAATTTGTTTGTTGTTATTTGTTGTGATTGTTTGTGTGTTTTTCCTAATTGCGCACAAAGTTACTACATTATATATATATAACAAAGCAAATAACAATTTAATTTTCTAAACCTGTGTGTTTTGTCATTTTCCCCTAAGCAAAAAGCACCCCTGACAGGTAACTTTCTTTGCGAAAGTCCGTCAGGGGTGCTTCTTCCTTTACGTGAGGTTGGGCTTTATGCCTTACTCTGCGTCGTCGTTCCAAATGCTCCAGTCATCGTCTTCTTTTGTGAGGGCACTGCCGCCGTCCACTGTCGTGTCGCTGATTGGCAGACTCTCGGCCAGCATCTGAGTGGCCTGTGCCTCCTCGATGCTGAAGGCAGGTGAAATATATTTCTTCATAGTTTAATATAATGTTTTATAATATTAGGTTAGTTAATTCTGAATTAGAAGAGAACTTTCTTTCCATTCACGATGTTGATGCCCTTTTGCATCTTGCTTACGCGCTGACCGGCGAGGTTGACTATCGTCGAGCCTTGCTTGTAGATTGAAGATTCTTCATTCTCCATTCTCAATTCTTCATTTATTCCGGTTGCCTCGTCGCCGTCGAAGTAGAAAGCCTTCACGCCGCTGGCGCTGGTGAAGTAGCCCTTGCGGGCTGCGATGGTGCCGGTAGCCTTGTAGAAGCCCACACCGTTTTCGCCATTAGCCAGGATGTACTGTGTGCCGTCAGTTTCAATGGCCTCGGCAGAGAATGTCAGGTTGTTTTCTTCGATGGCGGCAGCTGTAGCGGCATCGTTGTAGTAGTATGAGCCTTCCTTGGCCTTAACGACAACGGCATTGTCGGCAGGAACTTCATCCACAGGCGCCAGATATACTTGGCCTTCGGCATTCTTGTTCACCTGTGCAGCGTAAGCCTCAACGCCTGCAGGCAGCTCGGCAACATTGACAGTGGGAACGAAGGTTGCATAGCCGGTCGCACCTACTGCAAGCTGATATACACTGGGCTTGCTGCTGTCAAGCACGGGATATGCATCGGTGCCCAACTCCTGATAGAAAGCTTCACCGAGATTGTAGGCAAGCTCACCGCCAGTTACTTTCTCGTCGGAAGCAGAGAGGTTGTAGGTGTTGACAAGTGTGCCGCCGCCACGCATGAAGCCGTCGCCTTCTCCGTTTGTGACGGTGCCAATGTTATAGACATTCGTGAAGACTGACTTGTCGCCGCCAGACCAACCTGTGATAGCACCGCTTTCACGATCGGAGGTAACGTTGCCCACGTTGTAACAGTTCTTGACGTAGAAGTGGGCTGCGCCGCCCATGTTCACACCGATGAGGCCTGCACCATTGGCATTGGCAGCAGAAATCTCGGCTTCGTTGCCGCAGTTGATGAGGCTGAGCTTCTTGCCGTCCTCGCTTCCGTTGGAACCGCCTACGATACCTGCAACATAGCTGTTACCCTTGACGATGCCCTTGACGACTACATTCTTGATGGTTGCACCGTCGGTGGCAACGCCGAAGAGGCCCTGATAGTTCAGGCCGGAGTTCTCGAGCTTGAGGGTTACGCTGTGATTCTGACCGTCGAATGTGCCTACATATTTATATTCAGAAGTGCCGGCGGGAGTGTACTTAGCTGCTGACATGTCAAGGTCAGCTGCGAGAACTGCGTTGGATGCGGGATGACCGGCGTTGACATACTGTGCCCACCAGAGCAGGTTGCCGGCATTGTTCAGCTGGAATACGCCGTCGGTTTCTGTGGCTTCTTCGCCGGCAGCCTTACATGTGGTGCAGACACCGTCAGCACCGAAGGCATGGGGGTCAACGACTGCTGCATCGGTGTTGCTCAGGACAATGTCGCCGCCCTTGGAGGTTACGCCGTCGCAGTAGAATGTGCCGTTGGCATAAACCTTCTCGCTGGAAGAGAAGGGAGTGGGCATTGCATCGGTGCCGAGCGTCTGGAACCAGTTCTCTGCGCCGGATACGTAGACGTTCAGCTTGTATGTCATCTGACCGTTAGCCAGGTCTGCATCGCTTGCGTCAACCTTGAAGCTGTTGATGACGCTGGGGTTGTTGCGACCGAAGTCTGCTCCATCCTTCCAATTGATGTCAGCCACGATGAGGCAGTTCTTGATGGTTGTGCTTGCGCCGCTGTTTGCCCAGCCCACGATGCCACCGCAGCCGTCGCGACCAGGAGCACTAATCTTGCCATAGAAGGCGCAGTTCTCGATGACTGTTGCATCGTACGTCACGGCGCAGATGCCACCGATAGTACCGTCGCCGCTCTGTGCGTCAACAATCTCAACGGCGCTGATGCAGTTGTAAATCTTGTTGTCGTTACCCTTCAGCAGACCGCAGATGCCGCCTATTTGGTTGTTGCTGACGCCGGTAATTTTGCCGGCCACCTTGATGTCGTGTACGGAACCTACTACTGTGCCGAAGAGAGAGAAGCGCGACCATGTGGCACTGAGGTCTACGGTGATGGTGTGTCCCTGTCCGTCGAACTCACCGTTGAAGGCGCATTTCTCCACGTTGCCAATGGCACAGTTGATGCCGTTGCTGTATGCGGTGTAGTCGATGTCGGCGGTGAGCTTAACTTTGTAGCTTTCTTCGGAGATGCTACGCACCATGATGGCGAGCTTGTAGAGCTCCTCGGCGGTGCCGATATAGTAGACGCCATCTACGGCTGTGAGCGGCGTGAAGGTGTCGCGAGCCCAGGAAAGTGTGCCGTTGTTTGTGTTGAGGGTGATTGTGTACCAGCGCCAGTTCTCGTCTTCGGGGTTCCACTTTTTGTCCCATTCCTGACGAATTTTGTAGTTGTCGGTGCCAGCGTCGCCTATGGCGTAGTTTTCTGTGGAGCAGGAGAAGCCGTTCCAACCGTTGTTGGTGTCAACGATGTTGAAGCCTTCGGTGGCGTGCTTGAGCAGGCCGATGTACTCGAACACGCCGCTTTCCTTCTCATACATTCTGGTTGCTTGACGATCGGTTGAGTTGTCCGTCCAACCGATTTTTGTGCCGTCGCCTACAAGGAAGTACTCCTCTGCATTGACGCTGATAGCAGCCACCAGTGCAAAAACAAAAGTTAAAACCTTTTTCATTGTTTAGTTTGTTTTGTTAATAAATTGGGTTAATTAATGTGGGTTTTGTCACTTATCTTTATTAAATGCGTCTGTTCTTGTCTTGCCACATAAGTTATTGTGTTTCCAACACAGCGTGGAGGAATGTTTATTCCATTACGTCCTTTGTGCCACCGGTGGTTTGGAAGAAGGTGACTTGCGTGGTGGTCTTCTTGTCGAAGAGCGTGTTGGAGAGTATCTCGACGATGCCGAACTGTGCCACAGGGGTTTCCATGCCTACAAACTCTTTGCCGCGGTAGGCGATGTTTATCTTCGTGCGGGCCGGAATGTTGTAGTGGACGCCTGTGGTCATCTTGGCGCGCTTCTTGGCTGTGTCCTCCGAGGGAACTGCCGCCGGGATGTTCTCCATGACCTTGAGAGAGATGGTGACGGGTTCGCCGGCCAGGTTGTCGGCATCCACTACGCCGAGCTTCTGCGAGAAACGGAAGAGCACGTCGCGGTCGGTTTCCTGTTGCGGGTCGTAGAAGAAGGAGAAGACTTCGGTGTCGGTCTGCTTGGTGCCGCTGAAGAGAGATTCCAGTACGGAGGCCTGCTTGTCGAGCTGTTCGAGCATGAGCTTGAGCTGTTCGCCGTCCTTGGGGGTGTTGTCTGCTTCGCCACGGACGAGGGCGTTCTTGCTTTCGCGGATGTCGTAAATCTCTTGTGCACAGAGCTCTGCCATCTTTGCCGTGCTGCCTGCAGCAAGCATTTCCTGTGTCATGTACGAGCGAGGATTCTCGGGGGCTGCTCCCTTCACGGGCTTGGGCAGGTCGGGCAGGGAGGTTTCCTCGGCATCGCAGTTGATGCTCAGCAGGATGCCGTCGCGGCTGAGACCGACGAGGGGAGCTACGGTCTTGCTCTTGAGCTTGATGCTGTAAGCCTTGGCCGGGTCGGGTTTGCCGAAGGATTCAAGGGTGATGCTCTTCAAGGTCCACTGAACGTTTTCCTCGGTGGGAACGTCCTGCAGGCGCAGATAGCGGTCGGCATACTTGTTGAAGTCGCCCGGTCGGGTAGTAGTCTTCTCGCAGGTGACGGTGACACGGAATGCCGTGCGCGGCAGGTAGTAAGTGACACCTTCCAGGGTGCTTCCCGGCACGAAGGGCTCTACTTCAGTCTGTGCAGAGGCAAAGTGAAAGGTGAATAATGAAATGTTGAAAACCAAAAGTTGTATTAGGCGCTTCATTATTATCTGTGTTTTCATTGTGTTGTTATTTCGAGATGTCTTTCTGAAGTTTTAATGTTCTAGCGTTTCAACTTTTTAACTCTTTAACCTTTTAACTTTTTTATTTGTGTCTGTTGGCTCGTTGGCGACGGATGTCGGCCTTCTTCTTGGCGGAACCGCTGCCGTGTGCTCCAGTGATGTACTGCTTCTTTTTTGCCTTGGTCCTGACCTTGGCTTCCTGTTTCTTCGGGCCGCCTTTAGCGCCGCCCCGGAAAGTAATGCCCTCCATGATGACGGCATCTATGTCGTCTCCTCCGTATCTCATATCATTGAACATTGAGCATTGAACATTGAGCATTGAGCATTGAACATTGACCATTGAACATTGACCATTAGGTTAAAGTGCAGGACTTACTTTGATTTTATCTTTTCACTTTTTTACCTTTTAACCTTTTTACCTTTTTACCTTTTAACCTTTCATTAGTGGTGGAACAGTCTGACGCCGGTGAAGGCCATTGCGATGCCGTACTTGTCGCATGTCATGATGACGTGGTCGTCGCGGACACTGCCGCCTGCCTGTGCGATGTACTGCACGCCGCTCTTGTGGGCACGTTCCACATTGTCGCCGAAGGGGAAGAAGGCATCGCTGCCCAGGCTGACGGCCGTGTTCTTCTGAATCCAGGCCTGCTTCTCCTCGCGGCTGAGGGGCTCAGGCTTCTCGGTGAAGAACTTCTGCCATTCTCCGTCGGCAAGGACGTCCATGTAGTCGTCGCTGATGTAGACGTCGATGGTGTTGTCGCGGTCGGCCCTGCGAATGCCTGGCACGAAAGGCAAAGCCATCACCTTCGGGTTCTGACGGAGCCACCAGATGTCGGCCTTGTTGCCTGCCAAACGAGTGCAGTGGATGCGGCTCTGTTGTCCAGCTCCGATGCCGATGGCCTGTCCGTCCTTCACGTAGCAGACACTGTTGCTCTGCGTGTACTTCAGTGTGATGAGGGCAATGATGAGGTCGCGCTTTGCCTCGGGAGTGAAGTCCTTGTTGGCGGTAGGTATGTTCTCGAAGAGTGCAGGGTCGTCCAGCTTCACCTCGTTGCGCCCCTGCTCGAAGGTGATGCCGAAGACTTGCTTCCGTTCGATGGGTGCGGGTTTGTACGAAGGGTCAACCTGGATGATGTTGTAGGTGCCCTTGCGTTTCTCGCGCAGAATCTGCAAGGCTTCCTCTGTGTAGCCGGGCGCAATGATGCCGTCGCTCACTTCGCGCTTGATGATGAGGGCCGTTGCCTCGTCGCAAGTATCGCTCAGGGCGATGAAGTCGCCGTAGCTGCTCATGCGGTCGGCTCCGCGGGCACGGGCATAGGCACAGGCAATTGGGCTGAGGGGAACCTTTATGTCGTCCACGAAGTAAATCTTTGCAAGCGTGTCGCTCAAGGGCAGACCAACGGCAGCGCCGGCCGGAGAGACGTGCTTGAAGCTTGCGGCTGCGGGCAGACCCGTTGCAGCCTTCAGCTCCTTGACGAGCTGCCAGCTGTTCAGGGCGTCGAGGAAGTTGATGTAACCCGGGCGTCCGCCGAGCACTTCGATGGGCAGTTCTTCTCCGTTCTCCATGTAGATGCGCGAGGGTTTCTGGTTGGGGTTGCAACCATATTTCAGCTGTAGTTCTTTCTGTGCCATAAGGATTGTCTTGTCTTTCTGTAAGTGTTACTATATAATGTGCGTGCAAAGGTAGTGAATCTTTCTGAGGTACGCAAGTTTTTTCCCAATCTTTTGCGCTTTAGAAACTAAAATAGAGGAAGGGCTGGATATTGCTTTTGTTCAGTTCGATGACCATTTGGACGACGAACATGAAGGCAAGAAGCTTCATAATCCAAGGCCAAAAGATAAACTTTGTCTCAATGTGTCGATAAAGTTTTTCTCCCGTAAAAAGAGACAATACACTGGCAAAGAACAGGATGCACCATGTGGTTCGTGCCTCTATGAAAGGCCTTGTATAGGAGAAGTCCATGCGGGTGAAGATGCCTCCGAGCAGCTTGTGGGCTGTGTCCATGTCGGGCGAGCGGAAGAAGGTCCAGCTGAGGGCGACGAAGCACATTGTGATAAGGCGCGAGACGGTGATGGTAAGTGTGTTGTCGCGGATGTCGCGAAGGATGGGGCGGAAGAGTTTGTGCAAGACAAGTCCGAGGCCGTGCAGGGCTCCCCAGACGAGGAACATCAGGGTGCTTCCGTGCCAGATGCCTGCGGCAAGCATGGTGACAAGGAGGCTGAGGCAGGTGCGGGCCTTTCCGTGACGATTGCCTCCCAAGGGAATGTAGAGGTAGTCGCGGAACCACGTGGAGAGCGAGATGTGCCAGCGATGCCAAAAGTCCGTGAGATTGCGGCTGCGGTAGGGGAAGCAGAAGTTCTCGGGCAGACGGATGCCAAGCATGGCGGCGATGCCGATGCTGATGTCGCTGTAGCCGCTGAAGTCCAGGTATATCTGCATGCCAAAGCCAAGCAGCCCCATCAGACATTCGAAGCCCGAATAGGCGTCGGGCATGGAGAAAATCCAGTCGTTGTACTGTGCCAGATAGTCGGCAACGACGGCTTTCTTTACGATGCCGAGGATGACCAGCCACAATCCCTTGTAGAGGAGGCGTTCGCTGGTCACGGGCTTTCGCCTGATCTGGGGGAAGAAAGTGCCGGCACGCGTGATGGGACCTGCCAGCAGCAACGGGAAGAAGCTGAGATAGAAGAGGTACTCCAGGTACGAGACGCTGAGCCGGAAGTCACGGCGGAACACGTCGACAGAATAGCTGATGGCCTGGAATGTGTAGAACGAGATGCCGATGGGAAGCGCGATGCTCGCGAGGGAGAAGTTGGTGTCGAGCATGCTGCGGAGCATCTCGGAGAACGGTTGCGCGTATTTGAAGAAGAGCAACGGCAGCAGGTCGAGCACGATGATGAGGAAGAGCAAGGCCCGGCGTTTGTCTCCCTCCTGGCGGGACATCCAATTTGTCAATGCCCACGAAATGAGGGCGGTGGCTGGCAGCAGTAGCATCAGCCAGTGGTTGCTCATATAGAAGAAGGCGAGGCTGGCGGCTACGACATAGAGCATCAGCACTTCACGCCTTGTCCGTCTCAGCAAGGCAAACAGGATGAGGAAGGCAATGAAGGCTGCCCAGAATTGGATGGATGTGAATATCATGGGTTGACGGGTTGCAGGGCGTATGTCTTGAAGGCGTGTCTTTTCTTGTCCGTTGGTTTGTCCATGCGGATGGGGTGGACCGTTGCGGGACTTGCCATCCATCGTGCAATGCTGTCCATCCAGAGGCTTGCGGCGGAGAAGGTCGGGTGGCGTCGGTCACTGCCGCGCTGCAGGGTGAGACCGCGGCTGTCGAAGTATCTCCGCTTGCCGACTATCTGTTCTGTGAGGTCGTTGATGCCTGTGTCTGTGCGCCAGGCAGGTACACCTATCCATACGAACGGCGTTTTGCCAATTTCTTTGAGGATGTGACGAATGCTTGTCTCTCTGCTGGCAACGTCCTTGATGAACTGTTCGTTGGAACCGATGCTTATCATGACGAAGGTGGGCTTCACCTTTTCCATGAAGTAGTGCAGCGTGTCGGTCTGTGCCCAAAGTTCTGTGGTGGAGCCGTACCAGACGACGTTTGTCACTTGGTGTCCGTTGGCAAAGGCATAGCCGTTCATGCGTCGCAGCAATCCTTCAACCATCGAGTCGCCGAAGAAGAGGATGCGATGGGAAGCTGTGTCGGGGACAAGGGATGCTTCTTGCTCCTTGCCCCTTGCTTCTTGCTCCTTTTCTCTTGCTCCTTGCCCCTTTTCTCTTGCTCCTTGCCCCTTGCTCCTTGCCCCTAATGTCAGCTTACTGAGCTTCCATCCCGGCGGCGGAAGCTGTATGGGACTGTAGGCATAGTAGACGACAAAGGCCAGTGGCAGGAAGAGGATGGCTATGAGCTTGAGGTAGGACTTCATAACTTGGTGATTTCCATCTGCACAATCTTCTGTTCCTGACTGATGAGGGCGTTGACGCGATAGTTGCAGGAGGTGGGCTGGTTGGTGTCGCTACGACTGATGGTTTCCTGCATTCCTACTTCCACGGAATAGCAGACGACACCGCCTTCCACCATCTCCTTATGGACGTTCATCTTCTGGTCGATGATGTAATGCAGTCCGATGACGTCCTTTGCCTTCTTCTCTCTTGCATATTGAATGATGGCTTCGGCGTCGGCATTCTTCGTGCCGCAGAAGTCTGTCATCGTGCTGTCGATGGCTTGGTTGGCTGCATTGAGGTCCTGATTGGCAATGGCTTTGGAGAAGAATGACTCCAGAGTGCCGAGTATCAGGGCCCGTTCGCCGGCGTTGACCTTGCTGAGACGAAGCGTGTTCTCCATCTCGGCGGCGATGTCGGCAAAGCGTCCTGCGGGGTGCTGGGCCAGATAGGCTGTGATGGCTTCTTCGCTGCCGATGGCTTGTGCCTCCTGCCAGTCGATGGAGTCGAGGATGTCTTCGCAGAGCCTTTGGCGCAAAGAGCCCGGGTGCTTCTGCATGAACAGGGTGACGTTGGAACGGCTGACGCCCTTCAGTACCTGCTGCCAGTCGCGTGCTTCTGCTTGGAGCTGGAGCATGCGTTCGCGTATCTCGTCGCAGTATTTGCTCTCGGGATGTTCGTCGAGGAACTGCTGGTAGAAGTCGGGATTGGTGGTTTCGCGCAGGCGTTCGTACTCGGCCTGTTCTTTCTGCATCTGTTGCAACTGGTAGTAATAGTAGCCTCCTGTGCCGAGGATGGTAAATATAATAATGTATAGGAGAACGGAAAAGAGCCGTTTCCACACCTTCCTGCGCTTCCGCTTGGGATGCTTCCCCGTTTCCTGCTTCGGCTCTTCCTTTGGCTCGGGCGACGGAGTGGGGGAGGGAGGCTGTGGTGCCTCGAGTGATGTTCCGCATTCGGGACATGCTTGTTGGCTGGCAAGGCAATAGCTGCCGCAGCTGGGACATTTGCGCAGCTGACCGGAAATTTTAGTGCCGCAATGGGGACAGGTGCCTGCCATCGTGGATACCTGCTGGCGGCATTCAGGACATTTTATGATGCTCATTTGTCGTCTGAAGTACAGTTTAATGATGCAAAGTTACAGAATTTTGTCCAAACGACGAAGCGTTTTACGGAAAAAGGATGAAAAAAGGGGATGCAACTTCCTGTCGCATCCCCCTTTTTCCTTTGGTGGTATGTATGTTTACGATTACTCTTCTGTCTGAGCGGGAGCTTCCTCTGCTGCGGGAGCTTCTTCTGCTACAGGAGCTTCCTCGACAACAGGAGCCTCAACTGCGGGGACTTCCTCTGCTGCGGGAGCTTCAACGACGGGAGTGTTCTCTGCTACGACGGTGAAAGGTACCTCGGCGGCAACTTCCTTGTGGAGCTTGACTGTTGCAACGAAGTCGCCTACGGTCTTCACGTCCTTTACGGCGATAATCTTGCGGTCGATGTTGAAGCCCAGCTTCTGGAGCTCGTCGGCAATTTGCAGGCTGTTTACGCTGCCGTAGATGTTGCCGTTGCTGCTCACCTTGGCGCTGATAGTCAGCTTCACGGCGTTCAGCTTCTCGGCCAGAGCCTCGGCTTCAGCCTTGATCTTGGCGAGCTTGACAGCCTTCTGCTTGAGCTCCTCGGCGAGGATTTTCTTTGCGCTTTCGCTGGCAATGACGCCCTTGCCCTGAGGAATCAGGTAGTTGCGACCGTAGCCGGCCTTCACGTTCACGATATCGTTCTTGTAACCGAGTCCGATTACGTCTTCTTTCAGTATAATTTCCATGTGTCTTCCTCCTTAATTTACTTCATCAAATCAGTTACGAAAGGCAGCAGGGCCAGGTGGCGGGCACGCTTCACGGCCTGAGCGACGCGGCGCTGGTACTTGAGGGAAGTGCCTGTGATGCGGCGGGGCAGAATCTTGCCCTGCTCGTTGAGGAACTTCTTCAGGAATTCGGGGTCCTTGTAGTCGATATACTTGATGCCGCTCTTCTTGAAACGGCAGTACTTCTTCTTCTTGACGTCGATAGCGGGAGCGGTCAAGTAGCGGATTTCTGATTGCTGTGCCATGTCTTATGCCTCCTGCTTAGCTTGTTTGTTACTTCTTCTCTTGGCAGCGTATTCGGCTGCATACTTCTCCATCTTGACGGTGAGGTAGCGGAGTACCTTCTCGTCGCGGCGGTAAGCGGTCTCAAGAGTCTTGATAGTCTCGGGAGCTGCGTTGAACTCAATCAGCTCGTAGAATCCTGTTGTCTTCTTCTGGATGGGGTAAGCAAGCTTCTTCAGGCCCCAGTTCTCCTCGCTGATGAGCTCTGCACCAGCCTTTGTGAGAACGCCCTTGAACTTTTCTACCGCTTCCTTCATCTGTTCATCAGACAAAACGGGAGTCAAAATGAAAACGGTTTCGTATTGGTTCATAATACGTTTAAGTAAGTGAATAATTGGTTTGTTTTGCAAAAATGCGCGGCAAAGGTACGACTTTTTCCCGAAACAGCCAAATGTTTCCGTAATTATTTTCAGGATTGACCGGGATAATGAACTGCGGACAGGAATCCCCCGGAATTAGTTCGTGGTTTTTATTTGCACCGACCAAGTGTACAGCGTTTGGGAGCATCGTTCACGGCACGTGGGACCACTGGGTGCAGCACGTGGGAACATCGTTCCCGGCACTCAGAAACTCAGAAGCCTTTTACATCTCTATCTATCATCATCTGCCATACCATCTGCCATAGCGTAACCTGCTTCTTCATAATGTGTTGCAGGCCTTGTGGCAGAATGGCAGATTATTTTGCAAAAACTTCGTGTATATGTCTTCTTACTTGCTTTGGTTTACTTCGCAGGCAGTAATTTGTTTGGTTAGATGTTCTTTCTGATTAAATAGATCCGTTTCCCTCTTCCTGGATTAATTGCTCGATGATGGGCTTTAAGGCCGGCACATCGACCACGATGGTCTCCCATAGTTGTTCTGGGCGAATCTTATAATAGCCATGAACCAGGACGTGCCTCATGCGTTCGATGTCGTCCCAGTTTACTACTGGGTGATTGTTGCGGAAATCAAATGTCAGCTTATAGACTGCCTCACCTATGATTTCAACGTGCTTAACCAGTCCGTAGTAGACTACAGGGTCACTTTCTGCATCGTGAAGCGTATGTGTGTCCTTGTAATTAACGAGTACGTTAATAGCTTGCAATATGTGCGACAACCGTTCTATGTCCCTAACCTCTTCTCTCATAAATCAGTTTTTTATCGCGGTTAGCCGAGGTTACAGCAAAAGGCAATAGGCATCCTTCCTCCACCAAATCAATCCTGCGGCCAGTATTTCGCTCCAGTTCACCTATCATGTGGGAAATAGTCAGCAATGATATTCTCGCATTCTTGTCATATTCAACCAAAATGTCCACATCGCTGTCAGGTTTTTCCTCGCCTCGGGCAAAGGAGCCGAAGAGCCAAGCTTTCAGGACTGGTTGTGTCTTGAAATACTCTGCTATCTGCCGTGTTATCTTTTGCGTTGTCGTTGACATGGCATTTTTTTGTGTGCAAATATACAACTTTTTTCATGCTTTGCAAACTATTCATAAAAAAAAATCGGGGATGCATCAATTACTGACACATTCCCGATTGATTGTTATTGGTATTGTGAGGTATTACAAGCTCCAGTCCTCCTGCGTCTTGCGGATGTAGGTCTTGTAGCGGCGCTGGGCAGCTGCCTTACAAGCATCGTAGAGCTCCTGAGCCTCGTCGGGAGCGGCCTTCTTCAGAGAGAGGAAGCGAACCTCGCCCTCGAGGAAGTCCTGGAACTTGTCCCAATCGGGCTCCTTGCTGTCGAGCTGGAAGGGGTTCTTGCCCTCGGCTGCCAGAGCAGGATTGTTGCGCCACAGATGCCAGTAGCCGCATTCTACGGCCTTAGCTTCCTCAGCCTGGCTCTTGCCCATGCCGCCCTTGGCCTTCAGGCCGTGGTTGATGCAGGGAGCGTAGGCGATGATGAGCGAAGGTCCGTGCCAAGCCTCAGCCTCGCGGAAGGCCTTCAGGCACTGGCTCTGGTCGGCACCCATAGCCACCTGAGCGACATAGACGTTGCCGTAAGTAGCCTGCATGAGGCCGAGGTCCTTCTTGCCCACGCGCTTGCCGTTGGCTGCGAACTGGGCAATGGCGCCGATGGGCGTTGCCTTAGAGGCCTGACCGCCTGTGTTGGAGTAAACCTCTGTGTCGATAACGAAGATGTTGACATCCTCGCCCGAACCGATGACGTGATCCAGACCGCCGTAACCGATGTCGTAGCTTGCACCGTCGCCACCGATAATCCACTGGCTTGCCTTTGCCAGCTTGTCCTTGTTAGCCAGAAGCTCGCTTTCGAGTGCACATCCACGGCACGGGCAGATGGGGCTGCCTGCTGCCTTGGCATCCTTGGCCTCCTGCAACTTCTGTGCAGCCACCTCGGCACCATACAGTTCCTTGCCCTGACCCTGCCAGAATGCTATGGCTCCATCGATGGGCAGTATAGCCTTCTCCAGGGCAGCAACGAACTCATCGGTTGCCTTGCGGTTGGCGGTAGAGTCGTCGTATGTGTCGAGCCATTTCTGCGTTGCCTCGCGCATCCAGTCGAAGGCTGTGGTCTGTACCAGTTCCTCGGCCAGCTTACGCATTCTGTTGCGCAGCTTCTTGCGGCCAAGCACCATGCCGAGGCCGTACTCGCAGAAATCCTCGAACAGGGAGTTCGACCATGCGGGGCCTTGTCCCTTGGCATTCTTCGTGTAAGGTGTGGAAGGAATGGAGCCGGAGTAGATGCTGGAGCAACCTGTTGCGTTGCTTGCCATCTCGCTGTCGCCGAAGAGCTGAGAGATGAGCTTGACGTAAGGTGTCTCGCCACAACCGGAGCAAGCGCCGCTGAACTCGAACAGAGGCTGAGCGAACTGGCTGTTCTTCGGGCTCTGCTTGATGTCCACGAGGTCCTGCTTCGAGCTGACCTGCTTCGTGCAGTATTCCCAGTTCTTTGCCTCCTGGGCTGCCTCTGCGCTGGAGTCGTCGTAGGGAACCATCTTGAGCGCAGGACCGCCGAGCTTCGGGTTGCCCGGGCAGACGTCGGCACAGTTGCCGCATCCCAGACAGTCCTTCACGCCAACCTGCATGACGAAGTGCATGCCCTTCATGGCAGCGGGAGCCTTCATCTCGATGGTCTTGCCTTCGAAGCCCTTCACTTCCTCGTCGTTCATCACGATGGGACGGATGCAAGCATGCGGACAAACGAATGCACACTTGTTGCACTGGATGCAGTTGTCGGGGTTCCATACGGGAACGAAGCCTGCTACGCCGCGCTTCTCGTAGGCGGCTGTGCCCTGTTCCCATGCGCCGTCCTCGTAGCCCTTGTAAGCGCTGACGGGCAGGTCGGCACCGTTCTGGGCGTTGATGGGACGGACAAGGTTGGTGACGAAGTCGGGCTCGTCGTAGACGGGAGCCTCGTCGGCGGGAAGGTTCTTCCAAGCGGGATCAACGGCAAGCACCTTGTACTCGCCGCCACGGTCGACGGCTGCAAAGTTCATGTTCACCACGTCCTCGCCCTTCTTGCCGTAGCTCTTCACGATGGCCTTCTTCATCTGCTCTTCTGCGAGCTCAACGGGAATGACCTCCGTGATGCGGAAGAATGCGCTCTGCAGGATGGTGTTCGTGCGGTTGCCGAGACCAATCTCCTGTGCAATCTTTGTGGCGTTGATGTAGTAGACGGTGATGTTCTTCTCTGCGAAGTATTTCTTGACGTTGTTGGGCAGGAAGTGTACAAGTTCCTCGCCCTCGAAGATGGTGTTCAGCAGGAACTGACCGCCTGGACGAAGGCCACGGGTGACGTCGTACATCCTCAGGTAAGCCTGAACGTGGCAAGCCACGAAGTTAGGCGTCTTAATCTGATATGTGCTGCGGATGGGCGTGTCGCCAAAGCGCAGGTGCGAGCAAGTGAAGCCGCCCGACTTCTTCGAGTCGTACGAGAAGTAAGCCTGGCAGTACTTGTTGGTGTTGTCGCCGATAATCTTCACGGAGTTCTTGTTGGCACCTACCGTACCGTCGGCACCGAGACCGAAGAACTTGGCTTCGAAGATGCCTTCGCCACCCAGAGCCATCTCTTCCTTAACGGGCAGAGAGGTATAGGTGAGGTCGTCGACGATACCAACGGTGAAGTGGCCCTTGGGTTCGGGCAGTTCAAGGTTCTCATAGACGCTGAGCATCATGGTGGGCGTCACGTCGGCAGAACCGAGGCCGTAGCGACCGCCTACGATGACGGGAGCGTTGGGCTGGCCGTAGAATGCGTCGCGAACGTCGAGGTAGAGAGGTTCGCCGTTTGCTCCGGGCTCTTTCGTGCGGTCGAGCACGGCGATGCGCTTGCAGCTCTTGGGAACGGCTGCGAGCAGATGCTTCACGCTGAAGGGACGATAGAGGTGGACGCTGACCATGCCGTACTTCTTGCCGTGGGCATTGGCATAGTCGATGGCCTCGCGGGCAGCTTCGGTGGCAGAGCCCATGAGGATGATGACCTGCTCTGCGTCCTCGGCTCCGTAGTAGCTGAAGAGCTCGTACTTGCGGCCGGTGCGCTCGCTGATGGCAGCCATGTACTTCTCTACGATGGCAGGAACGGCGTCGTAGTAGCGGTTGCAGCTCTCGCGGTGGGCGAAGAATGTCTCGGGGTTCTCGGCCATGCCCTTAGCCTGCGGATGTTCGGGCGAAAGGCAACGGGCACGGAACTCGCTGAGTGCTTTCTGATTGACGAGGTCGCGCACGTCGTCCTCTTCCAGCAGCTCAACCTTCTGGTACTCGTGGGAGGTGCGGAAGCCGTCGAAGAAGTTGATGAAGGGCACGCGAGCCTCCAGGGCTGCCAGGTGAGCGACGGCGCTGAGGTCCATCACTTCCTGCACGCTGCCCTCGGCCAGCATTGCAAAGCCGGTCTGACGGCAGGCCATCACGTCGCTGTGGTCGCCGAAGATACACAGAGAGTGTGTGGCGACGGTGCGGGCGGAAACGTGGAAGACGCTGGGGAGCAGTTCGCCGGCAATCTTGTACATATTGGGAATCATGAGCAGGAGGCCCTGGCTTGCGGTGAAGGTGCTTGTCAGCGCACCTGCCTGCAGTGAGCCATGCACGGCACCGGCAGCGCCTGCCTCGCTCTGCATTTCCTGAACCATTACTGTGTCGCCGAAGAGGTTCTTACGCCCCTGAGCGGCCCACTCGTCGACATGCTCCGCCATGGGAGATGAGGGAGTGATAGGATAAATGGCAGCTACCTCGCTGAACATGTAGGCCACATGTCCGGCACAGGTGTTGCCGTCCCAAGTCACGAATTTCTTTTCTTTTGCCATTGTTGTATATGAAAAACTAAATTAATTAACTTTACTTTCAATTTTCCTTACCTTGTAAGATATGTTCACTAACATTTTCAGGGTTGCCCATCCTGCAACGGAAGCAAAGTTGCTGCCGACAAATACCAGAAGAGCCAAAGGGAAGCACATCTCTTGATTAGACTCAAGAATGCCTTTGCCGACAAGCGTCCCAAACGCTATGCCGCCAAGGAGGACAATCCATGCCATTGCAGTCAGGAGCTTTTCTAACCAAGAATGTTCCATAATCTATATGTTCTTTTACCTCTAACTTCTAACCTCTAACTTCTAACTTCTAACCACTAACCTCTTTTAGTAAAGGAAGCCGTACATCCAGAGGGGAATCTCCTGTTCGAGGCCTTGCTTGATGCCTGCCAGGGCGTAGAGCACGTCGGTGTTCTTGCGCTTGGGCTGTTCCAGACAGATGCGGAACTTCTGCGCCTTGTCGACGATGAACGTGCAGCTGCGGTCGCCTTTCTGCACCTTGTGGCGTCCCCAAAGGGCGTTTTGGAAGAAGGTCTCCATGATGATTTGCTCGTCGTTGAAGTCGGGCATCATCACATACATCAGGTTCGTGTTGTGCAGCAGGATGCTTGCAGGCTTCTTGGGGAACTCCTCGCCGGGACGGTAGAGCATGTTCAGCAGGCGTGCGTCGCTGAGGTACTTGATGTAGTTCACGACGGTGGCGCGGCTTGTCTGCATGTCCTGTGCCAGCTGGCTGACGTTGGGAGCTCCGTAGTCGCCTGTGGCGAGCAGATAGAGCAGCTTCTTGATCTTGCTCAGATACTTGAGGTCAATCTGCTTGATGAGCAGGATGTCCACCTCGATCATCATGTTGATGGTCTTGAGCAGCTTCTCGGCGAAGCTTGTCTTTTCGAGGAAGAAGGGATAGTAGCCGTGGTGGAGGTAATCGTTGAAGTAGTCGAGGGGATTGACCTGTGCCAGCACTTCTTCGGCGATATGCTCGTGGCGGTTCTGAATCTCGCGGATGGTGTAGGGGCGGAAGTTGGTGCCTGCCCTGAGGTTGAGGTACTCGCGGAAGGAGAAGCCGCGCAGGTTGTAGCTGGCGGCGATGCCGTTGAGCTCAGGGTTCTCGTCTTTGAGCCGCATCACGCTCGAGCCGGTGAAGACGACCCTGAGGCGCGGGCAGCGGTCGTAGATGAGGCGCAGCTCGTGGCTCCATTCGGGGTACTTGAATACCTGGTCGATGAGCAATACCTGCCCCCCTGCCTGCATGAACTCCTGAGCGAACTGGAAAAGTGTCTTTTCCTGGAAGTAGAAGTTGTTCATGTTGATGTAGAGACACCTGCGGTCCTTCGGGCCGAAGTTCTCCCTGGCATACTGGAGCAGGAAGGTCGTCTTGCCTACGCCTCGGCTTCCCTTGATGCCGATGAGGCGCTTGTGCCAGTCAATTTCATCCATCAGCGACTGCCTGATAGGAACTACTGTCCGTTCCACCAGATACTGATGCGTTCTATAAAAAGAATCCAACATAGTAAGATAATAAGGTGTTTTCTGCCTGCAAAGTTACACTTTTCTTTGTAAAATGCAAAGTCAGAGTGGCAAAAAGTGATGTCAGGGGTGCATTTTTCTTGGAAAAACGTCGATATGTCGCATCTGAACCATGATTACGGTCTGTCTTTTGAGCATGTAAGGCGATGGATTGCGACTGCTGAAGCGCAGCGGATTCGGCAGAGTGGCGGCAATGAGGGCGCAGTTCGGGCGCGTCAGGGCCAGGGCGGGGTAGCCGAAGTGCTGCTGAGCTACGGCTTCGGCCCCATAGATGCCGTCGCCCATCTCGATGCTGTTCAGGTAGACCTCCATGATGCGTTCCTTGCCCCACACCAGTTCGATGAGCACGGTGAAGTAGGCTTCCAGTCCCTTGCGAAGCCAGCTTGGCTTGGGCCAGAGGAACACGTTCTTGGCCGTCTGCTGGCTGATGGTGCTGCCTCCGCGGTAACGTTTCCCGGAGCGACGCTCCTCCAGAGCCTTGTCTATCTCGATGAGGTCGAAGCCGTGATGTGTGAGGAAGCGTTGGTCCTCGCTTGCCATCACGGCCACAGGCATGTAGATGCTCATCGAGTCGAGCGGCACCCAGTGATGCTTGAGGCGGAGTGTATCGCCGTGGTACACTTGCTGTGCACAGCGAATCACCATCAGAGGGGTGACGTACACGGGGCACCATTTGTACACGAGGACGGCAAGGATGGAGCTCCCAAAGAACAGGAGCACAATCCAGCGGATGGTTTTCTGTATTCTTTTCAGTATGTTCAAGCGTGAATCGGGGCGTTAGGGGATGAGATACTCAGTTTGCTTCCGAAAGACACAGCGAGCTGTGATACAGAGAAGGGGGTGCGCCAATTGTTTTTGACCCACCCCCTTGTCGTATTTGTCGCTTACTGCAGAGTGCCGGCGTTAGCAGCCTTCACCATTGCGTCGCTGGCATACAGGTAAACCTCTACGCGGCGGCTGGCATTGACGTCTTCCTTGCCATTGGCGTCATAAACGAGGTAGTTGGGATCCTCGCCGTAGCCCATGGTGCTCTTTATCTGTGTGGCGCTCACGCCACAGTTGTTTGTCAGGAAGCCGCGTACAGCGTTGGCACGGTTCTGGCTCAAGGTCAGGTTCGTGGCATCGCTGCCGTCGCTGCTGGCAAAGCCGTAGATGGCAACGTCGCAGTCCGTGTAGACGTTCAGCACATTGTTGGCGAACTGACGCAGAGATGCCTGTGCACCTGCCTGCAGGTCGCTCTTGCCTACCTTGAAGAGGATGCCGTTGTCGAACGTCACCTTCACAGCCTCCAGGCCGTTCTTGTCGGTCGTGGTCTCCACCTGAGCGTTAGCCACAGCCTCGGCAGCTGCCTTGGCCTTGTCCATCTTCTTGCCGATGAGGATGCCGGCCGTTGTGCCGCCTGCTACGCCTACGCCTGCGCCGATGGCTGCACCCAGCTTTGCGCCGCTGGAACCACCAGCCAGTGCGCCGATGGCTGCGCCGAGGCCTGCGCCCAGAGCACCGCCGCCTGCACCGCCGATGAGACCGCCCTTCGTGGTGTTGTTCATGTTACAACCAGAGAGTACCAAAGCCGATGCCAGGATACCCAAAATAATCTTCTTTGCTTTCATCTTTGTGTTGTTTTTGATTTGTTAGAAAACTTTCTTTTTACTTTTCTGTGTGCAAAGATACGAAAAAACATAGAATGAAGAACGAAGAAAGTGGAATAAATTACAGACATAAACAATAAATAATGTTGTAAAGGCAATAATTCACTTTTTTTTTGTATTTTTGCACCCGCATATATGTTAACCGACTATACGATAACCGAAAACCAATACATACGATGGCAAAAGAATTAGACTTCCTCACAAAGCGTAGCGAGGACTACAGCAAGTGGTACAATGAACTGGTGGTAAAAGCCGACCTGGCCGAGCAGAGCGACGTGCGCGGCTGCATGGTCATCAAACCTTATGGCTATGCCATTTGGGAGAAGATGCAGCGCACCCTGGACGACATGTTCAAGGAGACGGGCGTGCAGAACGCCTACTTCCCCCTGCTCATCCCGAAGAGCTTCCTCTCCCGCGAGGCAGAGCACGTAGAGGGCTTTGCCAAGGAGTGCGCCGTGGTGACGCACTACCGCCTCAAGACCAACGAGACGCACGACGGTGTCGTCGTAGACCCTGCCGCCAAGCTCGAAGAGGAACTTATCATCCGTCCCACTTCCGAGACGATTATCTGGAACACCTTCAAGAACTGGATACATTCCTACCGCGACCTGCCTCTGCTGGTCAACCAGTGGTGCAATGTCATGCGCTGGGAGATGCGCACCCGCCTCTTCCTGCGTACCAGCGAATTCCTGTGGCAGGAAGGCCACACGGCCCACGCCACCCGCGAAGAGGCCGAGCAGCGTGCCCAGCAGATGCTGAAGGTCTATGCCAAATTCGCTGAGGAATACATGGCAGTTCCCGTGGTGCAGGGCGTGAAGAGCGAGACCGAACGTTTCGCCGGAGCCTTGGACACCTACACCATCGAAGCCATGATGCAGGACGGCAAGGCCCTGCAGAGCGGCACCAGCCACTTCCTGGGGCAGAACTTCGGCAAGGCCTTCGACGTGCAGTTCCTCAACAAGGAGAACAAACCCGAGTACGCCTGGGCAACATCCTGGGGCGTGAGCACACGTCTCATGGGTGCCCTCATCATGACACACAGCGACGACAACGGCCTCGTCCTGCCGCCCGCCTTGGCTCCCATTCAGGTGGTCATCATCCCCATCGGCGGCAAGCCCGAGCAGATGGCAGCCGTGGATGTGGCCGTGGCTCCCGTCATCGAGGAACTGAAGCAAATGGGCATCAGCGTGAAGTACGACAATGCCGACAACAAGCGTCCGGGCTTCAAGTTCGCCGACTACGAGCTGAAGGGCGTGCCCGTCCGCCTCGTGCTTGGTGCAAGGGACTTGGAGAACGGCACGGGGGCAGTGATGCGTCGCGACACGCTCGAGAAGGAAACGCGTCCCCTGGCAGGCATCGCAGAGTGCGTCGGGCATTTGCTCGACGAGATACAGAAGAACATCTTCGCCAAGGCCAAGGCTTTCCGCGATGCACATATCTACGAGTGTGACAACTACGAGGAGTTCAAGGAGCGCGTCAAGGACGGCGGTTTCTTCCTCTGCCACTGGGACGGCACGGCCGAGACCGAAGCCCGCATCAAGGAGGAGACACAGGCCACTATCCGCTGCGTGCCCTTCGGCATGGAGCAGACGCCCGGCGTGGACATGGTAACAGGCAAACCGAGCAAGGCGCGTGTCCTCATCGCAAGAAGCTACTAAGACGCGCGGTCTCTGGTTCCTCACCCTTTTTGCGGCCGAGGAGATACCGGCGACGATGGTCACATACGTGGCTCTGCTGATGCTTCTCCAACTGAAGATGGCACCGGCAGAAGCCACGTTTCTCTCTGCTTTGCTCTTCGTTCCCTGGGTGCTGAAGTCGTTCCTGCGTCCGTGGGTAAGGCGTGTGGGACGTTTCGGCCAAGTGATTTGTCTCATCGAGGCGCTGCTCTCCGCGGCTCTTTTCCTCTTGGCGCTTGCCTTCCCGCTGGGGGCTGTGGCGGTCTTTCCCGCTTTGCTGCTGGTCAGCCTGCTCTGTGCCTGGCACGAACTGGTGGCGCGAATGTACTTCGAGAGCATGCTCCGGCCTTCGTTCCAGCGTTTGCTGACGGTACCCAAGCTTGTTTCCTCGCAGGCGGCAGTCATCTTCACCTACGGCGCTCTCATCTTCCTTGTCGGCACCCTGCAAGTTTACTTCCGGCAGATGATACGCTACTCGTGGTCGATAGGATGCTACGTCGCAGCCGGCATCTTCCTGCTCTTCGCCTTCTATCATCTGGTCTCTCTGTCGCGTTCCTCGTCCGGAAGGGCCAATCCCGGAGTTTCCCGTCAGGCCGGACGGCAGTCCCTTTTGGAAGAGTTCCGTCACCGGATGGGCACGAAGCACACGTCTGCTGCGATGAACGGCAGTTGGCTGGGAGCTCTCTT
Organism: Bacteroidaceae bacterium; assembly: GCA_017483665.1. Classification (GTDB taxonomy): domain Bacteria; phylum Bacteroidota; class Bacteroidia; order Bacteroidales; family Bacteroidaceae; genus Physcousia. Next base: position 26,531 of record JAFUVM010000087.1, read on the forward strand.
CGTGCTCCTTTTCCTGCTCCTGCCCCAAGGCCTCATGTTTCACGCGCGCGTACTATATTTATATGATACGCATGCGCGAGGGGGACTGCAATGTACGATGCAGGAGATAGGCTTTGCCCAGGGCACCGTGGGCGTCATTGCCTTCAGCCTCGGCATCGCCTTGGGCCGTCTGCTCATCAACCGTTATTCCTTCCGCCGGCTCTTTTGGCCCATGGCCGTCTGCCTCGTGCTTTCTCCCTTTGTCTACTGGGGTATGACGATGTCTCCGCCGGATGCCCTGTGGAAGCTCTGCCTATGCACGATGTCCGCCCAACTGCTCTTCGGCTTGGGCATCAGCATCTGCCGCTATCCGATAAGCACCATTTCGGGCAACCGCTACCGCAACACCATCAATATGTTGCAGATTCCCCTTGTCTCCACCGTCTTGTTTGTGCCGATGGCCGTCAGCGGCTGGCTGACAGACAGGCTGGGCTACGATGTCTACTTCCAGGTCAATGCCCTTTCCGCACCCGTGTGCCTGTTCTTTGTCTACCTGTTCCGGCGCTTGGATGCAAAGTCGGCTGAAATCCAGCCCTAATTCTGCGAAATGTGTCCTTCCGGGGGCTTTTTCATACCTCTTCTTATAGTTTGTGAGGTAATTCTGTACGAAATTGTCAATATTTCTGCTGAATTTGTTTGTAAATCAATTAATGTTTTGTAACTTTGTGGGAACATTTTGGCAATTTTGCCTATGAACTAAGAAAAAGAAGGGAAAAATGATATTCATATTTTTGGCAGCTGTCTTGCCAGCCATCGTGATGTGGCTGTACGTCTGGAAAAGGGACCGGAGGAAGAACCCCGTCTCCTTGTTGCTGAAAGCAGTTCTTTGGGGAGTAGTAGTTTGCGCGTTTGTCTCGGGCGTTGAAATGACGCTTGGCACCTTTCCGACGTTCGATGCCGACGCTTCGCCCACTTTCCTCTCGGTGCTCCCGAAGGCTTTCTTCGGCAACGCCCTGCCCGAGGAGCTGATTAAGCTCGCGGCTCTGTGGCTTGTGCTGACTGCCAATCCCTACTACGAAGAGAACCACGACAGCATCGTCTACGCAGCCTGCATCGCCCTTGGCTTTGCCTTTGCCGACAACTGCGTCTATTTTGCCACCCACTACACCGAGGAAAGCCAATGGATTCCTTACGCCGCAGCCCGTATGCTCCTGGCCTTCCCCGCCCACTACTTCTTTGCCATCATCATGGGCTACTACTATCGCGTCTGCCAATCCAAGAATCACAAGCCGTACGACTTCCTCTTGGTCCTGCTGCTTCCCTTCCTTGCCCACGGCATCTACGACGCGCTCAGTATCAGCGAGGTGCTGAATCCCTACGTCGTCATGGCAGTCTCCGTCGTCTTCTTCTGGCTCGACACACGCTTCCAGCACTTCATGAAGAAGCGCCTCTATTCGCGCCACAAGCAGCTGAAGCGCTCGATGTATACCGGCGTGGAGAAGTAGCAGAACTTCTCCGCCCCGCGTACACTTTTCCTTTCCCCCGCGTACACTTTTCCTTTCCCTCGTGTACACTTTTCCTTCATGCCACGGATAAAAACTTTTTCAGTGGCACGGAAATCTATTTCCAAGCCTTTGAAATAGATTTCAGAGCCTTGGAAATATATTTCAAAGCCACTGAAATTGTTTTATTGCACGGAGGGAAGAAGTTTACATCGAGGTGAAACGAATTTGTAACTATTCAGCGAATAGCGTCAGCCTATAACTAATGAAATGAAAAGAAACGAATTAGAATAATTAGAATAAGAACTATCAGCGAAGAAGAAGAATACTTCCCTTTCGCGAGCTTATTATTATCATTATTCCAATTCGTTTCCTAATAAAAATGAAGTGAAAAGAAACGAATTAGGGTAATTGGAATAATTCCTATACGCCAAGAAGAATACTC
>JAFUVM010000088.1 GCA_017483665.1 Bacteroidaceae bacterium
ACAGGCTAAGTCAATTTTTGTTTTGCTCAAGACGGGGAGTCTGATTGACGCGAAAAACAGAGAGCTGTAGTCAACTTTTAGACTTTACAGACTACTAGATCAATTTATGTATCACCAGCCCTGAGCGGAGCTTTGGTTCGAACCATGTGGCCTTGGGCGGCATGATGTTGCCACTGTCGGCGATGTTCATGATTTGCTTCATGCTGACGGGATAGAGAGCCAAGGCCATCCTCATCTCACCACTATCCACGCGACGCTTCAGTTCGCCCAAGCCACGCAAGCCGCCGACGAAGTCGATGCGCTTGCTGGAGCGAAGGTCGCCAAGCTGCAGGATGTCTTCAAGAATCAAGCGGCTGGAGATGTCCACGTCGAGACTGCCGATGGGGTCGCTGTCGTCGAAAGTGCCATCCTTCGCCACAAGGGAGAACCAGTGGCCGTCGAGATAGAGCGAGAACTCATGGAGCTTGGCGGGTTTGTAAATCTCCGTACCCTTGTCCTCTACTATGAAGTTCTTGCGAACGGCATCGAGGAACTGCTCGGAAGTAAGGCCGTTGAGGTCCTTGACGACGCGGTTGTAGTCGAGGATGGTGAGCTGGCTCGCAGGGAAGCAGACGGCCATGAAGTAGTTGTACTCCTCGTCGCCCTTGTGATTCGGGTTCTGTTTTGCCTTCTCTGCTCCGACAAGAGCTGCCGCAGCACTGCGATGGTGTCCGTCGGCTATATATAAATAAGGTATAGCGGCGAAGGCCTCGGTGATGGTGCGGATGTCTTCCGGCTCCTTGACCAGCCAGAGCTGATGGCGGAAGCCGTCGATGGGAGCGATGAAGTCGTACTCGGGCGTTGTTGCTGCGATGCGGCTCACGAGTGCATCGAGCACAGCATTGTCGGGATAAGCGAAGAAGACAGGCTCGAGGTTCGCGTTGTTCACGCGGACATGCTTCATGCGGTCCTCTTCCTTGTCGCGGCGCGTCAGTTCGTGCTTCTTGATGACGCCGTTCATATAGTCCTCAACAGCCGCAGCCACAACGAGACCGAACTGCGTCTTGCCGTTCATTGTCTGCGCATAGATATAGTACATCTCCTCGCTGTCCTGCTTGAGCCAGCCCTTGTCCTGGAACTTCTGGAAGTTCTCGGCGGCCTTCTCATAGACGCGAGGGTCGTACTCGCTTGTGCCGATGGGGAAGTCAATCTCGGGCTTGATGATGTGATAGAGCGACTTCTCGTTGTCGCCAGCCTCAGCACGAGCCTCCTCCGAATCGAGGACGTCGTAAGGACGACTCTCTACTTGCTCGACAAGGTCCTTCGGTGGACGAATGCCTTTGAAAGGTTTTACTATTGCCATCTCTTTTATTTTAGGATTTAAAGATTTTATATTTAAGGATTGGATAGCTTTGCCGTTGATAAACTTACATAGAGATTTATATTTAAGGATTGGATAGCGTTTGCATCTTAGCTTCCTGTATTTAATGACGCTTGAACGGTGAGTATTGAACTGATAATTATTTTAAGGAGTTCTTGGCTTTCGTCATATAATGCGCTGACGCGTTTGCGCGGAAGCATTTCTGTTTCCATGATGATGTCGAGCCACATTCCTGTTTCATCCAGTTCCTCTTCAACCATCTTTAATTTATTAAGGAAATCTCTTTTGGACTTTCCAAGACATGCAGCCCGATAATTGGCAATCGGTGAAGTGCCAGAGCGCACAACCTGTTTGGCAATGGCAGTTGAAGAAATAGAATGGGGCATAGAATCAACCATTTTGATGATTCTTATTGCAAAACTCCTCAGTCTATCCTTCAGCTCTGACTCGGTCATTGATATCCAATCCTTAAATATATAATCCTTAAATCATTAAATTTACTTGTTTACTTGGAACTTCGTGATGCCGTCGCGCAGGAAGCCGACAATCTGGTTGGCGGCAGCGATGCCTGCGTTGACGTTGGCTTCGGCTGTCTGCGCACCCATCTTCTTCGGCGTGGCGAAGTAGCGGCCGACAAACTTCTCGGCGAACTCGGCGTCTGCATCGGGCTTGATGTCCGTCAGATACTTCAGATCCTGACGCTCTTCCATGAGCTTGATGAGGCCGGCCTCGTCGATGACTTCCTTGCGGGCCGTGTTGACGAGGATGCCGCCCTTCTTGAGCTTGCCTACGAGGGCGTAGTTGATGCTCTGCTTCGTCTCGGGCGTAGCGGGAATGTGGAGCGACACGATGTCGCACGTCTCGAAGAGTTCGTCCTGACTCTTAGCTGCCTTCACGCCAGCAGCCTCGATAGCTTCGGCGGGGCAGAAGGCGTCGTAAGCTGCAATCTCCATGCCGAAGCCCTTTGCGATGCGAGCCACGTTGCGACCTACGTTACCGAAGGCCAGGATGCCGAGCTTCTTGCCCTTCAGCTCCGTGCCACTGGTGCCGTTGAAGAAGTTACGGACGCCAAAGACAAGCAGACCGAAGACAAGCTCAGCCACGCTGTTGGCGTTCTGACCTGGCGTGTTCATGGCAACGACGTTGTGAGCCGTGGCAGCAGCCAAGTCAATGTTGTCGTAACCTGCACCGGCACGCACTACTATCTTCAGTTGCTTTGCAGCGTCCAGCACTTCGGCATCCACCTTATCCGAGCGGATAATCATGGCGTCAACGTCCTTCACAGCATCAAGTAACTGGCTCTTCTCTGTGTATTTCTCGAGCATGACTACTTCGTAGCCAACTGCGTCGAACACTTCCTTTATACCCTTTACGGCCACCCCGCTAAAGGGTTTCTCTGTTGCTACTAAAACTTTCATTTTTTTTCATTGAACATTGAACATTGACCATTGACCATTATTCATTCGCAGCCGCTTTGGTTGTCTTGATGATTTTGGTCAACGTAGCTGCAATCTTGCCACAATCATTATAAATGGACTCAAACTGTTGGTCATTCAAATAATCTGATTCGTGAAGCAGCTCCAGCCAATATTCAGTTTCGTTTGCTTCCTTTAGAGCAATGTTTAATTTGTTGATAAAATCCATTCGACTTTGAGCATTGACGCTCTCTCGAACATTAGCTCCGATGCTTGTACCGCTTCTCAGTAACTGCTTTGACACGACATACACCTGCTTCTCTTCTTTAAGGTATTTGTATAACCTTATAGTCCGAAGAGCGAAGGCTTTGCTGTCAGAGAGTATCTGATTGTCAGTTCGCATGGTTAAGATTTGGGATTAATGGTCAATGCTCAATGGTCAATGGTCAATGATTCTTCTCAAACTCCTTCATGCAAGCCACGAGAGCCTGGCAGCCTTCGATGGTCATGGCGTTGTAGCAGCTTGCACGGAAGCCGCCGACGTCGCGATGTCCCTTCACGCCGACCATGCCCTTGCTCGTGGCGAAGGCCATGAACTCGTCCTGCAGCTCCTGATACTCGGGCTTGAGGACGAAGGTGATGTTCATGCGTGAGCGGCTGTCCTCCTGAGCTGTGCCGACGAAGAGCTTGTTGCGGTCGATTTCGCCATAAACGATTTCGGCACGCTGCTTGGCCAGCTTCTCCATAGCCTCTACGCCGCCTTGCTTCTTGATCCACTTGAGGTTCTGCAGGGCGCAGTAGATGGGCACTGTGGGAGGTGTGTTGAACATGCTGCCCTTCTTGATGTGTGTGCGGTAGTCGAGCATCGTGGGGATGGGACGGCTCACTTTGCCCAGCAGGTCTTCCTTGATGATACAGAAGGTGACGCCTGCCATGCTGAGTTTCTTCTGAGCACCGCCGTAGATCATTCCGTACTTGCTTACGTCGACGGGACGGGAGAGGATGTCGCTGCTCATGTCAGCAATCATGGGCACGGGGCTGTCGAAGTCCTTGAGGATTTCGGTGCCGTAGATGGTGTTGTTGCTTGTGATGTGGAAGTAGTCGGCATCCGTGGGGATGGTGAAGTTCTTGGGGATATAGGTGAAGTTCTTGTCGGCACTCGATGCCACTTCCACTACTTCGCCGAAGAGCTTAGCCTCCTTCTCGGCCTTTGTTGCCCAGACGCCTGTGTTGAGATAGGCAGCCTTCTTCTCGAGGAAGTTGTAGGGCACCATGCAGAACTCGAGGCTTGCACCGCCGCCGAGGAAGATGACTGCGTAGCCTTCGGGGATGCTGAGCAGCTCCTTGAACAGGGCTACGGCCTCGTCGACTACGGGCTGGAAGTTCTTTGCACGATGGCTGGTCTCCATCAGGGAGAGGCCACTACCTTCAAACTCAAGACAGGCTGCAGCGGTTGCCTCCATCACCTCCTTCGGGAGGATAGAGGGACCGGCATTGAAGTTGTACTTTTTCATTGCAATTAGTTTTTTATATTATCCGACTTTATTGGTTTTGTTCTGCTTTTCTTTCGCAAAGATACGAAATCGCTTCCATTTACATTATATAATATAAGAGGAAAAAGGACTTGTGCGGCAAAAAGTGGAATTTATGTCCCACATTCTTGCACAGTTCGGGAAAAAGACGTATCTTTGTACCGCTTTTCGCGCCATAGCGTTAAAGCATCGGGGTGTAGCGCAGTTGGTAGCGCACCTGGTTTGGGACCAGGTGGTCGCCCGTTCGAGTCGGGTCACCCCGACTTTTTTTGTATGGTTTGGCCCTTGGCGCTCACTTAACCAGAATCTTGTAAACCTTTCCTCTGCTGGTGCGGATGATGTGGATGCCCTTTTGCGACTTGCTCGTGCGGACACCTGTGATGGAGTAGGACTCTGAGGTCTGTCCCTCCGGACTGAACTCGCAGGCCTGCAGTCCGTCGCGGTCGTCGTTGTAGTATGTTCCGTCGTCAGCAAGACAGACTTTGGCATGAGTGGAATCAAGCACGGGGTGGTTGTCCTCACCCAGCGTCTGATACCAGATGTCGCTGTCCGATTCACCGTACTGATTGAGCATATAGCAGAGCTCGCCATTAGCCACCTGTTCGGGCGTAACCTCGATGGCTTTCTTGTCGGGCGTCGTGGAGTAGCAGTTTGTAGCCTGGAAATTGCCACGCAACATGGCATCGCTCATATCCTGATAGTAATATCCCTCGATGATGCCGCTGCCGTAACAGTTGTAAGCCTGCCCGCGACCGGCGTAACCAGTTATCTGACCGCTCTCCCGGGCACCCTTCACCGGTCCTGTGGCATAGCAGTTGATGAAGACTGGCGTCCCGGCAGCGCCCATATTGCAGCCAAAGATGGCTCCTGCGTTTCGGTTCTGTGCTGTCACAGAGCCTTCGTTGCCCAGACACTCCATTGTAATGGTTCCGCTGCCGTTGGAGCCACCGATGATGCCGACATAAGATGCGCCGCTGATGGAGCAGCTCTCGTCGAGCACAAAGTTCCTGATGACAGCACCGCCGCTGACGATGCCGAAGAGACCGATGTAGTTACCGTCGTTCTTTATCACCAGATTGCTGAAGGTGTGACCGCCGCCATCGAAGCATCCTATATACGGATGGTCTGCTGTGCCAATGGGTCTGACGGTCAGGTCCTCAAAGTCGAGATTGTCTGTAACAATGCCGTTGATGTAGTTCAAGCCTCCGTTCACGAGCTCTGCAAAGTCGGCGAGTTCCTGCGGAGTGGTGATGGCGAAGTCAAAGTTGTTGACGTACGAGCCTCCCTCGCTAATCACTTCCAGGTGATGCTGCAGCACGGGATGTTCATCCTCTCCAAGCGTCTGATAGAAGAACGTCTCGCCGGACGTGTCGCCATCGTTGAGTCGATAGCAGAGGTAGCCGCCAGAGATGTCTGCCTCACTGACTATCGTGACGTTGGTCTGTGCTGTTGCAGTATTGCTGAAACAGCGTAAAATCAGTCCGTGCTTGTAACGGGCAAAGCTGTTCTTATCGGTCACTCCGCTGACAGAAGCTGTGCTGAAGCATCTTGTAATCTTGACACTCTTGTTTACCCAACCGCAGATGGCAGCGCTCTCATCCTGACCGCTGACAGAACCTGACACATAGCTATGGCTGATAGTGACTGATGTGGCAAGGTCTTCACACCTGCCCAGGATTCCTGCCGCCCACTTGCCCGAAGCGATGACCGTGCCCTCGTTGCTCAAAGCATCGAGCGTGACGGTTCCGTCTCCCTGAGCTAAGCCAATGAGGCCTACCCCATTGTTGCCGCTGATGGTACAGGAGTTGTCCAAGGTGATTTCACGGACAACGGCTCCGGCTCCCAACGTTCCGAAGAGGCCGACGTTATCCTCTGCGCACTTCATGGTGAGTCCGGAGAGGATGTGGTTCTCGCCGTCGAAGGTGCCTGTGTAGGGACGTTGACTGGTTCCGATGGGTCTCAGCTTCGAGCTGACTGCGCTCAAATCCAGGTCAGCGCCCAGACGTCCGTTCAGGGCGGTCAGACCCTGTTCGTTCACAGCATGCTGGAATGCCATGAGGTCGGCAGGCGTATTGATGATGAAGAGCGTGTCGGAAGGATCGATTTCCTGAATATCGACATATCCCAGCTTATTGTCAATCCACTGTATGCGCTGCTGCAGATAGTTCTTGACGATGTCGAGTTCCCCCTGATACGTGCCGGGTGCGGACTGTTGCAGGGTGAGCCGCTGGCCAAGATTGTCCCAGCGCGTGAAGTTCAGTTTCTGCGACTGGTCCATCACCGCGCCGAGGCTGTCCACAAAGTTCCAGAACCGCTCTACGGTGATAGCCTTGCTCTTCCGTGCATCGGCCCAAATGGAGCTGAGCATCTCTGCGGCGTATGGGTCGGAAAGGATGCGGCTGACGAAGTCGCGTATGCCCGTGACGGCCGAGCCGTAATTGTAGAGCCAGTTGGGTTTGCCATTAGCGGGATAGACGCGCTGGTCGTTGTCCATGCTGAGGTCGAAGTCCCACACTGGGCCGAAGTGGAAAAGGTCGTCACCGCGTTCCTTGTACAGGTAAACGCTCCACATGGCATCCGTATTGCCTGCAAACTCGCCGACGAGGAAGTGGCGCAGGAAGCTGCCCAGGTCGAGTTTGCTGCGGTAGCCTTCGTCGGGATCCGTGTAGTCGGAGGCCCAAAGCCTGGCCTCCATGTCGTTGAATGCGTCGCGGATGTATGAGAACTGCTGGGAGGTTATTTCATCATCGTCGGGCGACTTGACGTCAACGGGAATGCCTTTTCCGCTGCTGAAGTGGTAGGCCTCGCCGCCCGGACTGGTAATCTCCAGCAGATAGCCGCCGCTGATGAGCGGCTCTTCGTTGTCGTCGGGGAACATTTCTGTGATGTCCACGCGATGTGGGTCGACGGTGATTTGGTCGCAGAGCTGGTAGTTGCCCTTGTACTCGCCGTTCACGATGACATCGACGTTCTGAATCCAAGGCGTGTAGTACGCCCCCAGCCGACGGCTCATCTCGAAGGCGATGTTGTTGCGCATCAGGGTCTTCTCGCGCCAATTGGGGAGGAGTGTCCACTTCTTGGCCTTGGCAGGGCTCTGCAGGGGCGAGTCCTTGAGCATGTAGTGGCTCTTGCCGTCGTTGAACTTGATGCGGTAGGGACGCTTCAGGAAAGCCTCGTAGCGGGAGCCGTTGCCGCGCTCGCGGGCCAGAATCGGGTACTCCTGCAGGCGGGTCCCGCCGTCGTAGACGAGACACATCTCCGACTCCAGTTCGTGGACCTTATCGTAGGGTTCTATCCCCTCGTAGGTGTGATAGGAGAGCGTAGGCAGGTTGGTGAGTTGATAGAAACGGCTGTCGTCGCCGGCACCTGCATGGCCGTAGAACTCCAGCTCGGCTATGTTGCAACGGCTGTCGGCCGGTCCGCACCAGCGGACATACCGGAATCCGCGCGAGACGTGCACGTCGGCATACGACATGACGCCCGCCGTGCCTTCCTTCGTGACCATATACAGGGGGATGGCATCCATGAAGTCCTCGCGGTTGGAGCCTTCGAAGATGCCCAGGAGGACACTCTTCGAGCCACCGCCACTGCGAGGACTCCAGGCCACACGCGTTATGACGTGGGGTGTGCCCAGGTCCAGGCCTACCCAGGTGTGCGACCGTTCGTAAGTGGCGACGTAGGTAGAGAGGTTGCCGTCGAAGGCATTTGCCGCTGTGTTCACCGTCTCCGAGGCTGAGCTGCTGGCATAGTCGTAGTACAGGTCGGTGCCTATCACGGTGCCGCTCAGTTTTATCTCGTCGCCTTCCACCTTCTCGGCATGCAGGCGTTGCAAGGGATACGCGAGGCACAGGACGGCGGCTAACAGTATTCCGTAAAAATGTTTTTCTGGTATCATGGCTTAGGATTCACCTTTCTTTACAGGCTCGGACGATTCTGTCGATGGCCTCGTTCACGACGGAGCGCGGACTGCCGACGTTCATACGCATGAAGCCGACACCGCCCTTGCCGAACATGGCGCCGGAGTTCATGCCTATCTTGGCATCGAAGGCGAAGAAGCGTTCCAGCTCGCCTTGTGTCTTGAAGCCGAGCGCCGTGCAGTCGAGGAAGACGAGGAAGCTGGCCTCGGGCACGATGGGACGTATCTGCGGACATTCTGCTGCGAAACGCTCGACGACGAGGTCGATGTTCCCCTGCACATAGTCGAGCATCTGCTGCTTCCACTCGCGGCCCTCGTCGCTATAGCAGGCCATCACGCAGTCGCAGGCGAAGACATTGCCGAGGTCCTGGTCCGTGCCCCAAATGTAGTTGAAGTAGCGCTCGCGGAGCTTCTCGTCGTAGACGATGGCATGGCTCGCCACGATGCCGGGCATGTTGAAGGTCTTGGTGGGAGCCTGCAGGGTGATGCTGATGCGGCGTGCCTCGTCGCTGACGCTGGCAAAGGGGATGTGCCGGCGCCTGTGGTAGAGCATGTCGCAATGTATCTCGTCGCTCACGACGACCACGCCCTCTTCGGCACAGATGTGTGCCACCTGCCGCAGGTCTTCCTCCGACCAGCAGATGCCGCCAGGGTTGTGGGGGTTGCAGAGCACCATGAGCCGGCAGCCCTTGATGTCTTTGCGAAGCTGGTCGAAGTCCATCGCGAAGGAGGTCTCCGTGCGGCACAGCGGGGACTGTATCACCTGGCGCTGGCAGGTTTCGGGCACAAAGGTGAAGGGATGGTAGACGGGTTCCTGCACGAGGATGCGGTCGCCCTTCTCGGTGAAGGCCTGCACAGCGAGGAAGATGCCGCTTACCACGCCGGGCACGTAGCACAGCATCTCGCGTGTGATGTCCACGCCGTACTGCGCCTTGTTCCAGCGGCAGATGCTCTCGTAGTAGGGAGGATTCTGGCAGGTGTAGCCCAGGATGCCATGCTCCATGCGTTTCCTGATGGCTTCCATGACGAAGGGCGGTGTACGGAAGTCCATGTCGGCCACCCACATCGGGATGAGGTCGTCGCTGCCACACTCGTCTTTCACGCGGTCTATCTTAATTGCATCCGTTCCCTTGCGCGGAACGATTTCGTCGAAGTCGTATTTCATGTTTTCAGTATTTTTCTCCTGCAAAGTTACAAATTATTTGTCACATCGCATTGCTCTTCCGCATTTTTCTGCTTGAGGCAGCATATTTTTCTGCTATTACAGACCTTTCTCGGATGCCGAGACAATGATGCCCCTGCGACATTTGTCTGTCGGAAGGGCATCGCTGTTTTTATTTCTTTCCTGCAATTGAAGGCGGATTGGGGCCGGTTTGACTAATAATCCTCTATCCTTATAACTTTAACTCTCGGGAAGCTTATGGTATTAAGGATTCTGAAATGGGAGTCGTTTGAGACGATGTACTCTGCATTGCCGCAAATGGCACAGTCAACAAACTTATTGTCGTCCGGATCTGCCTGTATCAGGTGAAAGAAATAGGATGGTGCCACCCTGACCGTCGTAGCATTATTTACAATGGTATTGACCACGACCTCTGCAAACCAAGGATTGGTATATTTGCTGAGGATTTCCATGTATTCAGCCAAAATCTCAGTGGAAACGCACCAGGACACCCTACCCTCTACGAAGTCTGTCCACACCCTGTGGTATGGACTCTTTGCCGACACACACATCAGAAGGCAGTTGGTATCTATGACAACCCGTCTCATCAGGCATGGATATAAGGTGTCCGCATGTGCTGCTTCCCCCATTCCTCAATCTTCTCGTCGCTGATGACACCGGATTCCCACAGACGGTCGGCTTCCGCACTCACCTCCTTGGAGTAGAAGTCGAACAAGGCTTTCTTCAGAGCCTCCAGTGACTCCTCTGTGTTACATCTGTTCAGCATCTCCAGGATGTGGAGTTGTCCGACGTTGAATACTGTTGGTTGTGTGGCTGTCATATCTTTTAATTAACATGTATTAGTAAACATCGTTTCGTCAGATTCACGGCAAAGTTAAAAAGAAAAATCCGAACCGCCAAGCAATTCGAATTATTTCTTCGTCTGCGGGAACCAAAAAGAGGATGCGCCGCTTGTTTGCGACACACCCTCGCGTGGTTTTGTCTGATTGCCGACCTCAGGGCCGGAGCAGATTAGAGCTCAGCGAAGTACTTGATGGTGCGAACCATCTGGCTGGTGTAGCTGTTCTCGTTGTCGTACCAGCTGACAACCTGTACGAGGCTGTTGCCGTCCTCCATCTTGCTGACCATGGTCTGGTTGGCGTCGAAGAGGCTGCCGAACTTCATGCCGATGATGTCGCTGCTGACGAGCTTCTCCTCGGTGTAGCCGAAGCTCTCGTTTGTAGCGGCCTTCATGGCAGCGTTGATACCCTCTACGGTAACCTCACCCTTTACGACAGCGTGCAGGATGGTGGTAGAGCCTGTGGGAGTGGGAACACGCTGAGCAGCGCCGATGAGCTTGCCGTTCAGCTCAGGGATAACGAGACCGATAGCCTTGACAGCACCTGTGCTGTTGGGAA
>JAFUVM010000089.1 GCA_017483665.1 Bacteroidaceae bacterium
ACGAATTGGAATAATGATAATAATAAGCTCGCGAAAGGGAAGTATTCTTCTTCTTCGCTGATAGTTTTTATTCTAATTATTCTAATTCGTTTCTTTTCATTTCATTAGTTATAGGCTGACGCTATTCGCTGAATAGTTACTTTTCAACTTTTACCCTTTTCTGGCCCTACTACGCTACTTTGTTCAGCTTCTTGATAATCGAGAAGACGAAGAGGGCGGCAAGCAGGCAGATGCACATCAGGGTGCCCCAAACGATGTAGAGCGGCATGTCCCACATGTGGCCGGGGATGCTGACAAGCTTGTTGCCGAGGGCCGTTGCGACGAACCAGCCGCCCATCATCATGCCCTTGTACTTCGGGGGAGCTACCTTCGTGACGAACGAGATGCCGATGGGCGAAAGCAGCAGCTCGGCAAAGGTCAGGATGAGGTACGTGCTGACAAGCAGGTTGGGGTTGAAGTCATAGACGTGGTTGGGGTGGTCGGTTGCAGGCAGGCCGATGCTGCTGACCGTCATGAGCAGATAGGCACAGGCTGCAACGAGCATGCCGAGACCAATCTTGACGGGAGCCTTGGGCTCTTTGCCTTTCTTGCCAAGCCATCCGAAGAGGGCGATGCTGACGGGCGTCAAGGCTACCACGAAGCAAGGATTGAACTGCTGGAAGATGGGGGCGTCGACTGTCACGACCTCGCCTGCCGTCTGTACATAATTATAATAAAGTATAGCCGCAGGGCAGATGATGAGCAGAGTGTTGATGATCTTCGACTTCGAGCTGCCGCCGCTGAGCAGACCGCAGACGCCGTAGACGATGAGGATGCACCAAATGAGGTTCACCACGTTGAACTCCATGCCGGTGATGCCCGTGGCGGAGCGGGCCGTGAACTCATCGGCGAACCATGTCAAGGTCAAGCCGTTCTGATGGAACGCCATCCAGAAGAAGATGACTACGGCAAAGACGAGGCAGAGGCAGATGATGCGCTCCTTCGTCTCAGCAGGCGAGAGGCCCTCTGCTTCTCCTGCAGCGGAAGACTTCTTGTCCTCCTTTAAGGGAGAGGGGCTCTTGAGCACCTGCTTGTACGTGCTTCTGCCCAGGAAGTAAATCAGGATGGAGACGATGACCGACACGCAGGCGACGGCAAAGGCAAAGTGATAGGAGTCAGCCTTCGAGTAGCCGAGCGACGTCTGTGCCCAGTCCATAATCTTGATGGCTGCGGTGGGAGCAAACAGGGCGCCCACGTTGATAGCCATATAGAAGAGCGAGAAGCCCGAGTCGCGCTTGTCGGCAAACTCCGGGGCGTTGTAGAGGTCGCCCACCATGACCTGCAGGTTGCCCTTGAAGAGGCCGGTGCCGAGGCTGACAAGCAACAGGGCCGCGCCCATAGCGGCGATGGCTACGGTGCCGCCTCCCAGGGGAACGGACAGCAGCAGATAGCCGAGGAACATAATCATGATGCCGATGACGACCATCTTGCTGTAGCCCCAGCGGTCGGCAGCCATGCCACCGATGAGGGGGAGAAAGTAGACGGCAGTCAGGAACCAGGTGTAGATTTCGCTGGCCGTGCCTGCGGCAAAGCCGAAATTCTCACCGAGAAAGAGTGCAAAGACAGCGAGCATCGTGTAGTAGCCGAAGCGCTCGCCGGTGTTGGCAAGGGCAAGTGTCCATAAGCCTTTAGGTTGACCTTCAAACATAGTTTTATTTGATTTAAGTTAATAAATTCCATGCAAAGATACGAAAAAATGAAGAATGAAGAGTGAAGAATGAAGAATTATTTCTACTTGGGCTGCGAAAAAACACGAAAAACATGTCAACGTCTTATAATCATAAATCTGTCGCAGAAAGAAGAATACCTGATGTCATCAAAATGTAAATCCATTAATGGGAAGAACAATGTTCGGGGGTGTATCACAGACCTATAGTAATTCACCCTTTCCTCTTTAGAAGCCATAACATCCCCCATTAATTGTAGTCTTGTCGGACGATCAAAACATGCCAATCTGAGATCTTCCTTACGTCTCGTTTTTACATTGACACGAGATACTCGTCCTCTGCCTTGCAAGATATATGCATATTCAAGCCCCAATGTCTTCGCCTGTTTAATTAATCTCTTCGCTAAGTATTTTTCACTTTTTGCCTTGCTGAATGAAATTTGTATAGTTCCACAGTTAAATCTGGATATATAAGACCCTGTTACGTTCCAATTTTCTAATAACCTTTCATTTCCTGTTGATTCCAATACTCTTGGCGATGGTATTCTTCCTGCCAATTGATTTAGTAAAATGCCCTTCCGTATCAATTCAACCGATTTGGGTGAAATACCATCAGCATCATATCTTTGATATCTAAATAGTCTGTGACCATTATAGATGGAGTCTGTACCCAACTGACGTACAGTAATTTTATCATTAACCACTTGGCTTCCGACTTTTTTGTATGACTCAGAATATCTCCTGGAGCTTAAATTCAAACCGCAGTAAATAAAGTTGAAAATGTTTACATGTCCGACATATTCTTCAAGTAGGGCATCCTCAGCATCAGAATTCACATATAATGCAGGTCCGATGTAGTTCCTTTCATCGGCTACTGTGGCTTTTGCACGTTGTCTGACATGTTCAGCAAATCTAATTGTTGTTTTTATCAAGGAATCTACTGGAGGCAGGTCTTCCACATCATATGCATGGAGGTGTTCGCTCTCACTCAATGATTTTCCATCATAAGTGGCGACATCTGCATAAATTCTTATGAAAATCTTCTTTATAGGCGTACGCATGATCAACCCTTCAGAAGTCGTACGGTACACATCAGCATAATTCTGTTCTATTCTAACCCGCGACCGATACAAATCAGGATAGCTCATAAATACCGCCGAAAGGGTATCGGCAATATGTTTCATATAACTTGCATCATTTTGCCAGTTTTTTATGGCTGACTCCTCAACTATCTTCTTTGAGGGCATTTTCGGCCACTCCGGGATATTATCGTCGATAAACGTCTGCAGCCTACCTACATTATGAAACTGGTTTTTCCTACCAGACCTCACAAACTGCCTCTTCGAATGCTTCCATAGCTCTTCTCGCATATGGCAATAACTTATGTCATCGGGCAAATCAAACGGCTGTCCTCTGTCAGATCCATTATATGTAGTCCTCATGCTGTCACCGGAAAGGACCATAACCAAGCCCTTGTTTTTTAGCCCTTTCGACTCAAACTGATTGCAGGAGCCTAATGAGGATTCTATGGTAACTGATGCCTGGCGACGTATTGCATAGTCGACAAAAAAAGGAGGGGAATCGTCTGAATGTCTAAGACTGTCCATGCTGTGTTTTATTTCATCCGTCATTGCCTTAAAAATAAGAGAGTCTATATCTGTACCAGCAACATTTTCCGTAATACCCAACGTTAAATTGAAGGGAACATACCTATCTGATTGTTCATATGGGACACTTTGGGTTTCTATCATAGAAACATATAACATAGGAGACACAACCGAGACTGGAATCCAACCAGACTCAGATCCACATCTACCATTGAATACTTCTATTTTGCCGCCACCTGCCGCGACGTGCTCTAAGACAGACAAGGGAGTTCCAATAATAGACACACCACGCACCAACAAATCAGGACGGCCATCAGCATATACCTTATAAGTTTCTGTCGGGAGCACATTGAATGACGAAATACCATCGTGGCCACCTTCCATAGTCCAACCACTCTTAACGGAGTGTACGTAGTACCCATACTCCAAATCAGCTTGCTTCAAAGCTTGGATGAGCAAGTTGCGAAGTTGTTCTTCACTGTAATGATGAGACACATCAACAAACATGTTCGATTGTCTATGCTTTGAAGATAAGCCAAAAGATGCTCGTTGATGCCCGCTTGAAACATATTTATCATTTAAAAATATGCTATCAGAAAGGAAACTATTTAAGACTCCATTCTTCAGACAAACTATATTCCTTGCAGACTTACCTTCATCATCATATTGGTAATATCCATTTAAGGGCTGATTTTTGTATGTTTTTGTGGTTGGGGCATATTCCAGGCTTATTTCGTCCGACATAATACTCTTGCCCCTCATTGGTGTAAAATCAGAATCATTCTTTTCTAGACGATGACCTATGACCTCATGAAACAACACTCCACAAGCAGAGCCGGAGAAAAGGACAGGACCACAATATGCTTCGGCCATTGGAGCCTTGCTCAATGCCTCAGCGCGAGCAACCAGGTTTTCCATTGCATCCCGCAATTCAATTCTGTTAGGCAGTTCTGTTTCGTCGTAGACTAAGTATTCCTTATTCAAAGAACATTCGACATTATTCTCATCAAAAACCGAAGCCGTCAGCGTAATCCAATATGTTATGCGATTTTGTACGACCTCGGTGCCATCTGATTTCATAATGTATTTCCTTTGTTTCTGGTATTCTATGCTCGCCTTACATATCGTCGATGCCATTCCTCTTTTCTGCCTCGTAACACTATTGAGCAAAGTTCGCCATTTTTTTGTGTCGAATTCCTTTTCCGGGAGTGGAGCTTCATAGTATTTTTCGCCTTTTTCTGTCAGGTTCAAAGCTTTTTTCCCTACCACCCATTTTGACTCTGATTTCAGAGCAGACCTCTTTCCATTATATTTCCGGCCTAATGCGTCCCAAATAACTTCTTTTACAGAAATAGAGTCATCAATTAGAGGCAAGTCGAATGTGGAAATATTATAGTCATTAAAGTTTACTTCTGACAAGCTATAAGGATTGAATTGCTTACCAACATCCAAACCAGCGAAATTTATATCCGGTTTTAATCTGCGAAATGATTTTTTTTCTTCAGTTGCATACCCTCTGTCGCTTGTCACTAGGACATTTTCCTCTTCCAAAGCATTTAACGAGATTAAGCTAACAGCAACAGAGTCCCTTGATAAGACTGAAAAATAATACGCCAGCTCTTGCTTTAGAATATTAAACAAGAAATCTTTCTCTTCCGCTCTCAAGGGAATTGCTTGACAGAGAATAAAAAGAATTAGAATCGTCCAAGTCTTTCTCATACAATTTACATGTGCTTAAATTAGGACCGAACAAATTGTATGTTATGTTTCATATATATCAAGCAGCAGATTATGTGCTAAAACAACTCCGCTATATCCGTTAATCAGACAAGATTGAGAATACAGGTCGCCTATATTTTTTAACCTTAACCTCATGTTATCGAAGTATTGCGTATATAACATCTTGCTAATTGATTCCAAATCTTTATATCTGCAATGCCTTTTGTCCATAAGCCTTTGGGTTGACCTTCAAACATAGTTTTATTTGATTTAAGTTAATAATTTGCCCACAAAGATACGAAAAAATGAAGAATGAAGAGTGAAGAATGAAGAATTATTTCTACTTTTGCAGCTCAAAAAGAAAAGAAATGAAAGGATTGACACCAAGAATCATCAGTTGCTTAAAGGACTACAGCCGCGAGACGTTCATGAAGGACCTCATGGCAGGCATCATTGTGGGCATTGTGGCCTTGCCCCTTGCCATCGCCTTCGGCATCGCCAGCGGCGTGACACCCGAGAAGGGCATCATTACGGCCATCGTGGCTGGCTTCCTCATCTCGCTGCTCGGCGGCACAAAGGTGCAGATTGGCGGCCCGACGGGTGCCTTCATCGTCATCATCTATGGCATCGTGAACAACCCGGAGTATGGCTTGCAGGGCCTGCTCATCGCCACGATTCTGGCTGGCCTGATACTCGTCGCGCTGGGCGCTTTCCGCCTCGGCGTCGTCATCAAGTTCATCCCCTACCCTATCATTATCGGCTTCACGGCAGGTATCGCCCTGACCATCTTCACAACGCAAATCAGCGATATCCTCGGTCTGACGCAGACGGCTGTGAGCACTACGGGCGAAGTCATCCGCATTCCCCTGAAGACGCCGGGCGACTTTGTGGGCAAATGGATCAGCTATGCCCAGAACATCGGCACGTTCAACCTCTGGAACTTCATCGTCGCCATCGGTTCGCTGCTGGTCATCATCTTCTCGCCCAAGGTGTTGAAGAAGGTGCCGGGCCTCGGCAAGATACCCGGTTCGCTGTGGGGCATCCTGCTTGGGACCATTGCCGTTCTCATCCTGAAACAACAGGGCATCGAGGGCATCGACACCATCGGCGACCGCTTCCACATTCAGGCCCAGCTGCCGGAGATGGTCGTGCCGAGCATCACCTTCGAGCTCATCCAGAAGCTCATGCCGGTGGCCTTCACGATAGCCATCCTCGGAGCCATCGAGAGCCTGCTTTCCGCAACGGTGGCCGACGGCGTAATCAGTGACAAGCACGACTCGAACATGGAGCTCATCGCTCAGGGCGTGGCAAACATGGTGACGCCGCTCTTCGGAGGCATCCCTGCCACGGGAGCCATCGCACGCACCATGACGAACATCAACAACGGCGGCCGTACACCCGTGGCGGGCCTCATCCATGCCGTCGTGCTGCTCGCCATCCTGCTGCTCCTGATGCCTTACGCCGAATACATCCCCATGGCTTCGCTGGCTGCCGTACTGGTCATCGTCAGCTACAACATGAGCGGCTGGCGCACCATCCGCGGCCTGCTGAAGAACCCGAAGAGCGACGTCATTGTGCTCGCCGTGACCTTCCTGCTGACCGTCGTCTTCGACCTCACCATTGCCATCGAGGTCGGTCTCATCCTGGCCTGCGCCCTCTTCATGAAGCGCATCATGGAGACAACAGAAATCTCTGTCATCAAGGACGAGATAGACCTGGGCGATGCTTCGGACCTGGCAGCGAACGAGGAGCATCTGACGATTCCCGAGGGCTGTGCCGTCTACGAGATCAACGGCCCGTACTTCTTCGGTATTGCCAACAAGTTCGACGACCTGATGGCTAACATCGGGCGCGAGAAGCCAAAGGTCCGCATCATCCGCATGCGCAAGGTGCCCTTCATCGACTCCACCGGCATTCACAACCTGCAGAACCTCATCGAGATGAACCACGAAGAAGGCATCCACGTCATCCTCTCCGGCGTGAATCCGAAGGTGCACAGCCAGCTCGAGAAGGCCCGCTTCTACGACCTCATGGACGGCGACCACATCTGTCCGCACATCGACGTAGCACTCGCCAAGGCAAGGGAGTTCCTGGGAAAATAGCGAAGCAGGGGAACTTATTTCACAACCTTCCGCCAGGTTCCGTCCGCGGAAGGCACAATGTAGATATTGCAGCTGGCTATGCCGTTCTTGATTTCCTGCAAAGAGATCTGGCTGCCTGCGCCGCTGTTGCCGTAGAAGGCAAGCCCCATCACGAGCTTGCTGGCGGGAATGCCTGCTTTCAGATGGTTCTGGATGGACTCCGACTGCACCAGCCAGCCGTTGCCCACCTTGCCGCCACGGTACAGGGCGGAGTGGTGGTTGGGCGGGCCGGACATGTCGTAGGTCATGACGTTCACGAAGTCGAGTTACTGGATGCAATTCCTGAAGTCGTAGTATCCGGGATTGGCGGACGAAGACATCAGCAGCATCAGGCAGAGCAAAATGAGGAACAGGCGTTTCATCAGTATGCGTGATCGTTATGAAGTTCCTCTGCCGTCAGTTCCTTCTTGTCGATAGCCTGCCAGACATAGACGATATATGCCAGGACGAAGGGGATGAGCAGGGAGACATAAAACATCGTGCGGAGCGTGAACTCGCTGCTCGAGGAGTTCTGCATGGTGAGGGACGACTGGAGGTCGGCCGTGGAGGGATAGTAGGCGGTATTGTTCCAGGCGGTGAGCAGGAGCAGAACCGTCACGGTGACGACGGTGCCGAAACCTACGACCCAGAAACCGCGCTTGTACGTCTTGTGAGTGATGGACCAAAGGATGCCGAAGAGGACGAACACGATGCCGATGAGCAAGACAGCTGCCAACGGCCACATGTCCACGAGGTTGTGCAGGTACTTGAACGGTTCCATGTAGACGAGGCCGGTCTGCGGGTCGACGGCATAGCCTTCGCACGTCAGGACGTGAACAAGGAAAGCGACGAACAGACCGAGGAACAGCCATGTACTGCGCATGAGGGGGCGGATGATGCGATGGTGAGCGTCGAAGGCTGCATCGTCCACCTGCTTGTGGATATACAGGCAGCCGAGGATGCGGGCCAGGAAGACGATGGCAAGACCGAGGACGACGTTCCACAGGTTGAGCAAGGCATCGAGCCCGTGCGAACCGTTTGCCCAGCGGCTGATGATGACGCCCGGTCCCTCTCCGTCACCCAGGGGATTGAGGATATTCTCGCGCTCCACGATGAAGTTCGAGCCGGTGAAGAAAGTGGCGACGGCTCCGCCCAGGAGCAGCGGACCGAGGATGCCGTTCAGCACCAGCAGCCACTGGAACGTCTTTACGCCGAGCAGATTCCCCATCTTGCCCTGGAACTCATAGCTGACAGCCTGCAGCACGAAGGAGAAGAGGATAATCATCCAGAGCCAGTACGCCCCGCCGAAACTGGTGGAATAGAAGAGCGGATAGGAGGCAAAGAACGCTCCGCCGAAGGTGACGAGCGTAGTGAAGGTGAACTCCCACTTGCGGCCTGTGACGTTGACAATCAGCCGTCGCTCGTCTGCCGTGCGGCCAAGCGAGAAGATGAGCGTGTTGGCTCCCTGTACGAACATGAGGAAGACGAGCAGAGCTGCCAGCAATGCTACGACGAAGCACCAGTAGTGCTGAAGGAAAGCGTATGTCATAACTGTGGTCCTTTCTTTATGGCTTTACACATGATGTTGATTTCTACGGCCAGCAAGGTAGTGAAGAGTACGAGGAAGAGCAGGAAGGTTATCATCACGGTCTGCGAGCCGAGCTGACTGACGCCTACCCAGGTGGGTAGCATGTCCTGTATGGTCCAGGGCTGACGGCCGAACTCAGCGACGAGCCAGCCTGCTTCGCTGACGATGTAGGCAATAGGGATGCAGCACAGAGCTCCCCAGAGCAGCCAGCGTGCCTGCATGATGTCCTTCTTGTAGAGGAAGAACAGGACAAGGACGAACAGCAGGAGGAACAGGCATCCGCCGCCCACCATCACACGGAAAGCGTAGAAGCAGACGGGGATGTAGGGCACGACCTGCGAGCGGTCCTTCACGTAGCCGTAGCCGAAATAGGGCATGTCCGCCTGAACTCTGTCTGCAAGGCATGCGAGGACATCATCGGGCGCTCCGTCCTTCTTTGCCCGGCGATACGTCTGCAGGGCTGCGATGGCACGCTGTCCGCGCTCTATCTTTTCTTCCAGCGACAACTCGCGCGTGCCGTCTTCCTTCGTGTAGCCGTCCAGCAAGTCGCGCACACCGGGCACATATCCGTGGAAGTCGTGGGTTGCCAGGAACGAGAGGGCATAGGGCACACCAATCTTGAACGGCGGCTCGTCCTGCCCTTCGTAGTCGGGTTGGCTGAAGGGACTGATGCCCGAGATAATGGTCAGCGACTGGTCGGGACCGCCTTTGTAGAGGCCTTCCATCGCTGCCAGCTTCATGGGTTGCGTCTGCGCTACGGTATAGGCCGAATGGTCGCCCGAGAGCATAATCAGCATCGAGGCAATCAAGCCGAAGATGGCTCCGACATTCAGGCTCCTGCGGGCAAACTCTACGTGACGTTGCCTGAGCAGATACCAACTGCTGACACCCACCACGAACACGGCTCCCAGCACCCAGGCGGAGAGTACGGTGTGGACGAACTTGTCGACTGCCACGGGCGAGAGGGCCACGTCGAGGAAGCTGGTCATCTCGTTGCGCATGGTGGCCGGATTGAAGGCCTGTCCCACGGGATGCTGCATCCATGAGTTGGCGACGAGAATCCACCAAGCCGAAATGGTGGCGCCCAGGCCGGTGAGCCACGTGGAAGCCAGGTGGAAACCCTTCGAGACTTTCTTCCATCCGAAGAACATCACGGCCACGAACGTCGACTCCATGAAGAAGGCCACAATGCCCTCTATAGCCAGCGGCGCACCGAAGATGTCGCCCACGATGTAGCTGTAGTTGCTCCAATTGGTGCCGAACTCGAACTCCAGGATAATGCCCGTAGCCACACCCATCGCGAAGTTGATGCCGAAGAGACGCTGCCAGTACTTGGCGGTCTCCTTCCAGAACTCGTTGCCGCTCCTGTAGTAGAGCGTTTCCATGATGCCCATCACTACGGCCAGGCCAAGTGTCAGGGGGACGAACAGCCAGTGGTAGATGGCCGTCAGGGCGAACTGCGCCCGAGCCCAGTCCACCATCGTCATGTCGATATTTAGCAGGTGAATCATAATATATATATAATGTATAGGTTAGTTGTCCAGTAGTTTCGATGCCACGAAATCCGCTTCGCCGCCCTCATGCACATGCTCCCTGATGTAGCCACGGAAGAAGAACAGCTTCAGGACGACGAAGATGACGAACAGCTTGACGAAGATGACGGCCCAGAGCGTCCGCCCCAGCGTCATGCTGCGGAAGCCGTCGTAGTAGAGGTGCCAGACGTTTCGGAGCCACTTCGTCATGGGTGCAGATGTTTAGCGGAAGGAAGGATGTCAGCGCCCGAGCTGCTTCATGAAGAACGCGACAGCGAGCTTCACGGCCTCCTCGGGGTGCGGACCGAAGCCGTGGTCGTAGTGGTCGAGCAGATGCCACTCGCTCTTCTTCCACATCTGGTGGAAACGGAGACCGTAGGTGTAGGGCACGGTGCGGTCGGAGGTGCCGTGGACGATGCAAGCAGGACCTTTGTAGCCTGCTGCCGTCTCGTAGATGGGGAGCCAGAAGGCCGTCGTGATGTAGTCGCGTCCGAGGCGGTGACCCCACACCTCGACGTATTCAGGCGGGTCCTGCGGGTCGGCAAGACTGCCCTGCTGACCGCCGGTCTGTCCGCGGATGGCATCGTCGCGAATCACGCCCGCGGGGGCCAGCAGCACGACGCCGCCCTGCAGGGCCTTCCCACCGAGCAGTCCCGCCAGCATAGCCGTCACGACGCCGCCCTGCGAATGGCCTTCGATGCCGATCTTGCCGAAGCGCCCGTCGGTCTTCACCCAATCGTACACATGGCGGGCATCCTCTATCTCGTTGGGAATAGTCATCTGCTGGAAGTCGCCCTCGCTCTCGCCGTGACCGTTGAAGTCGAAACGGATAGAAGCCACGCCCAGCGCCTCCAGCGAATTGGCGATGCCGACCTCCAGCCCGCCGTTCCTGTTGCCCGTAAAGCCGTGGCACAGGATGACGATGGGGCACTTCCCCGGCATCACGTCGGGCGTCTGCAGGTCGGCCACCAGTTTCCCGTGGTCTCCCTGAATGGTCAGCCGTTCGGTACGTGCAAATGCAAAGCCTGTCCAAAGCAAACAGGCCAGAAACATCCAATGTCTCATACTTAATTCCTCATTTTAATAACATTCCTGCTGCAAATATACAAAACTTTTCCCACATAGCTCAGGAAAAGAGAGGAAAAATGGCATTCGCCGCCTTTATTTTAATGCAAGGAATTCAGATGGCGTCATCACAGGTATTTGGGAATGAACAAAGTCCTTTCCGTTGCGGGTGATGATAAAGTCCGCTTTTGTCTTGACAGCAGCATAATACTGCACAGCATCCTCGAAATCCTTGAACTGCGAAGCCAGCGAATCGTCGATAGTCCGTTCGCCGACGGAGGCAACACGGGATAGCTGTCGGAAGTTTGAAAGCAAACTGCGCACTCCCTCCGTGCCATGCCTGCGGAGGAGGAACGAGGCTGTGGTAAAAGTCATCGGCGACACAAAGAGTTGCACCTGCCTGTTGTATGCCATCGTGAAAATGCGCACAGCATCATGACAGAATGGTTCGCGACGGTCAAGCAAATCAACAACAATGTTTGTATCAAGGAACAGTCTGGTCATTTGTGCTTTTCCTCCAGATACTGATAATAAGCCTTGCGTCCGTTCAAGTCATCTTCTGGAACCGGCTCACCCGCACCAAGCAGACTGAGCACTACGTCCGGAACGGTCTGGTCGGCAACCCGTTTCCCTTCTCGTGCAAAGTGAACGAGGAAATCCTCAATGACTGTCTTGAGGCTCAGTCCCTGCTGTGTGGCAAAAGCCTGTGCAGAGCGATAGATGTCTGGATTGATGGCAATTTGCATAACCACTTGTTTTTTCGAACGCAAAGGTAAAAAGAAAAATCCAAACCGCCAAGCGATTCGGGCAATTTCTTTATACATGAAGGGAAATATCATGCAAACGCAACGTACAGGAATCAAAACTACTCGTCACTCATCAGGATTCATATCCAAGAACCAGAGAATCAGTCGATAAGACCCTGACGAGAGCCTGACACGCTCATCAGGCACTCGTCAGCCTCTAATCTGTTGACAGTTTGTTCCTTACACACGAATCCTGACGAGTGACGAGTATTTCGATTCCATTCCTTCCGAACAGCATTATCCCAGAAGACCCTCGCGCTTATCTCAGAAGAGCAAGGCGCTTATTTCGGAAGAGCCTCGCGCTTATTTCGGAAGAGCCTCGCGCTTATTTCAGAAGGGCGTGCCGTGTCCGCAATAAGAGCGTGCCGTGTTTGCAATAATGGCTTTTAGGGATGCGCTTCGCGCAGAAATTAAACAAAAATACACTCAAAATTCATCAAAGTAAAAACCTATTTGTATAATTTTATATCCAATTTTGACAAATTTCTCGCCGCAGGCGACAAAAGGAGAAAAGGTGAAAAAGTGAAAAATTGAAAAGGTGAAAAGGGTTTACTTCTTTTCTTTTTTTACTTTTACTTAACCTTCTCCTACAATTTCTTCGCAAAGATACATCTTTATCCTTAAAGGAGCAAAAAAACGGAGGAAAATTTGTTTGGATACAAAAAAGTACGTACCTTTGTCTCCGAGTCCCTACGATATATAGCGACGGACCGGGATGGCCTTATCGTGGAAAAAAGAAGCTTTCTAGTACATGAACCAGATTATCACAAACTCCTTTGACCGAATAGCTGCACTTTGTAAGCAACATAATGTACGAAGACTTTATGTGTTCGGTTCTGTTCTGACTTCTGCTTTTAATTCCAGTAGTGATATTGATTTCCTCGTACATTTTAACACGACTGACATTTCTGATTATGTGACCAACTATTTCAGTCTTAAACATTCGTTGGAATCAGAGCTGGGCCGCCCAGTGGATTTGGTGGAAGAGTCTTCTATTCGCAATCCCATCTTCCGCCACAATGTTGACAGAACAAAATTGCCACTTTATGGATGAGACCTTACAGAAGTACCTATATGACGTGATAGGAGCAGTAACAGAAACTCTTTCCTATTTTGACGGTCGTCCTAAACACTTATACCTGCTTGATTTACGCCACCCGTTCCGAATAGCTATGGGGCTTTGACTTCTGTGGCAGTCTTACCCACGGGCAAACGCCTTCGTATCAAGTTTCTGTACGTCAGGCCAGTGATTTGCCGCTGACTTCCTTCAGATTCCATCTCACAATGGACACCCTTGTCTTTGGCTGTGCGCTTGCCGCTATTAGGCCGCGCTGGGGACTTGCACCCGTTAGATTATGCCCATGTCGGGCGAACCACAATAGCAGCTACAGTCGAATGGAATTGTAGCTGCTATTATATATAGGTATTAGTACCTGTACTTGGTCGAATGCTTACGCAAAGAGACTTTTTACCACGGAACGGCAATTTGCAGTTGTTAACACTTCAAATTGCCGTTTTGCTGTTATCACTTTTGAATCTGTTCTTGCGCAATTGTGATTGCATCCTTGCTAAGTTCATCATCGCCTACAGCATCAAGCACTTTATCTGCTAACCACAATGTCAGCATTTCCTTCTCGTCTTGATGCAGGTACTCTGCGAGCTTGATTACATGTTCGCGCTTTGCCCGTCTGTCACCTCGCTCAATTTTGCTGAACATCGGTGTGTCAATCTCTAATAGTGCCGCCAACTGTCGTTGCAACACTCCTTGCTCGTCTCTGAGTTCTCTTATTTTCTTTCCAAATATCATATCCGTACCTTTTACTAATCAAAGAAAATGAATCCATTTCTCATCACAAGATGATTGAAGGGATTGTTATCGGCAATCTCCTTCAGAGAGAAATCAGGGTCAAAGACGTTGCTTATCTTCAATAAGTCCTTGATGACTCTTGATTTCTGTGCTATTGTTGAGCCACTTGACCCAAAATGTTCTGCGATTTCAGCGGATGAT